>DASUNU010000151.1:0-16886 GCA_036276995.1 Solirubrobacterales bacterium
GCCAGGTCCTGCTGCTCGTTGGCGACGAAGGCGATCGCGGTGTAGGCGAGCAGGACGATCGCGCAGGAGCCGGCGGCGAGGCCGTCGAGGCCGTCGGTCAGGTTGACCCCGTTGGAGAAGCCGGAGAGGACGAGGAAGACGAGTACGAAGTAGAGCACCGGGCCGAGGTCGAGGCTGAAGTCGCCGATGCGGAAGTAGAGGATCGGCTCGAGCCCGACCTCGTGCCGGGCGACCCACCAGAGGACCAGCGCCAGCAGCACCTGAAAGAGGATCTTCCAGCGGGCGGAGAGGCCGAGCGAGCGGCGTTTGACGATCTTGATGAAGTCGTCGGCGAAGCCGATCGCGGCGCAGCCGAGGGCGACGCCGAACACGGTCAGGCTCTGCGGGTCGCGCTCGGAGAGGACCAGATAGGGGACGCAGATCGCGGCGAAGATGATCAGCCCGCCCATCGTCGGCGTGCCGGCCTTGGCGTGGTGCTCCTGCGGGCCGTCCTCGCGGATGTGCTGGCCGAACTCGCGAACCCGCAGGTACTCGATGAATTTGGGGCCGACGAAGATGCAGATCAGCATCGCCGCCATGCCGGCGATCAGGACTTCGCCCATCAGGCGGCCTCCAGCAGTTCCGGCAGCAGCTCGGCAACGGTCTCCAGTCCGGCCGAGCGCGAGCCCTTGACCAGGACGGCGTCGCCCGGTTCGAGTTTGGCCGCCAGCAGTTCCGCCGCCTCGGCCGGGTCGGCGACGAGCTCGTCGGGGCCGTAGTCGCGGGCCGGCAGGCCGACCCCGAGCACGAGGTCGACGCCGGCGCCGCGGGCGTGCTCGCCGACCCCGCGGTGGAACTCGGGCGCGCCCGGGCCGAGCTCGCCCATCTCGCCCAGGACCGCGACCGTGCGCGCCGCCCCGAGGGTGGCGAGATGGTCGAGCGCCGCGCGCATCGACACCGGGTTGGCGTTGTAGCAGTCGTTCACGAGGACGATTCCGCCGCCGAGCTCGAGGCGCTCGCCGCGGAAGCGGGAGAATCCTATGTCCGCAGCGCGGTCGGCCATCTGCGCCAGCGGCGCCCCGAGGGCGACGCCGGCCGCGATCGCGGCCAGCGCGTTGGTCAAATTGTGCGCCTCGGCGAAGGGGAAGTGGAAGCGCTGCTCGCCCGCCGGGGTCGCGATCAGCGCCTCGGTCACCCCCTCACTTACCCGGCTCTCGAGCGCGGCGACGTCGCCGCCGGGGCCGAAGCGCAGCAGCCGCGGCGCCCGCTCCAGGTGCGGCTCCAGCTCGCCCGCCGCGACCGGGGCGATCGCGACGCCGTCCTGCGGCAGGGCATCGAGCACCTCGGCCTTGGCGGCGGCGATCGCCGCGACCGAGCCGAGCAGCTCGACGTGGACCGGGCCGACGTTGGTGATCACCGCCACTTCCGGTTCGGCGATCACGCCCAGCTCGGCGATCTGGCCGGCGCCGCGCATCGCCATCTCCAGGACCAGCGTCTCGGTGTCGTCGGGCGCTTCCAGCACGGTCAGCGGCAGCCCGATCTCGGTGTTGAGGTTCTCGCGGTTGGCGTGGACGCGACCGGGCAACAGCGCCCGGGCGATGTCCTTGACCGAGGTCTTCCCGACCGACCCAGTTACCCCAACGACCCGCGCCCCCAGCCCCCGCCGGTTCTCCCGCGCCAGCCCCTGCAACGCAGCGAGGGGATCGGCCACGGCGAGCACCCAAGCGTCCTCAACATTGCGGCAGTCCTGGGCGAGCTCCTCGCGGACGACGACGCCCCAGACGCCCGCCGCGAGCGCGGCGGGGGCGAACTCGCCGCCGTCGCGGTTGGCGCCGCGCAGGCCGAAGAAGAGGTCGCCGCCGCCGGTGGCGCCGGAGTCGATCGTGGCCCGGATTGGGGCCTCCGGGGAGCCCTTGGCGACAACCCGGGCGCCGAGCGCGGCGACGATCTCTGCCGGGGACAGGTTCACGCCGGGCTGCCCAGCTTCCGCAGCTCCTCGCGGGCCACCTCGCGATCGTCGAAGGGGACCTTGCGGCCGCCCTCGAACTCCTGGCCCTGCTCGTGACCCTTGCCGGCGATCACAACCGTGTCGCCGGCCTCGGCCCGGGCCAGCGCCAGCGCGATCGCCTCGCGCCGGTCGATCTCGATCTCGACCTCCGCCCCGCCGCCGGCGCCCTGCGCGACTTCGGCGACGATCGCCGCCGGCTCCTCCGAGCGCGGGTTGTCGGAGGTGATCACGGCGAGGTCGGAGAGCTCGGCCCCAGCTCGGCCCATCTTCGGCCGCTTGTCGCGGTCGCGGTCGCCGCCGGCGCCGAAGACCGCGATCACCCGGCCGGCGGTCAGCCGCCGCGCCGCCCGCAGCACGTTCTCCAGCGAGTCCGGCGTGTGCGCGTAGTCGACCAGGACCGCGAACCCCTGGCCCTCGTCGACCGGCTCGAACCGGCCCGGCACCCGGCCCGCCCGGGCCAGGCCGGCGGCGATCTGCTCCGGCTCGACCCCGAGCGCCGCCGTCGCCGCGAACGCCCCGAGGGCGTTGGCGACGTTGAAGTGGCCCGGCATCCCGGTCCGCACCTGCACCTCACCGACCGCGAAGCTGGCGCCGCCGGCGTCGAAGGCGACGTCGCGGGCGCTGTAGTCGGCCTCAGCCCCCTCGGCGGAGAAGGTGACGCACTCGAATTCTCCGGCCAGGCGGGCGCCGTAAGGGTCGTCGACGTTGACGATCGCGGTCCGCGGCCCAGTCTCGAACAGCTTGCGCTTGGCCAGGAAGTAGTCCTCCATGTCGGCGTGAAAGTCGAGGTGGTCCTGGGTCAGGTTGGTGAACAGGGCGACCTCGAAGTGGATCGCGTCGGCCCGGCGCAGCGCCATCGCGTGCGAGGAGACCTCCATCGCGCAGGCGCGGTCGCCGCCGTCGAGCATGCGGCGGAAGGTCGCCTGCAGGTCGATCGCCTCCGGGGTCGTCCGCTCGACCGCCTCCTCGGCCCCGCCGACCACCTGCTTCACCGTCCCCAGCAGGCCACACCGGGTCCCGGCCGCTTCGAGGATCTCGCGGACGAGGAAGGCGGTCGTAGTCTTGCCGTTGGTCCCGGTCACCCCGACCACCCGCAGCTCCGCCGTCGGATCGCCCCAGAAGCGCGCCGCCAGTGGCGCCATCGCTGCCCGCGCGTCGGCGACCACCACCTGCGGCACCTCCAACTCCAGCTCGCGCTCGACCACCAGCGCCGCCGCCCCGGCCGCGACCGCTTGGGCGGCGAAGTCGTGCCCGTCGGCCCGCTCACCCGGGAAACAGAAGAACAGCGTGCCCGGCCCGACCCTGCGGCTGTCGTAGGCCAGGCTCGTGATCTCGACGTCGAGATCGCCGCGATGGCCGGTGACGTCGAGGGCGGAGATCAGGTCGCTGAGCAGCACCGTTCCAGGATATTTCGCCCCCCGGCCGCCCTCCCATCCCCGCCACCGCAACTACTGAGGTGACGCGATGTTTCCCAAGGCGTCCGCGGCAAGTCAGGGGGAGAGACAATGAACAGGAACCGCAGGCGCCGCACGCGCATCTGCTCGACCATCGCCGGGGTGGCGCTGGGAATGCTCTGGCTGGCCGCTCCGGCCTTCGGCCAGTGCTCCAACATCCATGGCGACCCCGCCCCGGGCTACAGCGGGCCACTGATGCGGGGCATCTACTGCAGCGCGGGCCAAACCCCGGACCAGGGGCGCGAAGAGAGCTGGGTCGTCCCCGCGGGAGTTACCTCTGCCGGGTTCATGGTCAGCGGCGGCGACGATCTCGCTGGCGGCCGGGGCTCGCGGGTCGAGGCGACGCTGGCGGTAACTCCCGGCGAGACCCTCTCCCTGCTCCTGGGCGGCGGCGGCAACGCCAGCTCGGTCCGCCGCGGCGACACCGCCCTCTTGGCCGCCGGCGGCGGCAATGGAGTGGAGCCCGACTACGTCGCGCCCGGCGCCACGGCCGTCGCTGTGACCCCACGCGGCGCGCCCAACCCGCCCTATCCCGGCAACGGCAGCCTGTTCATCTCCTGGTACTCGGGCTGGTACACCTCCGAGGAAGAGCAAAAGCCGGTGGTCGATCCGCCGCCGCAGAGTTGCGTGGTTCCGAAGCTGCGCGGCCGACGCCCGGTCGAGGCCCGGAAAGCCCTCCGCGCCGCCTCCTGCGCCAGCGGCGACGTCGTACGCAGCGCGGCCCGACCTGGCCTGCGTGGCCGCGTGATCGGCCAGTCGCAGCCGCCCGGGACCGTTCTCCCCCATAGGACCGACGTCGACTTCACGGTCGGGCGCCGTTAGCGGCGACGGCGCCCGGGTGCGCCCTATTCGGGCGCGACGCCGAGGTACGGCAGGGCGAAGCCGGCGATCTGGCCGAAGGCCGGGCCGGCGACCGAGCCGCCGTAGATGTCGCCCTGCGGCTGGTCGACGATCACCGCGGCGAGGAACTTCGGGTCGCTGGCGGGGGCGAAGCCGATGAATGATGCGACGTACTTGGTCTCCGAGTAGGTGCCGTTTTCCGCCACCTCGGCGGTTCCGGTCTTGCCGGCCAGGGTGTAGCCGGGCACGCTGACCTCGGAGGCGGTGCCGCCGGGGGCGAGCACGCCCTCGAGCATTTCCCGCACCTCGGCCGCGACCTCGGACTTGATCACCCGCTTGCCCTTCGGCTCGTGCACCGGTTCTTCACCGACCCGCTTGATCAGCTGCGGCGGCCGCAGCATGCCGCCGTTGGCGATCGCCGCGTAGCCGGCCATCATCTGCATCGGGGTCACCGCCAGGCCCTGGCCGATCGGCAGGTTGCCGATCGAGGAGCCCGAGTATTCGTCGAGCGCCGGCACGATGCCTTCTTCCTCGGCCGGGAACTGAACCCCGGTCTCGCGGCCGAAGCCGAAGCGGTCGATCCACTTGCTGAATTTCTCGTCGCCGATCTCCTGCCCGATCGTGACCGCGCCCACGTTCGAGGAGTGGGCGAGGATCTGGGCGACGCTGAGGGTTTCGGTGCCGCGCGGGTGCGAGTCTTCGATCACCCGGTCGGCGACCTGGATCGAGGGCGCCAAGGTGAACGAGGAGGCCGGGGTGACCAGCTTTTCCTCCAGCGCGGCGGCAACCGTGAACGCCTTGAAGGTCGAGCCGGGCTCGTAGTTGAATCCGGTGGCGCGGTTGATCAGGTCGTCGTTGCTGACCTCGGAGAGGTCGGAGGGGTCGACCGGTGGCCAGTTCGCCATCGCCAGGATCTGCGAGCTCTGCGGGTCCATCACGATCGCCGTCGCCCCCTTCGGCGTGAAGCTTTCGCCGACCCCGGCCAGGGCGCGTTCGGTCTCGGCCTGGATCAGCGGGTCGAGGGTGAGCTGGATGTCTTCGCCGTCCTCGGCTTCCTCCACGGTTTCAAGCCGGATCGGGTCGCCGAGCGCATCGCGGACGATGCGACGCTCGCCGTCGTCGCCGGCGAGCACGTCTTCCTCGCCCGCCTCGAGCCCGATCAGGCCCTGGTTTTCGGAGCCGACGGCGCCGATCACCTGGCCCGCCATCTCCCCCTGCGGGTAGGTGCGGCGGCTGTCGGGCAGCTCGCCGATCCCTTCCAGCTCGAGCCGCTCGACCCGGCCGGCCTGTTCGAGGCTGACTTTCTGGGCGATGTACGAGAAACCTGAGTCGGCGGTGAGGGCGCGCAGCACTTTGCCCTCGTCGAGATCGAGGATCCGCGCCAGTTTCTCCGCCGCCAGCGGCGGGTTCTTCACCTGGTAGGGCGTGGCGTAGATCGTCGCCGCGTCCTCGGAGGCGGCGAGCGCGTTGCCGCGGCGGTCGAGCAGGGTCCCGCGCAGGCCCGGCACCATCACGGTCTCGGTCTGCTGGGAGATCGCCTGCGAGGCGAGCGCGCCCCCCTGCACCCCCTGCAGCCAGAAGGCGCGGCCGATCACGACCAGGAAGCAGAGCAGGAAGCCGGCGAAGAGGAGACCGATCCGGCGTTCGATCAAGCGCACCCGCGCCCTCGCTTCCTAGGGAGTGGCGGCCGCGAGGCGCTGGGCCGCGGTGGCCACGCTCTCGGGGCCGGCGTCGGTGAAGTGGATCTCGTCGCTGGCCGGCATCGTCAGGCCGAGCGAGCCGGCGGCGTTGCGCACCGGGCCGATCCCGGAGAGGCGGGCGTCCTTGCTCTTCATCACCGAGATCTCCTGATCGAGCAGGGTGATCTGCTCGTCGATGCGGCCGGCCGAGGCGGCGAAGCTGAGGGTGACCACGTTTAGCGCGACGATCCCGGCCAGCAGTGCCCCGAGCACGGCGATCCAGGCGCGGCCGCGGGTGAGGCGGACGACCAGGCCGGAGTCGGGCAGCTGGCCGACCGCGACCGCGGTGCGGCCGGCGAGCGGGATCAGCTGGCCGCTGACCGCGCGGGCGCTCTGGGCGGTGCTGCGGGCGCGACTCGGCGCGCTGCGGGCGGAGGATTTACGAGCGGGCGCTTTGCGCGCTGGGGCTTTACGGGTCGGCGCTTTGCGCGCCGGGGCCTGGCGGGCCGGCGCGGCGACGCGGGCGCGCGGCGAGTGGCGGGCGGCCCGTTTGGCCGGCGCTTTGGCGGGCGCACGTTTGCCGGGCGCTTTGGCCGGGGCGGCTTTTTTGCGCGGCGCGGTGGCGGGCGCGGCGGCTTTGCGGCGTGGTGGCGGCGTGGTCCGCGAAGGCGGCGGCGCCGGTGCCGTCCTGCGCTTGGGAGCGGCGACGGCCATCAGGCGGTCTCCCCCGGCGCGCTCGCCGCGGCGATCTTCATCGCCACCCGCAGGTGGGCCGAGCGCGAGCGCGGATTCGCCTCGGCCTCCTCCGGCCCCGGTGCGACGGCGCGGCGGGTCAGCAGCTCCGCCTCCGGCTCGTGGCCGCAGACGCAGACCGGCAGCTCCGGCGGGCAGAGGCAGCCGCGCGCCTTCTCGGCCAGGAACTGCTTGACCGGCCGATCCTCGAGCGAGTGGAAAGAGATCGCGCCGAAGCGGCCGCCGAGCGCGAGCGACTCCCAGGCCAGCGGCAGCGCCTCGTCGAGCGAGTCGAGCTCGCCGTTGACGGCGATCCGGATCGCCTGGAAGCTGCGCTTGGCGGGGTGGCCGCCGCCGAAGCGGGCCGCGGTCGGCATCCCGGCCTTGATCGCGGCGACCAGCTCGGAGGTGGTGCGGAGCGGGCGGCGGCGGACGATCTCGCGGGCGATGCCGCCGGCGAAGCGCTCCTCGCCGAAGCGGCGCAGGACCTGCGAGATCCGCGCCTCCGGCCACTCGTTGAGCAGGTCGGCGGCGGTGAACTGCTGGCGCGTGTCCATGCGCATATCGAGCGGCGCGTCGTAGGAGTAGGAGAAGCCCCGCTCCCAGGCATCGACCTGCATCGAGGACATCCCGAGGTCTACATAAATCATCTCTGGGCGCAACCCTTCGCCGTGCAGGGCGGCGAGACCTTCCGCGAAGTTGAGATTGAGGAAGCGGGTGCGGCAGGGCGCCTCGGCCGCGAACTGGGCGAAGCGCTCGGCCGCGGCAGGGTCGCGATCGATCGCGATCAGCGTCCCCTCCGGCCCCAGATGCTCGGCGACGGCGCGGGCGTGGCCGCCGCCGCCAAAGGTGCAGTCGACCGCGGTCTGCCCCCGCTCGGGGGCGAGTAGGGAGACCAGCTCCGGCAAAAGTACGGGCTCGTGGCTCATCGTCGTGAGGTCGATCGGGCCGCCGGCCAGGTGCGCGCCGGGGCGTCCCGTCGGCAGCGGGTTGTGGTGGGGGTTGCTGGCGACATGCAGTCTCATGGTTACGCGGTCGCCGCCCCGGCCCCGGCCAGGCCCTCGGCGATCTCGGGGGCGGCGGCGTCGAGCTCCTCCTCCTGCTTCGCCCAGGCCTCGGCGTTCCAGATCTCCAGGTACTCCCCCGCCCCGATCACGACGCAGTTGCCGTCGAGGCCGGCGTGCTCGATCAGCGGCTTGGGGATGCGGATCCGCCCCGCCGAGTCGAGCTTCTCGTCGAAGGAGCCGCCGTGGAAACGGCGGCGGAGCTGGCGGGCGTCGCGCCCGAAGGGGCTGTGCGGCGAGAGGAAGCGGTCGGAGAGCTGCTCGAACTCGGCGGTCGTGTGCACCCAGACGCAGGGGTCGAAGCCCTTGGAGAGAACGATGCCGTCAGAGAGCGAGGCGCGGAACCGGGAGGGAACCGTGAGTCGATCCTTGGAATCGAGGCTGTGCTCGTAGAGACCCCGAAAAGCCACCGGCGGCGAGTCCTTTCTGAGCGAGAGCGGGCGGACCGGAAAAGGAGTTGGGACCGGAGTGATGAGGTGGGAGGAGCCTCACCACCCCGGTCCTGGGCTTCAACTCGAGCGCCACAATAACCCACACTCCCCCACTTTGCAACACGACCCCCCTCTGCAACCCCGTTTGCATCCGTTGCCGCGCGCTAGGTTGCGCCGGTGAGCGCGCCCGAACCGCAAGCCGGCCCGCCGCCCGCGGTCGATCCCGCCGCGGCGGCACCGCCGCCGGACGACGCCAACGACCTGCGCGGCTTCCACTTCAAGCGCCTGCTCAGCAGCAAGCTGACCTGGGTCTTGATCCTCGGCGCGACCCTGGCGGTCGGGACCGGCGTGGCGATCTTCGTCAGCGCCGCGATCGGCGGCGGCGCCGCCCTCGCCACCTTCCTGCTCTCGCTGCTGATCGCCTTCGGGGTCGCAGACTCGCGCGCCGAGGACGCCTTCTTCCAGGTCTACGCCGAGCAGCACGGGCTCGAACTCGGCGGCCGGGCGCCGCTGCCGCCGACCACGCCGCTGCTGCGCAAGGGCGACGACCGCTACGCCGAGCGCACCCTCTCCGGCCCCTTCGCCGCCGGGGTCGAAGGGATCCTCGCTCTCTATACCTACGAGGAAGAGAGCCGCGACAGCGACGGCAACAAGCAGACCAACTACTACCGCTACACGGTCGCCCTGGTCCCGGTCCCCGAGAGCGCCGAACTGGTCCCCGAGCTCTACTGCCAGCGCAAGTTCGGGCTGCGCTCGCTGGAGGGCTTCGAGGACGCCTTCCGGACCAAGAAAGAGCGGGTCAAGCTGGAGAGCGAGGTGCTCGACCGCAAGTACGAGATCTTCGCCGGCAAGCAGCAGGACGCGGTCTGGCTGCGCCGGCTCTTCAGTCCCAGCTTCATCGTCTGGCTGACCGACAGCGCCCCCGACAAGTTCGCCTTCGAGCTGGTCGACGCGACCCTCTGCTGCTACGTCAGCGGCCACAAGAAGAAGGCGGCCGAGCTGGAACAGATCAGCGCCGCCGCCGCGACCGTGGCCTCGCGCCTGCGCGAAGAGGCGGCGGAGTAAGCACCCCAACGGGCGCCACGGGGCGCCACCCGTTGGGGAGCCGCTCTTTAGAAGCCGGCGAGCAGGGTCTCGGCGTTGGCAATGAGGGCGGCGGCGATCATCAGTAGGACCGAGGGGACGAGGACGAGGGCGACGACTAGCTGGATCTTGGGGGCGGCGCGGGCGGCGCGCTCCTCGGTGGCGCGGCGGCCGTCGCGGCGCAGGGCGCCGGCCTGGCGGCGTAACTGCTCGGCCAGGGGCGAGCCGAAGCGGCGCGAGCGCTCGATCGTCGCGACCAGGGTCGCCAGCTCGGGACCGGGGACGCGGGCGCGCAGCGAACGCAGGGCTGCCGAGAGCGGCAGTCCGTAGGAGAGCTCGGCGGCGGTCAGCCGCAGCTCCTCGGCCAGCGGCCCCTGCCCCGCCCGGGCCAGTTGCTCGAGGCCGGCGGCGGGACCGCGGCCGGAGCCGGCACTGACCGCGAGCAGGTCGAGCGCGTCGGGCAGGGCGGCGAGCAGGCGGCGCTGCCGGCGGCGCGCCTCGCGCTCGAGCAGGGCGTCGGGGACGAGGAAGCCAGCCGCCGGCAGGCCGATCGCGACCAGCAGCGCCGTGCGGCCGGGCGCTGCCGGCGCAGCGAACAGAGCGGCGATGCCGCCGCAGGCGGTGGTTGCCAGCTTCGCCGCCAGCACCGCGCCCAGCGGCAGCCGCGCCTCCAAGCCGGCGCGCCGCAGCCGTTCCGGCAACCCCAGCCGCAGCGCCGCCCGGGCCGAGCGTCTGCCGAGCCCGAACGGCAATGGCGGCAGGGCCATCCCTCCCCGCACCGCCAGCAGCTCGCGCAGGGCGGCACAGCCAAGCAGCACTGCCAGGGCCGCCAGCAGGCCGGCGGCGCTCACTCCGCCACCCGCGAGAAACGGCGGATCGCGACGAACCCGGCCAGTTGCAGCGCCGCCGCCAGGACCAGCAGCGCCGCGGCCGGCGGCGAGCCGAGCAGCTTGGCGACGAAGCCGGGCTGGATCAGCTCGGCGAAGAGGGCGCCACCGCTCGGCATCGCCACCACCAGCAGGCCGGTGAAGCGAGCCTGGGCGGTGGCGGCGCGGGCGTCCTCCGCAGCGCGATCGCGTTCGGCCGCGCCGGCAGCGAAGCGGCGCAGCAGCGCCGCCAGGTCGCCGCCGGCGAGGCGCTGGCTAAATAGGGCGGCGACGAAGGCATCGACCCGGGCCGAGCGCATCCGCCGGCGCCAGCCCTCGAGCACCGCGGGCGTCGTCGCGCCGAGGTCGAGCTCGGCTCCGAGCCGGGCCAGCTCCGCCGCCGGCGGCCCATCGAGCGAGCCGGCCGCGGCCGGTATCGAGGCCCGCAGCGAGCGGCCAGCGGCGAGCGAGTCGGCGAGTGCGGTCGCCGCTTCCGGCAGCGAGCGCTCGACCGCGCGGCGGTAGCGCCGGCGGCGGCTGGAGATCGCCCAGCCGGCCAGCGCCGGCCCGGCCACTGCCAGCGGCAGGGCCAAAGCCGCCCCGCCGAGCAGCCAGCCCGCGGCTACCGTGGCGACACTGCCGAGCACGGCCAGCCGTCGTCGCTCCAGGGTCGAGGGCATGTAGCCCTCGCGCCCCGCCCGGCGCAGCGGCTCCAGCGCCAGGCGCAGCCAGCGAGCGGCGGCGGGGCTGGCCAACAGCGCCTCCCGCGCCGCCAGCGCCAGCAGCCCGCCGGCCACGGCACCGACCAGGACCGGCAGCGGTCCCGGCCCGCTCACCGGCCGTCCCCGCCGCGCCCCGCGGTGCTCCCCGCCGCCCAGGCCAGCTCGGCGATCTCGGTGATGACGCGGCTGCCGTCGCCGCGCCGCTCGATCTGGACGACGAGGTCGATCCCGCGCCGCACCTGTTCGGCCACCGCCGCGTGGGGTAGCCCCACCCCCGCCATCAGCGCCAGCGTCTCCAAGCGGGCGAGCGCATCGGCGGGCGAGTTCGCGTGCACCGTCGAGAGCGCGCCGTCGTGGCCGGTGTTGAGCGCCGTCAGCAGGTCGAGCGCCTCGGTCCCGCGCACCTCGCCGATCACGATCCGGTCCGGCCGCATCCGCAGCGCGTTGCGCAGCAGGTCGCGGATCGTCACCTCGCCCCGCCCCTCGACCCCCGCCGGCCGGCTCTCCAGCCGCGCCACGTGCGGCTGTTGCAGGCGCAGCTCGGCCGCGTCCTCGATCGTCACCACCCGCTCACCGGCCCCGATGAAGCTGGAGAGCGCGTTGAGCAGGGTCGTCTTGCCGGAGCCGGTGCCGCCGCTGACCAGGATGCTGCGCCGCCCCGCCACCGCCGCGGCAAGCTGGTCGCGCTGGGCCGCGGTCAGGGTGCCGAGCGCGACCAGCTCCTCGGGACCGGGCCGGCGCGCACCGAAGCGCCGGATCGAGAGCAGCGGCCCGTCGATCGCCAGCGGCGGGATCACCACGTTGACCCGCGAGCCGTCGGCGAGACGGGCGTCGACCATCGGGCTGAGCTCGTCGACCCGCCGCCCCAGCGGCGCCAGGATCCGCTCGATCGCGTTGCGCAGCTCCTCCTCGTCGGCAAAGGCGACCGCGGTCGGCTCGATCCGGCCGCCGCGCTCGACGTAGACGCTGGCCGGCCCGTTGACCATCACCTCCTCGACACTGGGGTCGGCGAGCAGCGGCTCCAGCGGCCCGAGGCCGACGCTGTCGCGGACCATCCGCGCCGCCAGCTCCTCTCGGTCCGCCGCCCCGAGCAGCGCCGCCTCCTCGTCGACCAGCTCTCGCACCGCCGCGACGAGGTCGCCTCCCTCCCGTCCCGCCGCCGCCTCGGCCCGGCGCCGCTCCACCAGCCGCGCCCGCAATGCCGCGGCCAGCTCAGCGACGATCCGCTCGCGCGTCGCCACCGCTCAGTCCCGCGGCAGCAGGGTCAGCTTGCGGGCGGTGCTCTCGGCCCCGATCAGGCGCAGCGCCTGCGGCCGGGTCAGGCCGAGCGTCGCCGCCGCCAGGCTCGCTTCGGTCCCTTCGCCGACCGGCGCCAGCGCCAGCAGCGGCACCGCCGCGGCGGCGACGTAGGTGCGACCGGGGCCGGAACCGGTCGGTTCGGCGCTGACCACGACGTCGACCTTCTGCCCGACCGGCTGGGCGCCGGCCAGCATCAGCGCCGCGGCGCCGCTGACCGCGATCTCGACCGGGTGGCGGCCGCGACCGAGCCCGAGCGGGTCGGGACGTTCGCCGCGCGGCGGCCGCAGCTGCGCGGCGAGCAGGTAGGCGCCGGCCGGGATCGCCGCGGTCGGCGCCAGGCCGATCGCCTCCGCTGGGTCCCGTAAGGCGCCCGCCGGCACGAACGGGACCGGGACGCGGCGCAGCTCCAGCGCCGTGGCCGCCTCGTCCGGCCCGATCGCCTCGCCCGGCACCAACCCGGCGCGGACGACCACGACCGGGCGTAGCTCGCCGTAGCCACGGGCGACGCTGGCCCCGTAGCCGTCGGCGATCGCCGCGGCCGCCACCGCGGCGACCAGGGCCGCGGCGACGAAGGCAATGGCGCGGGCACGCCGGCTCACGCCGCCACCCTGCCGGCGCGCCCAGGCGTGGCGAGCGGCTCCCGATGCGCGAGCGGCTTTGACCCCGCCAGCGGCAGCTCCAGCACCGCCCGCGTCTGCAGGTCGGAGACGCGGAGGTGAAATTCGCCTCCGAGCGCGGCCGCCGTGCGCCGCACGATTCTGAGGCCGTGGCCCCGGCGACGCCGCCCAGAAAGCTGGGCGAACCGCCCTGCGCCCCGCCCGCCACACGGTGCCGGGCGCTCGCCTTGCCGGCGCGAGCGCGAGCGGCCGGAGTCGATCACCGCCAGGCGCAACCGCCCGCCGACGACCTGGCCCGCGAGCACGATCTCGGGACCGCCGTGCTCGATCGCGTTGACGACGAGGTTGTCGAGCGCCTGTGCCAGGAAGCAGCGGTCGCCGAGCACCTCCGCCTCCCCGGCTCGCCAACGCAGCCGCAGCGAGCTGCCGCTGAGCGCCGCCCGAGGCCGCCAGCGCGCAATGGCCGCTTCCAGCAACGGTCGCGGTGCCACCGGCTCCAGCGTCGACGACCGCGCCGCGGGATCCCCCTCCTCGCCGTTGATCTCGTGCTCGAGCCGCTCCAGGGCGGAGGCGGCCATCCGCAGCGATCCCTCGATCGCCGCCGGCTCCGCCCGCCCCGCCGGCGTGGCCAGCGCCAGCGCCTGCAACGGCCGGCGCAGCTCATGCAGCGCCTCGTTCAGCGTGGCCCGCCGCCGCCCTTCGCGCAGTCCGTGGACGGCCGCGGCCGCGGCCAGCGAGACACCAACCGGCCAGGCCGCGATCAGCTCGGCCGCCTCGACGCTCACTGCTCTGCCCTCGTCGGCTTGGACACGCGCCCCTAAGGACGCGGCCCCGGCGATCTCTCCCCACCCCGCCGGCGAATAAGGAGCAAATAGCGCACCCGCCATCCCAAAGCGGTCTCGGCCAGGCGCCTCGGGCCAGCGGGTGCGCAGCTAATAAGACCGGATCTGGAGCAAAACCGCTTCAAATATTCGCCTGATTGGTCGTAATCTTGCGATCTTGCTCGGCTTTTTTCGCATAGGAAAAGGCCATTGACCACGGAAACGACGGAGCGTTTTGGAATACTTGATTTAGAAACCGAGGTGGAAGGTAACGTTCGTTAACCACCTCTGTCCCCCAACTGAATGGAGTCATCCCCGTGGCCCAGACCAAAACCTCCCCCGAGGGCATCACCCAGCAGCTTGCGAAGGCGCTCGCCCACCCGCTGCGCGTGCGCATCCTGACCTCGCTTCACAAGGGCGTCTCTAGCCCCAACCAGCTTTCCCAGGAGCTCGGCGAGCCGCTTGGCAACGTCAGCTACCACGTCAAAACCCTGCTCGAGTTCGACTGCGTCGAACTGGTCAAAACCGAGCCCCGCCGTGGCGCCGTCGAGCACTTCTACCGTGCCACCGAGCGCACCTTCTTCAGCGACAGCGAGTGGGAGAAGATCCCCGCCTCGGCCCGCAAAGGCATCGTCGGCAGCGTGCTGGAGACGGTCGGCCAGGACGCCACCGAGGCCCTGATCGCCGGCACGATCGACGCCCGCACCGACTCGCACGTCAGCCGCACCCCGCTGGCGCTCGACGAGCAGGGTTGGTCCGACCTGACCGAGGTCCTCGCCGAGACCCTCAACCGGGCGATCGAGATCCAGGCTGAAGCCGCCACCCGTCTCAGCGACGAGAAGGGCGACTCGATCAACACCAAGCTCGCCCTGCTGCACTTCGAGTCACCGCAGAACTAAGCAGCAGACCCGGGGCTCAGCCGTCGAGGAGTCGGTATCCGATTCCCCAGCAGTTGATCACGTAACGGCTGTGCTCCGGGTCCAGTTTCCGCCGCAGGCGACTTGCATGTGAGTCGAGCGTTCTCGTGCGGCCGGGGTTGCGGAAGCCCCAGACCTCGAGCAGCAGGTCCTGCTTGGCGAAGACCCGGGTCGGGTCGCTGGCGAGGATGCGCAGCAGCGCGAACTCTTTCCGCGCCAGCGGGATCTCGCGAGTGCCGACCGTGACCTGGCGCCGCAGCGGGTCGATGATTAGCTCGCCGACCCGCACCGGGCCGTCGCGGCGAGAGTCGCGCCGGCGCAGCACGGCGCCGATCCGCGCCCGCAGTTCCTCCATGTCGAAGGGCTTCGTCAGATAGTCATCCGCGCCGGCGTTGAGGCCGCGGACGCGGTCGACCTGGGCGCCGCGGCCGGTCAGCACGATCACCGGCAGGCGGGGATCGAAGCGGGACTCGAACCCGTCGGCGCTGCGGATCTCGCGCAGGACATCGAGCCCCGAGGCGTCGGGCAGCGAGAGGTCGAGCAGCAGCAAATCCGGGTGGTTGTAGCGGCAGAGACGGAGCGCGTCGGAGGCGCTGGGCGCCGGCATCACCCCGAAGCGGTCCGCCGCGAGGTGGTCGCAGAGCAGCTCCAGGGTCATCACGTCGTCCTCGCAGACGACGACGTTGGCGATCTCTTCGCGGCGCGGCAGCATTGGACCCCTAAGTAACGGGCGAGCAAAACTCTCCCCCCTGACGACATGAGACGCTCATCAGAACTCCGCTTCCTCAATCTCCCGCCGCTTCGTCCGGCGCCCCCGGTTCACGTCCCAGTGGGCAGCCAGGCACAACGCCCCGGCCAGGAGCAAGCCTCCCGTTGCGACCCAGAAATGCGATGCCCGTACCGCCGCACCCTCAGAAAGGGTCAACGCAGCCGTAATCGTCCCGACGGCGCAGGTGAAGAAGGCGAAGGCGCCGTTTAACCACACACCCGAGGGTTCAGGTCGCTCGCGTTCGCTTACCTGCCGCGTCCGTGGCCCAGTGCCGACCCGCAGATCAGTATCCGGGACGGGATGGGCACGCCGCTGAGCACCGGCTATCTGGTCCGGGCTCGGTAACCGCTCTTCTTGGTCACGCTCGTGACCCCGCATATCGCCTCCTCTGTCTGTGGCGTGCTCTGCCAAGCAATCGGCACAAACAGGGCATCAGCGGCACTGCGTCTCTCTTGACTACCTCCTACTGGGTTGCTGGGGACGGATAAAGCTCGAATCCAGTGGGCCTAGCTACTTGGCAGAGCACGCCTCACGTAACAGTTTTGAACTCGTGGGCCGCCTCTGATCGGCGACTTCCAATGGCTTGCCATTTGGACTTGCTCCTTTCGATGGAAAGCCGGATGGTCGAATCCATCCGGCTTGCTAGGGATTGGAAAACAGGGTAGGCCCGGCTCCGGTCGAGATCAGGGACGCGATGCAGGGCTATGCCGGAATCTCCAGAACCGCGGCGGTGCCGCGACAGCGGACGAACCGCCGCGGCGGTACAGCGGACACCGTCCTCAGCGGCCGGCCGGCCGCGTCGAGGAAGTGGAGGTCGAGCGGGAAGCGCATGCCGAAGGTGTGGACGGCGGCGCAGCGCGGGATCAGCAGGCCGGCGCCGGCCTGCTCGCGGTCAAGCAGGGCGAGGCCGAGCAGGCGGCTACGCAGGCCGCGCGCGACCGGGACGAGGTGGCCACAGATGCGGCGGCGAGGGAGGCGCTGGAAGCGAGCGGCCGTCACGTGCCCCCAAGGCGCGAGACGGTCCCAACTCTCCCCCGCCGACCCCTTTCGGTGCAACCGGCCGTTCAGGCACTGCCCCGGACAGGCACGCGCGTACGATGATCGGCAAGATCATGGACCTGCTCCCGCCGGGCTTGCGGGTTCAGGATTGGCTTCAACTCACATGGATAAGAAAGCGACCCGCAGAGGGAACTACGAGTCTGGCTCCGACTACGTACTCGAGTACGGCGAGCTCCGCTTCGCCTTCAACGAGGACGATTTCGGACAGCGGGTCGAGCAGGCCGCGGTCAAGCTCGGCTTCGTCCACCAGGGACTGAGCCAGGAGGAGCTCGACGACCTCCTCGACCTCGCGGTCAGCGGCGAGATCGCCGAGCCCAGCTCGCGCCTCGGCGAGCACATCAACGAGAACTGGGAGGACCTGGTCGGCCCCGCCAACCGCAGCCTCGTGCACTGGATCCGCCGCCTCGTCTTCCGCGGCGCCTGGCTCGACCAGCGGGTCAAGGAGGGCGAGCTCGACGTCGTCTTCGACGAGCGCACCCAGACCTTCGGCTACGTTCAGCCGGACCGCAGCGACGAGCTGATCGAGCTCTCCAAAGAGCCGAGCTG
>DASUNU010000152.1:0-26762 GCA_036276995.1 Solirubrobacterales bacterium
GTGCCGGGCGTGGCCGCGGGCAAGGTCATGGTCATCGGCGGCGGCGTGGTCGGCATGAACGCCGCCTTCATCGCGATCGGGATGGAGGCTGACGTCTTCGTCTTCGACCGCTCGATCGACCGCCTGCGCGAGCTCGACATCGTCTTCGGCGGCCGCTGCTCGACCGTCTACTCGACCACCCTGGCGGTCGAAGAGATGCTGCCGCGGGCCGACCTGGTGATCGGCGCCGTGCTCGTCCACGGCGCCCGCGCCCCTTATGTGGTGACGCGCGAGCAGCTCGGGCTGATGCAGCCGGGCGCGGTCCTGGTCGACGTCGCGATCGACCAGGGCGGCTGCTTCGAGACCTCGCGCCCGACCACCCATCGCGACCCCACCTTCGAGGTCGACGGGATCACCCACTACTGCGTCGCCAACATGCCCGGCGCGGTCCCGATCACCTCCACCCACGCCCTCACCAATGCGACCCTGCCGTACGCGATCGCGCTCGCCGACCACGGCGTCGCCGAGGCGATCCGGCGCGACCCGGGCCTGCGTCCCGGCGTCAACGTCGCCGCCGGCAAGGTCACGCATCCCGCCGTGGCGGAGGGGGTAGGGATGGATTACGTGCCGGTCGAGGAGGCGCTCGGCCTCGAACGATCTCTAGAACCAGCGTCGACGAAGGGGAGTTGAATGAGCACCTACGCGGTAGTCAACCCAGCCACCGGCGAGACGGTCAAGGAGTACCCGCAGATCGGCGACGACGAGCTGCGCGCCGCGATCGGCCGGGCCGATGAGGCCTCGCGGACCTGGGGCGCCTCCTCCACCGTGGCGGAGCGGGCGGCGCTGGTGCGCAAGGTTGGCGAGCTGCACTCCGAGCGCCGCCAGCAGTTGGCCGAGATCATCGTCCGCGAGATGGGCAAGCCGATCGAGCAGGCCCTGATGGAGGTCGATTTCGCGGCGGAAATCTACGGCTTCTATGCCGACAACGCCGAGAATCTGATGGCCGACGAGCCGATCGAGCTGCTCGGCGGCGAGGGCACCGCGATCGTCCGCCGCAGCCCGTTCGGGGTCCTGCTCGGGATCATGCCCTGGAACTTCCCCTACTACCAGGTGGCCCGCTTCGCCGGGCCGAACCTGGTGATCGGCAACACGATCCTGCTCAAGCACGCGCCCCAGTGCCCGGAATCGGCCGAGGCGATGCAAGCGATCTTCGATGACGCCGGCGTCCCCGAGGGTGCCTACGAGAACATCTACGCCAGCAACGAGCAGATCGAGTGGGTGATCGAGGACCCGCGGGTCCGCGGCGTCTCGGTGACCGGCTCCGAGCGCGCCGGGGCGGCGGTCGCGGCGATCGCCGGGCGCAACCTGAAGAAGGTCGTGCTCGAGCTCGGCGGCTCCGATCCCTTCATCCTGCTCGGCACCGACGACCTCGACGGCGCCGCCCAGGCGGCGGCGGAAGCGCGGCTCGACAACACCGGCCAGTCCTGCAACGCGGCCAAGCGCTTCATCGTCGCCGACGATCTCTACGACGACTTCGTCGCCAAGCTGCGCGAGCAGTTTGAGGCCTCCCGTCCGGGCGACCCGACCGCCGAGGACACCGCGGTCGGCCCGCTCTCTTCGGCGACCGCGGCCGACCGGCTCGAGGACCAGGTGAAGCGGGCGATCGAGAACGGCGCCGAGGTCGTGCTCGGCGGCAAGCGCGACGGCACCTTCTTCGAACCGACGATCCTCGCCGGGATCGAGCCCGGCAACGAGGCCTCCCAGGAAGAGTTCTTCGGGCCGGTCGCGCAGGTCTACCGGGTTGGCTCCGAGGAGGAGGCGGTCGCGCTCGCCAACCAGACCCCGTTCGGGCTCGGCTCCTATCTGATGACCAACGACGAGGAGCAGGCCGAGCGGGTCGCCGACAGGATCGAAGCCGGGATGGTCTACGTCAACCTGGTCGGCGCCGACAGCCCCGAGCTGCCGTTCGGGGGCTTCAAGCGCTCCGGCTTCGGACGCGAGCTCGGCCGTTACGGAGCCGACGAGTTCGTCAACAAGAAGCTGATCCGCAGCGCCTGACATACGATGTAGGCACGTGAGCCGGTCCAGGGGGGTCATCGTTCTTGCGCTGTTGGCGCTTGCCGCATTCGCGGTGAGCGCTGTCGCGGCGACCGTCAACACGACGATCGACACGCCGATCTGCCACGGGCGCCAGGCGAAGATCGTCGGCACCGACGGCGACGACTTCATCCGCGGCACCCCCGACCGCGACGTGATCTGGGGCGGCAAGGGCGACGACACGATCCTCAGCAGCCTCGGCAACGACCTGGTCTGCGGCGGCCCCGGGGCGGACCTGATCCACGGCGGCCGCGGCAACGACGAGATCGACGGCGGCGCCGGCGACGGCGACCGGGTGATCGGCGACCTCGGCGACGACAAGGTGCTGGGCGGGGCAGGGGCCGGCGACGAGGTGGCCGGCGACCTCGGCATCGACATCGTCAACGGCGGCCCCGGCAACGAAGATCTGGTCCACGGCGACTACGGCTGGGACCGCATGTCCGGCGGCGCCGGCAAGGGCGACATCGCATCCTTCGGGACCGACGTCGCTGCCGCCAACGGGTCCGGGGTCTGGGCCTCGCTGACCAGGCACCGCGCCTACGGCGACGGCCACGACAAGCTGTTCGGCTTCGAGAGCCTCGAAGGCTCGGCCTTCCGCGACACCCTGATCGGCAACGGCCAGGGCAACGTGATCGACGGCGGCCCCGGCGACGACAAGCTGCTCGGCGGCGGCGGGCCCGACACGCTGCAGGGCGGCCAGGGCAGAGATAGCTGTCAGGGCGCGCCGCAGGGCGGCGCCCTGTCGTGTGGGAAAGAAAAGCCGCCCAAGGGCTCCGCCTACGTCGAACTCGACCCGCGGACGGGTGGTGGCGCCGGCCTGCAGATCGTCGGTGGCGCCGGCCGCGACAACTTCCGGGTCGCCTTCGACGAAGTCTCGAACACCTTTGAAGTCACGGCGACCAAGCCGCTTGCCTCGGGGCCCGGCTGCATCTTTCCGCCGGGGGCCACGAAGCGGCTGTCCTGCCCGGCCGGCGGCCCTGGCTTATGGCTGACGGCCGACCTCGGCCCCGGCAACGACAGGCTGGAGGTCGAGGGCTCGCTGCTCGCCGTGGGCAGCAACCGCTTCGCCGGCGGCCCCGGCAACGACGTGATCGTCGGCGGCGACGAGGACGACCTAATCGAGGCCGGCACCGGGGCGGACAAACTGTACGGCGGCGCCGGCGCCGACGGCCTGGTCGGCGGCCTGCCCGGCCCGACCTTCCTCTACGGCGGCCCCAACGGCGACCTGCTGGCGGCCGGCGGCGGCTGCGCCGGCGGCGCCATCGTTGGCGGTCCGGGCCGCGATGACGCCTCCTTCGCCGAGACCCAGGCGCACCCGGGTCTGCTGATCATCTCCTTCCCCAAAAACGCCGCCTGGGTCGACGAGATCAAGGGCTGCGACAGCGTCCGCCTCGACGACAGCAACGAGGACATGGAGGGCTCCTTCGACTGGGACGTGTTGATCGGCGACAGCCGCGCCAACAGCATGCTCGGCCAGCCTGGCGAAGACGTCTTCATGGGCAACGGCGGCGACGACGTGATCGACGCCCGCGACGGCGTCCGCGATTTCGTCATCCAGTGCGGCAAGGGCCAGCGCCCGGTGAAAAAGAAGAACGGCAAAGGGATGACGAAGGGCACCGGCACCCCCTCGGGCCGCGCCATCACCGACTCCTTCGACCCCGCGCCCTACAACTGCGCCATCGTCAAACACGGCATCCCCGTCCCCGGCCTCCACGGCTGACCCCAAAGGCGCAGCAAGGCCGCAAATCGCGGCTTGACCCGCCGCCCGAACCCGGGCCGGGGGGAGAGTCTGGAGCGCGTACGCACTTTGTCGCCCTGTGGGCGACAAAAAGCATGGGCGCGAAGGGCATCGCGAGCTATTCGAGCTCGCTACTCGGCAGCACGGGGTGGTCTCAACCCGGCAGCTAGGTGCGCTGGGCTACACGCGGAGCTCGGCGTCGAAGGCGCATGGTGTGGGACGGCTCCGACGAGTGCATCAAGGCGTGTACGCAGTCGGTCACGGTGAGCTGACCTGGCACGGCCGCTGTATGGCAGCGGTGCTCGCGTGCAGGTCATCGGTCGCAAAGTCACCTCGCGGCAGGGTGGCTGCATGGACTGCTGAGGTACAGGCCCGGCACCATCCACGTCACGGCCTCCACTCAGCTTCGATGCTTTCGCCGTCGGCGCTGGAGCGGAGCCTCGAGCGGGCGGAGGAGCTCAGGGTGTTCGACCTCGTCGCGTTCGATGAGCTGTTTGCCCGGACCGTCGGTCACCCCGGGCACGGGGCATTGCGGCGGGCGCTGGACATCTACCAGCCGGAGCTGGCGTTCACGCGCTCCGGGTTGGAGCGGCGGTTTCTTGGGTTGGTGCGGGAGGCGGGGCTGCCGGAACCGGCGATGAACTACGTGGTCGGCGGCTTCGAGCTCGACGCCTACTGGGAGGCGGAGCGGTTCGTGGTCGAACTCGACGTCTACGAGACGCACGGGTCGCGGGCCGCCTTCGAGCGCGACCGGATCCGGCAGGAGGACCTGTTGCTGCTTGGGATCGGGATGACCCGGGTGACCGGACCCCGGCTCGAGCGCGAACCGGAGCGGGCGATCGCGCGCGTCGAGGCGCTGCTGCGGCAACGGCGCGGGCAGCGCGCCTGAGCTTTGGGGCGGACGCCGCGGTTCGTTGACTAGGCTTGTCCCGTGGCACCCAAGACCGCGCAAGGAGACGAGGCAGCCGCCGTGGCGGCGGCGATCGCGCGGTTCGAGGCGGAGACGGGAGCAGCGCCGGTGGAGGCCGGGCCGGCGATCAGTCGCTGGCAGCGGGCGGCGCTGATCGAGGGCGTCAGTGCCAAGCAGAGCGTGCAGGATCTAGAAGGAGGAGAGAAATGGCTGTCGTGAAAATCATCGAGCTGGTCGGGAGCTCGAAAACCTCGACCGACGATGCGGCCAAACAGGCTCTGAGCCAGGCCCAGGGCACGCTGCGCAACATCCGCGCCGTCGACATCGTCTCGACCGGGATCCGCGGCGAGAACCTCGATGAGTACCGCGCCCACGTTCGGGTCGCCTTTCTGATCGAGGGAACGGAGATCGACTGATGAGCGACGAGGCGGGGAAAGAGATTTCGCGCGACGAGGCGCAGAAGCTGATCGACGATGGCGCCCAGTTGGTCGACGTGCGCGCCGACCACGAGTGGGAGGCGGGGCGGATCGCCGGCGCTACCCACCTGCCGCTGGCGGAGCTGGCTGAACGCACCGGCGAGATCGACAAAGAGCGCCCGGTGGTCGTCTACTGCCGCGGCGGCAATCGCTCCGCGATGGCGGCCGATGCGCTCTCCGCGGCCGGCTACGACGCGGTGAAGATGAGCGAGGGCATCGTCGGCTGGTCCGAGGCCGGCCTGCCACTGGAGCCCGAAGGCGGCCGCGTGGCCGAATCAGGCGAGGCGGCGTCGATCCTGCAGGCGCAAGGCAAACCGTCGCACACCTAGCCGCATCCTCTGGCAAGTAGTTGACAGCGGGGCGGAGCGAGGCGCTCAGGGCCTCTTGAGCGCCGAACGCCTTGGCTGCAAGCCAAAAACCGCCTCTGAGCAGGAAATACCCTAATCCCTGTCAGGTTTTGCTATTTTCCTCGCATGGATGTAGTCATGGCAGAGAACAAGGAGCAGCGGGGCAAGGGGCGTGTCGGCACGCTCGAGAACCCGGAGACCTACGAGAACGTTCCGGGACACATCATCCCGATCATCGAGCACGAGTTCGATGACTTCGACAACGAAGCGGAGCGTTTCCTCGGCGGCGAGCTGGCCGAAGACCAGTTCATCGGCTTCCGCCTCAAACAGGGCGTCTACGGTCAGCGCCAGCCCGACGTGCAGATGGTCCGCGTCAAGCTCCCGTTCGGCGGGGTCACCCCCGAGCAGATGGACGCCTTCGCCGACGTGGTCGAAAAGTACGCGCCGCTGAACAAGGGGCACGTCACCACCCGCCAGAACATCCAGATCCACCACGTGCCGCTGCGCGACATGGAGGAGCTGATCCGCGAGATCTCCGCCGTCAAGCTCTCCTCGCGCGAGGGTTGCGGCAACACCGTGCGCAACGTCACCGGCGACCCCTGGGCCGGCGTCGCCCCCGACGAGATCTTCGACCCGACGGCGTACGCCGGCGCCTTCGTCCGCTACTTCGTCCGCCACCCGACGACGCAGCTGATGCCGCGCAAGATCAAGACCGCCTTCAGCGGCTCCGACGAGGACCGCGCGATCACCGGCATCCACGACATCGCCTTCATCTCCCGCGAACGGGACGGGGTCAAGGGCTTCGAGGTCCGGGTCGGCGGCGGCACCTCGATCATGGCCCGGGTCGCGCCGACCGTCTACGACTTCGTCGAGGCCGACAACGGCGACTACCTCAAGGTCGCCGAGGGCATCTTCCGCATCTTCGACCGTCAGGAGTGGCTGCGCGTCAACCGCGCCCGCGCCCGGATCAAGGTCCTGATCGACAAGATCGGAATCGAGGCCTTCCGCGACCTGCTCGACGAGGAGCTCGAGGGCGACTGGGTCGGCGAGCGCGAATTCGACGCCGAGCTGGTCGAGCGCCTGCGCTTCGACGACGACGAGCAAGAGGTCGCACCCGCGATCCCGCCGGCGCCCGCCTCGCCCAATGGCGACACCTCGGAGTTCGAGCGCTTCCTCAAGGGCAACGTCGAGGCCCAGCGCCAGGAGGGCTTCTCCACGGTCGAGGTGAAGATCACCCGCGGCGACCTCACCCCGGAGCAGTTCCGCGGCCTCGGCCAGATCATGCGCGAGTACACCGGCGGCCACGCCCGCAGCACCGTGCAGCAGAACTTCGTCCTGCGCTGGGTCCGCGACGAGGCTCTCTACGACGTCTGGCAGCGCCTGCTGGCGCTCGGGCTCGGCGAGGCCGGCGCCCGTGAGATCACCGACGTGGTCAGCTGCCCCGGCACCGACAGCTGCAAACTCGGGATCACCAGCTCGATGGGCCTGAACCGGGCGATCAAGGAGAAGGTCGACTCGATGCAGATCGAGGACGAGCTGACCAAACGGATCCACATCAAAATGAGCGGCTGCCCGAACGGCTGCAGCCAGCACCACATCGCCAACATCGGCTTCTACGGCGCCTCGCTGAAAGTCGGCGAGCGCCAGATCCCGGCCTACATCCCGCACATCGGCGGCAACTTCGAGGGCGGCGAGGTGATCTTCGGCAAGCGGCTGAAATCGCGACTCCCGGCCAAACGGGTCCCGGAGGCGGTCGAGCGCTGGATCAAGCTCTACGAGGGCGAGCGCCAGGAGGGCGAGGAGTTCAACGCCTTCGTCGAGCGCAATGGCCCCGAGCCCTTCGAAGGCCTGATCAAGGACCTGACGCTGCCGGCCGAGTTCAGCCTCGAGACGATGCAGCAGTTCATCGACTGGAACCGATCGAGCCCGTACAAAGTCGAGCGCGGCGAGGGGGAGTGCGCGATTTAGCGCACGGTGACCATGAAGCCACCGCCGATCACGCTATCCGGGACGGTGCCGACAATCACCGATCTCGATCACGAGGCGATCGCCGCCGAACTGGAGGACCGCAGCGCCCATGAGGCGCTGGAGTGGATGTTCGAGAGCTTCGGCTCCGATCACTACATCGCCTGCTCGTTCCAGAAAACGAGCTCGGTGACGGCGCACATGGCGAGCCAGGTCAATCCCGAGGCGCGCTTCTTCTACCTCGACACCGAAGTGCTCTTCGAGGACAGCTACGAGACCCGCGACCGGCTTGCCGAGGCGCTGGGGATCGAGTTCGACCGTTTCCACAACCTGACGCTGGAGGAGCAGGCCGAGCAGTACGGCGACGAGCTCTGGAAGCGCGACCCCGATTCCTGCTGCGGACTGCGCAAGGTCGAGCCGATGCGGAGGGCGCTTTCTTCCGTAGACTGCTGGGTCGCCGGCGTCCGCCGCGGAGACTCTGCCAGCCGGGCCAAGACCCCGAAGTTCGGCTGGGACAAGAAATTCAACCTCTGGAAGTTGAATCCGTTGGCGGACTGGTCCGAGCGCGACGTCTGGAACTACATCCGTGAGCACCACCTTCCTTACAACCCCCTCCACGATCAGGGCTACCCGTCGATCGGCTGCACCCACTGCACCCAGCCGGTCACTCCGGGCGGCGACTCGCGCGACGGTCGCTGGGCGGGTCTGTCCAAGACCGAGTGCGGGATCAACTAGCGCGCTCCACCCCCACTGATGGACGAGGCAACCACGGTGCGCACCGCAGCCGTTGAGCTGACCGACCTCGACACGCTCGAGGCGGAGTCGATCCACATCATTCGCGAGGTCGTCGCCGAGTTCGAGAACCCGGTGATGCTGTTCTCCGGCGGCAAGGACTCGGTGCTGATGCTGTACCTGGCCCGCAAGGCGTTCGCGCCGGCGCCGGTCCCGTTCCCGATCATGCACGTCGACACCGGGCACAACTTCCCCGAGGTGATCGAGTTCCGCGACCGCCAGGTCGAGCAGCTCGGCCTACGGCTCGAGGTCGCCTCGGTCCAGGAGCTGATCGACTCCGGCCGGATCAAGGTCGCGCACGAACTCGAAAGCCGTAACCGCCACCAGACCGTGGCGCTGCTGGAAGCGCTCCAGGGCGGCGGCTACGACGCCGTCTTCGGCGGCGGCCGCCGCGACGAGGAGAAGGCGCGGGCGAAGGAGCGGGTCTTCTCCTTCCGCGACAAGTTCGGCCAGTGGGACCCGAAGAACCAGCGGCCCGAGCTCTGGAACCTCTACAACGGCCGCCACAAGAAGGGCGAGCACATCCGCGTCTTCCCGATCTCCGACTGGACCGAGCTCGACGTCTGGCGTTACCTCGCCCGCGAGCAGGTCGAGCTGCCGCCGATCTACTTCGCCCATGAGCGCGACGTGGTCAACCACGAGGGCCTGCTGATGGCCGTCAACGAGTTCTTCCCGCTGCCCGACGGCGCCACCGTCGAACGGCTGATGGTGCGCTACCGCACGGTCGGCGACGCCACCGGGACCGGCGCGGTGCTCTCGAACGCGACCGAGTACGAGGCGGTGATCGAGGAGACGGCGGCGACCCGGATCACCGAGCGCGGCGCCACCCGCGGCGACGACCGCTTCTCGGAAGCGGCGATGGAGGATCGCAAGAAGGAAGGCTATTTCTAGTGGCCTCCGAGCTGCTCCGCATCGCCACCGCCGGATCCGTCGACGACGGCAAGTCGACCCTGATCGGGCGGCTCCTGCACGACACCAAATCGATCTTCGAGGACCAGCTCGAATCGATCGAGCAGACCTCACAGAAACGCGGCAACGAGGAGACCGACCTGGCGCTGCTGACCGACGGGCTGCGGGCCGAGCGCGAGCAGGGGATCACGATCGACGTCGCCCACCGCTACTTCGCGACGCCGAAGCGCAAGTTCGTGATCGCCGACACCCCCGGCCACATCCAGTACACGCGCAACATGGTCACCGGCGCCTCCAACGCGAACCTGGCGCTGCTCCTGGTCGACGCCCGCAAAGGCGTGCTCGAACAGACCCGTCGCCACGCTCTGCTCTCCTCGCTGCTGCGGGTGCCGCACCTGGTCCTCTGCGTGAACAAAATGGACCTGGTCGACTACGAGGAGTCGATCTACGACGAGATCCGCGAGGAGTTCAGCGCCTTCGCCGCCAAGCTCGAGATCACCGACCTCGGCTTCGTCCCGATCTCGGCTCTGGAGGGCGACAACGTGGTCGAGCGCTCGGCCAACATGCCCTGGTTCGACGGGCAGCCGCTGCTCGGCCACCTCGAGGACGTCCACATCGCCTCCGACCGCAACCTGGTCGACAACCGCTTCCCGGTCCAGTACGTGATCCGGCCGCAGACCGAGGAGCACCGCGACTACCGCGGCTTCGCCGGCTCGGTCGTCGGCGGCATCTTCAAGCAGGGCGACGAGGTGATGGTCCTGCCCTCGCGCCGGACCTCGACGATCGCTGCGATCGACACCCCGAACGGGGAGGTCGCCCAGTCCTTCCCGCCGATGGCGGTGACGCTGCGGCTCGAGGACGAGCTCGACATCTCCCGCGGCGACATGATCTGCCGGCCCTCCAACCAGCCGACCGCGAGCCAGCGCTTCGAGGCGATGGTCTGCTGGTTCGACGAGACCTCCTCGCTGCGGACCGGGACGGCTTACCAGCTCAAGCACACGACCCGCTGGGTCACCGCCGAGGTCGAGGAGCTGCGCTACCAGCTCGACGTCGACACCCTGCACCGCGACCTCGACGCCGAGACGCTCGAGGTCAACGACATCGGCCGGATCTCGGTCCACACCGCCTCGCCGCTGTTCATCGACGAGTACCGGCTGAACCAGAACACCGGCAGCTTCATCCTCGTCGACCCCCACACCAACCTGACGGTGGCCGCGGGGATGATCACCGGTACCGGCGAAGCGGGGCCGCCGACCGGCGAAGTCCCGGTCGCCGAGAACATCACCTTCCACCCGAGCAAGCTCTCGCGCGACGAGCGCTGGGCTGCCCTGGGCACGAGCGGGGCGACGATCTGGATGACCGGCCTCTCCGGCTCCGGCAAGTCGACGATCGCGACCGCGGTCGAGCACACCCTGGTCTCCAGCGGCCGTTTCGCCTACATGCTCGACGGTGACAACCTGCGGCACGGGCTCAACGCCAACCTCGGCTTCAGCGAGGAGGACCGGGCCGAGAACGTGCGCCGGGTCGGCGAGGTCGCCCGCCTCATGGCCGAGGCCGGCGGCATCGCGATCGTCTCCCTGGTCAGCCCCTTCGCGGCCGAGCGCGACAAGGTTCGCGCCGCCCACCGCGAGGCCGGTATTCCCTTCCACGAGGTCTTCGTCGACACGCCGCTGGAGGAGTGCGAACGGCGCGACCCGAAGGGCCTCTACGCCAAGGCCCGCGCCGGCGAGATCACCAACCTGACCGGTGTCGGCAGCCCCTACGAGGCCCCGGCGAACCCGGAGCTGACGACGGACCCCGACCTGGAGACGGCAGTCCGCCAGGTCCTCGGCCTGCTGGGCTAGCGAGAGGCGGGGCGGCCATGCCCCGCCTTGTCACTAAGGCTTGCGGACGATGACCGTGCGGCCATCAGAGAGGCGGTAGACGGTGCCTATCTGTTCGCCACGGCCGATGACTTTCTCGTCGGGCTTCAGCTGCACCTGCTTGACCTTGTCGTCCTTGCCGGCGACGACGGTGTCGGCGGGGCGGGTGTTGGCGCTCTGCGAGGTTCTCTCGCCGGTGATCGCCTCGGTCAGGTCGAGCGAGGAGAGGGCGGCGAGGAGGAAGGCGACGGAGAGGACGATGCCGAGGTCGAAGAGGTTGACGAGGCCGTCGAGCGGGTCGCCGGCGCGGTCGTCGCGGCTGCGGGCGCGGGGCGTGACCTTCATGGGGCCACCGCCCAGTGGCTGTGGGGAGAGGCGGGGATGCCGTTGTCGCTCGGTGTGGTCAGGCTGACCGCGACGTACTCGACGTCGGAGTAGTCCTGGGCGTAGAGGCGGTCGCGGACGAGCGAGACGCCGAAGGCGAAGGCGCCAATCATGAGGCCGGCGACGGTGACGCTGAAGGCGACCCGGAGGTTGTCGGTGAGGGTGACGACGTCGCCGTCGGCGAGGCCGGCGAGGGCGGGGGAGAGCGGGATCAGGGTTCCCATCAGGCCCAGCGCCGGTCCCATGCGGACGAGGATGCGGGTGCGCTCGAGCCGGCGCAGCGAGAGGTAGTCGTACTCGGCGAGGCGCTTGGCGATCCGCGCCTCGGCCTGCGGGTGGCCGTACTGCTCGACCACGCCGGCGAAGGCGTCTTCCATCTTCTGGTTCCAGGCGAAGGGCATCAGCGCCGCCAGGGCCTGGTCGCGCTGGCCGGCGGCGAGGCGGGCGCGGCACTCCTCGGTCGCCCGCTCCAGTGCCCAGAGGTTGCGGTGGCGCCGCTTGCGCACCTCGACCAGCAGCGAGCCGACTTCGACCAGGACCATGGCCAGCGCCGCCACGGTGAGGATCAGGACCGGAACCAGCAGCGCCTCGGAGATGTCGAAGAGCAGCTCCTCGATCGCGGCGGTGGCGACTGGGATCACGGCAGCAGGTTACGGGTCTCGGTCAGGGCACCGAGTCCGAGCAGGCTGATCGCCCCAAGCAGCCCCCAGGCGACGCCGGGAATGCCGCCCCCGCTGCCGCCGTCGCCCTCGAGCTTGCCGGTGCGCGCGGCTTCCTGCTGCGCCTGCTTCGGTGGCAATGAAGTCTCCGCACTTACGAGTTCGCCTTCGACTAGCTCGCCCACGGGACTGGGCGGCGTCGAATCTTGTTTGGGCCGATCGGTCGTGTTCCGCGGGACACTCGACGCCGCCGGAGGCGGCGTGTCCAGCGGGGCACGACCGATCGGCGCTTCCGCCGAGTTGACAGCGCCTCCCGCTCCGCTGCTCGGGCCTTCCGCGGCGCCGTGATCGGGCGCGTCGGCGTTCTTGTTGGTGCCGCCGCCCTTGCGGTTGGGGCCGTCCGAGGGCGCGCCGACCTGGACCGTGACCACGGCCGAGGCACCGGTCTCGTTGCCGTCGCTGGTGACGCCGACGACGACGTCGTAGCTGCCCCGTTTGGCGAAGGAGTGGCTCGCTTCCGGGCCGCTGGCGGAGGCGCCGTCGTCGAAGTACCAGGAGTACTCGAGCTGCTCGCCCGCGCCGGCCTGCTCGACCACGGCGCTGAAGTCGACCGCCCGACCGGGGCGGGTGCGCTTGGCTGAGGCGGTCGCCCGCACCTTCAGGTGGGTGCCCTTGCGCAGCACGATCGCGATCCCCTGCGGGGCGGTGAAGGAGTCGCTGGCGTTGAAGTCTTCGCTGCCGGCGCTTGGGCGCAGGAAGCCGGTGCCGGCACCGGCGGCATAGACCACGGCCGGGCCGTCGCCGACGCTGCCGAGCGCCTGCTCGCGGCCGAGCAGGACGGCGCCGCCGGCCGGGCGCTGGACTTCGAGGAAGGAGAAGCCGTAGGGGTCGGCGCCGGCGGCGTCGAGGACCCGCGCCAGCGAGAAGCCGGTCACGGTCTGGCTGCTCTCGCCGCTTTCGGAGCGCAGGGCGTAGGCCCGGTCGCGCACGTCCTCGCTCCCCTCCAGCGCTTCCAGCGAGAGCGTCTGCTGGGCGCCGCCGGGCGAGACGACCGTGACCTGGGCGACGTCCGCCCGGGCCGGCGAGGCCGTTAGGCCGAGCAGCAGAAGCACCAGCGCCGCCAGGAGGGCGGCGCTGGTGATCCTTGCGGTCTCTTGCGCGGTCGGCACCGGGGGCATCTTAGGGGACCCTAAGTAACTCCCTCTACGGCGACGGCAGCGCGATCTGCGCCGCCACCGGGTCGAAGCCGCCGCTCGCGGTGCTCGCCATCGTCAGGTTGGCCAGCGAGAGCGCTTCCGTCTTCAGGCCGCCGTCAACCGGGATGCCCGAGCTGAGCGGCGTTTCGTCGGCGACGACATCGCCCCAGCTGACCGTGCCGGAGCCGGCGACCGCGGCGACCGCGGAGGTGTCGAGGTCGACCAGCTCGACCCGGCCCCCGAGCCAGCCTTTCGGCCCGGGCGTCGGGAAGCCGCCGGAGTAGCTGTAGACGTTGGCGACGAGGCGCGAGTTGCCGCCGTCGATGACAAGGGTCGGCTTCGAGATCACGACGCCGTAGTTGCCGGCCGCCGGGTTGCAGAACCCGACCGTGGCGTTGCTGGTCGCGATCAGGCGATCGTCGTTCGGGTTAGCCGCTTCGCCTTCTTCGTATTCGTAGCTGGCGATCGGGAAGCGGAAGAATTTCCCGAGACCGCCGGCCGGCGCCGGTTCGTTGCCGCCGCCCATGTTGGGGTAGTTAGCGGTCGCCCCGCCGAGCAACTGGAAGCTGCCGGTGGCCTGGACCGAGGAGCGCAACGAGCGGCGGAAGCCCCAGTTGATCGTGCCGCCCGTCCCGGTGACCGGGCTGGTTAGGGTCGGCAGCGCCGCCTGGGTGAAGTCGACCACGGTGGTCGGGGGAACGTCGCCGGAGGCGATCGTGCACTGGGTCAGCAGCGGCCGCTGCAGCGAGGTGCGCACGGTGATCGGGTCGAGCCCTTCGCCCTCGTCGTAGAGACCGGTGGCGAGGTCGCCGTCGGCGCTCAATTTCGCCGGGATGTCCTCCCAGACCAGCGTGTTGCCGCTGTCGCTGACCTGCGGCTCGACGCCGCTGAGGTCGAGCTCGGCGATGTCGGCGCGCTGGAACCCGTACCAGGTGCCGTTCTGGTTGACGCCGACGTCGGCGACGATGCGCGAGTCATCGCCGTCGATGACCAGCTCCGGGTTCTTCAGGGCGACGTTGAAGCCGTGGCCGGCCTTGCAGAACAGAGCCGTGCCGGAGCCTTTGACCACGAGCTTGTCGTCGGAGTGGTCCGGCGCGGTGCCGGGCTCATAGGTTCCCTCTGCGACCGGGAAGTCGAAGAACGATCCTGGGGCCGCCATCGAGGCTCCGGCCGGGTTGGCGACGGCGCCGTCGAGCGCCTGGATCGAGCCGCCTGGCGGCGGGACGTTGATGACGTAGTTGCGGAAGGAGTCCTTGAAGCCCCACTCGATCGAGGTCCCGGCGACGCTCTGGGCGGTGCCGGGGTTGAAGGTGGGCGCGGCAGCGAGGCCGGAGACCTCGCTAGGCAGGTCGCCGAACCCGTCTGAGCCCTCGACGAACGGCACCGGGCACTCGGTCTCGAACGGGTGCGGTTCGGGCGGCAGCGCGATCTGCGCCGAGACCGGGTCGAAGCCGCCGCTCGCGGTGCTCGCCATCGTCAGGTTGGCCAGCGAGAGCGCTTCCGTCTTCAGGCCCCCGTCGACCGGGATGCCGGTGGTGATCGGGGTGTTGTCGGCCGGGACGTCGCCCCAGCGCACGCTGTTGAGGCCGGAGGTGGCGCCGACCGCGGAGGTGTCGAGGTCGACCAGGTCGACCCGGCCGCCGAGCCAGCCTTTCGGCGAGGGCGTTGGGAAGCCGCCGGAGTAGCTGTAGACGTTGGCGACGAGGCGTGAGTTGCCACCGTCGATGATCAGGGTCGGCTTCGAGATCACGACGCCGTAGTTGCCGGCCGCCGGGTTGCAGAACCCGACCGTGGCGTTGCTGGTCGCGATCAGGCGGTCGTCACTGGGATCGCCGGGAACGCCTTCTTCGTACTGGTAGCTGGCGATCGGGAAGCGGAAGAATTTCCCGAGACCGCCGGCGGGGGCCGGTTCGTTGCCGCCGCCCATGTTGCCGGGGAAGCCCGCGGTCGCCCCGCCAAGCAGCTGGAAGGTGCCGGTGGCCTGGACCGAGGAGCGCAGCGAGCGGCGGAAGCCCCAGTTGATCGTGCCGCCGCTGCCGGTGACCGGGTTGGTCAGGGTCGGCAGCACCGCCTGGGTGAAGTCGACCGCGGTGGTCGGGGGAACGTCGCCGGAGGCGATCGTGCACTGGGTCAGCATCGGGCGATCCAGGGAGGTTTCGACCGTGATCGGGTCGAGCGTCTCGCCGGCCGGGTAGAGGCCGGTGGCGGTGGCGCCGTCGGCGCTCAATTTCACCGGGATGTCCTCCCAGACCAGCGTGTTGCCGCCGTCGCCGACCTGCGGCTCGACGCCGCTGAGGTCGAGCTCGGCGATGTCGGCGCGCTGGAACGGGTACCAGGTCCCGTTCTGGTTGACGCCGACGTCGGCGGTGATCCGCGAGTTAGCGCCGTCGATCGTCACCGTCGGGTCCTTGATCACGACGCTGAAGCCGTGGCCGGACTTACAGAAGAGGGCCGTGCCGGTGGCGCTGGTGACGAGCTTGTCGTCGGAGTGGTCGGGAGCGACGCCGGCCTCATAGGTCCCGTTCGCGAACGGAAAGTCAAAGGTCGAGCCGGCTGCCGCCATCGTCGCCCCGGCCGGGGTGGACCCGGCACCGTCGAGCGTCTGCAGGGTCCCCTTCGCATGGTCGCCGCCGACATTGAGCACGTAGTTGCGGAAGGTGGTCTTGAAGCCCCACGCGATGTCGTTGCCGCTGAGGCTCTGCTCGGTGCCCGGATCGAAGGTGGGCAGGGCGGCGATGCCGGCGACCGTGCCGGGCGCGCTGCCGAAGCCGGGGTTGCCGCTCGCTTTGCCGACCGGGCACTGGGCCGAGTAGGGGTAGGGGATCGGGGCGGGGCCTTCGTCCGGGGGCAGGAGTCCGCCGTCGTCGATCTTGGCCGGGGGCGCCGGCAGCGGCGAGCGCACCGGCTGGGACGGCGCCTCGAGGACCAGCGCCGCGTAGAACTTCGCCGTGCCGACCGGGCCGGCGCTCAGGCCGCCGGCGCCGAGGGCTTCCCGCAGCGCCTTCGCGCCCTTGCTGGTCAGCGAGAGCGCCGCGTTGTCGAGGCTGACCGAGGAGGCATCGGTCCTGGCCTTGCCCTTAGCGCGGAAGAAGACGAGCTTCTCTTTGCCGAGCTTGGCGCCGATCGCCGTCGATTTGCCCCCGACCTGGAGGGTCACGTCGCTGAGGCTGACCGTCTTGCCCTTCAGGCTCAGCGAGAGGCTGCCGCTGGTGCCGACGACGGCCGCCGGGCCAGGGGTCAGCCGGTCGACCGGCAGGGAGACGACCTGCGCCCCGCCCGCCCGCTTCGCTGCGCCGGTCTTACCGGCCTTGGCGGAGTAGGAGACCTTGACCCCCTGCTTGCTCAGCGAGCCTTTGGCGTCGGACTTGAACGAGAGGGTTACCTCGCCACTGCCCTCTGCGGCCGCAGCCGTCCCGGTGGTCAGTGCTACGCAGAGCGCCAGCGTCGCGAGCGCCACTAGGGCCGCACAGGCGCGATTGAAGAGGGACGGTTGGGCGATCATCTCTTGGTGGCCTCCTAAAGCCTCACTGCGGTGTCTGGGCTACCTGGTATTAGGGAGCCCTAATCAATCCAAACTAACAAACTCGGAATTAGGTTGCCCTAACCCTGCCGTTGCTCTAACCACGCAACATGCAAAGCGGTGCGGCCGTCGTGCTCGGTCAGGTGCGCCTCGGCCTTCCAGACCTCGGCCAGCCGCTCGCTGGTCAGCACCGTCGTGGCGTCGCCGCTGGCGACCGTGCGGCCCTCCGAGACGACCACGACCGTGTCGGCGACCGCGGCCGCCAGGGCCAGGTCGTGGACGACCAGGAGCACCGCCAGGCCGGCGGCGGCGAGCTCGCGCAGCAGGCCGGCGACGGAGATCGTCGCGCCGAGGTCGAGCTGGGAGGTCGGCTCGTCGGCGATCAGCACCGGCGCCTCCTGGGCCAGGCCGATCGCGATCTGGACGCGCTGCAGCTCGCCGCCGGAGAGGGTGGTCAGGTCGCGCTCGGCGAAGCGCGTGACCCGCGCCCGCTCCATCGCCCGCTCGACCCCGTCGCGGTCCTCGCCGGTCAGCCGCCGCAGCGGCTTGAGGTGGGAGGAGCGGCCGATCGTCACCGCTTCGCGCACGCTGACCCCGGCCGGGACCGCCATCCGCTGCGGCACGAAGGCGCGCCGCCGGGCCAGCTCGCGACCGCGCATCTCGCCCAGCTCGCGGCCCGACCAGGAGACGCTGCCGGCGCTCGGCTTCTGCAGCCCCGACACGGCCCGCACCAGCGTCGACTTCCCAGCGCCATTCGGTCCCACGATCGCGACCAGCTCACCGGCGCGCAGGTCGAGGTCGGCTCCGCGCAGGATCTCGGTGCCGGCGATCTCGACCTCGACGTCTCGCGCCTCGAGCAGGGCCTCCATCAGACCGCCTTGCGCAGCAGCCAGAGGAACAGGGGTACCCCGAGGATCACCATGAAGGGGCCGACCGGCATCTCGATCGGGGCGCGGAGGGTGCGCGCCAGGGTGTCGGCACCGGCCAGCAGGGCGGCGCCACCGATCGCCGAAGCGGGGACGACGTAGGTGTGGCTGGAGGTGCCGCCGGCCATCCGCACCACGTGCGGGACGACCAGGCCGAGGAAGCCGAGCAGCCCGGCGATCGCCGCCGAGGCCGCGGCCAGCAGCGCCGCCGCGATCCCGGCACCGAGCCGGATCGCCTGTGGGCGCGAGCCGAGCGAGGCGGCGACGTCGTCGCCCAGCGCCAGCCGGTCCAGCGGCCGGATCAGGAACAGGACGACGAGGAAGCCGGCGAGGAAATAGGGCCAGACCGTCTCCAGGTCGCGCCAGCCGCTCGAGGTGAGGCCGCCGGCGATGAAGAAGATCGCCGAGGGGGCGCGTTCAGGGAAGGCCGCGAGCAGCCCGGTGGTGCCGGCGGTAAAGAGCGAGAGCATCGCGATCCCGGCCAGCACGACCTTGCCGACGCTGCCGCGGTTGCGCCCGGTCCAGGCGAAGGCGAAGACCAGCGCCGCGGCCAGCAGCCCGAAGGCGAGCGCGGTCAGCGGCAGCAGCGCGATCGAGCCCGGCAGCAGGATGATGATCAGGATCGCCCCGAAGCCGGCGCCGCCGGTGACCCCGATCACGTCGGGCGAGGCGAGCGGGTTGCCGAGTGCCCCCTGCAGGATCGCCCCGGCGACCCCGAGCGCCGCCCCGACAAGCATCGCCTCGACCGTGCGCGGCAGGCGCAGGGTCTCGACGATCTGCACGTCGGTCGGGCTGCCGCCGTTGCCGAAGATGATGTCGATCACCTCCGAGATCGGCACCTTGACGGCACCGAAAGCGAGCGAGCAGACCACCGCGGCGAGGAGCGCCGCGACCAGCGCCGCGAAGACGATGGCCCGCCGCGCCACCCGCTAGTTCTTCAGGTAGGCGCGGCGAACTTTGCGGATCGTGCGGGCGATGTCGGTGCCCGCCTGCAGCAGCGAGTTGTCGACCGAGATGTAGACCCGCCCGCTCTGGGCCGCCTTGGTGCTGGACCAGGCCGGGTTCGAGCGCAGGTATTCGGTCAGCGAGGGGATGTCGTCCTCGTTGGCGTGCGGCACGGCGATGATGATGTCCGGGTTTTCGGCGACCACGACTTCGTCGGAGATCCGCTCGAAGCCGGAGTTGGAGGTAACGCCGCCGGTCAGCAGCTTGCCGCCCGCTCGGGTGACGATGTCGCCCCCCCAGCTATTGGGCAGGAAGGTGAAGGGGGTGCGACCGACGCCGAGGATCAGCATCACCTTGGGCCGCTTCTCGATCCCCTGTTCGGCCGCTTCGACCTCTTTGCGCTGCTGCTGCAGGAGGTCGCGGGCGTAGTGCTTACGGCCCATGATCGTGCCGATCTTGAAGGTGTCGGCGAAGGCGCCGGCGACCGAGCGCGGGTCGTGGACGACGACGTCGATCCCCAGTTCATCCATCGCCTGGTTGCCCTTGGCCCAGGTCTGCGAGGAGAAGACGAGGTCGGGGTTGAGCGAGGCGAGCTGCTCGAGGTTGGGGCCGTTCGGGTGCGAGAGCGGCAGCTCCGTGACGTTCTTCAGTTTCGGCGAGAAGCGTTCCGCGCCGCCCAGCGTCTGCCCGATCGCAACCGGGGTGACGCCGAGTTTGGCCAGGGTGTTGGCCGCGAACGGGGTCAGCGCGACGACGCGCTTGGGGGGCTGCGGCGCCGCGTTAGCGACCGCAGGCAGCGCCAGCGCAGCGAAGACCAGCGCCGCCGCCAGCAGCGGGGCGAGTTTGTTCCGCATAGCGGGAGTAAGTCGACCCGTCACGCGGGGACGCGGGTGTCGATCACGTCGTAGTTGCGGACCTCGCTGCTGTGGGCGAGCTCGCCGTTGGCGTGGCGGTGGCTCATCTTGAAGAGGTCGCTGTTGACCCAGGAGGTGAACGCCTCCTTGGTCTCCCAGCGGGAGAGGACGACGTACTCGCCATCGCGGTCGCGGCGCAGCAGCTCGAAGCCGGCAAAGCCCTCCGCTTTGTGGACGTGGCTGTCGCGCTCGAGGAAGGTGCGCTCGAAGGCCTCCCGTTTCTCCTCGTGCACGTGCACCACGTTCATCACCAAGTACAAGGCTTCGCTCCTTTCGGTGAGCGCCCGGATAGCAAAAACTTAGGACGCCCTAATTCATAGAGCGAATTAGGGTAGCCGAACTACGGCCGGGGTGGAACCTGCGGCTCGCCGAGGCCGTAGGTCTCGTAGGCGCCGAACCGCGCGAACGTCTTGTGAGTCGGCCCGTGGTAGTCGGACGATCCGGTGGCCACGAGGCCGAGCTCCTCGCAGAGCGCCAGCAGGTGCCGCGTCTGCTCTTCGTCATGGGAGGGGTAGAAGGTCTCGACCCCGTCGGCGCCGAGCGAGCGAATCAGCTCCTCGACCTTCTCCGGCTCGGAGATGTCCCAGTAGGGGTGGGCGATCACGGCGACGCCGCCGGCGGCGCGGATCAGCTCGATCGCCTGCGCGGCGGACGGCCAGCGGCGCGGCACGAAGGCCTTGGCGCCGGGGACCAGGTACTCCTCGAAGAAGGGACCGAGGTCGCCGGTCGCCCCGGCCGCCTTGGCGATGTGGGGACGGCCGATCGAGTCGGCGGCGCCGGCCTCGCGGATCGCGTCGTCGAGGGTGAGGTCGAAGCCCTCGCGGCGCAGGTTCTCGACGATCTCTCCGGCCCGGTTGCGGCGTTCCTGCTGCGCCCGCTCGCAGGCCGGGCCGATCTTCGCGAGGTCGACCCAGTAGCCGCAGATGTGGAGGTCTTCGGCGTACTCGTGCACGCAGGACATCTCGATCGCCGGCACCAGCTCGATGCCGGCCGCGCGCGCCGCCTCTTCCGCCTCCGGCACCCCGGCGACCGCGTCGTGGTCGGTCAGGGCGAGGGTGGTGACCCCGGCCTTCGCCGCCTCCTCGACCACGCCGGCGGGGGCGAGCTGGCCGTCGGAGACGGTGGAGTGGCTCTGCAGCTCGATCGACATCGGGCGCAGAGTATGGCTCCAGCGCTATTAGGGCACCCTAATGCTCTCTGCTATCGTCGCCGCCCGATGAAGACCAAGGCCTCGATCTCGCTCCTCGCCCTGCTGGCGACCCTGCTGCTCGTGGCAGCGGCCCCGGCTGGGGCCAAGGTGCGGATGCTCAACTCGGGCAACACGACCGTGATCGGCAAGGTCCAGTGCCCCGCCGCCTGCACGATCGCGACCCCCAAACGGGTGCGGGTGACGATCGCGGGGCGGGGCTACTGGGCGCAGATCCTGGCGCCGCGGACGCTGCCGAAAGCGGGCGGCGTGGCGAAGATCCAGGGCAAGCTCGGCAAAGGGGCGCTCGCCGAGCTCGCCGGCCGCAGCGCCCGGCTCGCGGTTCGCGTCGTGATCCGGGTCGGCGACGAGAAGCGGGTGCAGGTCCTGGCCGCGATGCTGAAGCGGGCGGCGGCCGAAAGCGCCGGCCCCGGCAAGGGCGGGACCGGGGGCGGTCCGACCTCGGCCCCGATCACCAGCGCCGAGCCGCCGCTGCTGGCCCGGCCCGCGACCGCGGTCGACGTCGGCAACGTCAAGGTCACCTGGTTCCCGCGCGACTCCTGGGTCCGCTACGCCTCCAGCGGCGTCGCTCCCAACGACGGGGTCAAAGTCGGCGGCGGCGCCACCGCGCTCGAATCGAAAGCCTCGCCCTGTCCCGACCGCCCCAGCAGCAGCGACGCCCTGCTCGCCTACGGCGCCGAATTCGTCCCCAGGGCGAGCTGGTACGACCCGCTCAGCGGCACCGCCGGCATCTACGGCCAGGGCAGCGTCAGCTTCCGCTGGGCGGCGCACACGATCGACCTCACCGCGTCCGATCCGGAGATCGAGATCGCCGGCGCCGCCTCGCGGGCGATCTTCCGCTTCAGCGGCAGCGGCGGCACGCCCTACCCGAACCAGCGCGCGGCGCTGGTCAGCCTCGACACCGCAGGCCGGCCGACCGTCAGCAACGGCGGCAAGACCTTCACCTACAGCCTCATGCGCGGCACCCTGACCGCCGACGGCGTCAACGTTTTCGCCGGCTTCTACACGCCGCCGGACAACGACGAATTCGGCTGTGTCTCGGTCGAGTTCACGACGCCCTAAGGGGCGAGCAGACCTGACGTCCGCCGCCTAAATAGACTGCGCCGCCGTGTTCAAGAAGGTGCTCATAGCCAACCGCGGTGAGATCGCGATCCGGGTCGCGCGGACCCTGAAGGAGATGGGGATCACCTCGGTTGCCGTCTACTCGGAGATCGACCGCGATGCCCCGCACGTGCGCGCCGCCGACGAGGCCTACCTGATCGGCCCCGCGGTCCCGGCCGAGAGCTACCTGAAGATCGAGAAGATCATCGAGACCGCGCAGGAGGCCGGGGCGGAAGGGATTCATCCCGGCTACGGCTTCCTCGCCGAGAACGCCGACATGGCCCGCGCCTGCGCCGAGGCCGGCATCACCTGGATCGGCCCGCCGCCGGAGGCGATCGAAGCGATGGGCTCGAAGACCCGGGCGCGCGAGATCATGGAGAAGGCCGGTGTGCCGATCGTCCCCGGCTCGACCGAGGTCGCCAAGGACGTCGACGACGCCCGCCGCCAGGCCGAGGAAGCCGGCTACCCGGTCGCCTGCAAGGCCGCCGGTGGCGGTGGCGGCAAGGGCTTCCGCGTGGCGATGACCCCGGACGACCTGCAGGAGGCCTTCGAGGGCTCGGCCCGCGAAGGCGAGAAGTTCTTCTCCGACGACCGCGTCTACGTCGAGCGCTACCTCGAGGACCCGCGCCACGTCGAGGTCCAGGTCCTGGCCGACGGCCACGGCAACGTGATCCACCTCGGCGAGCGCGACTGCTCGATCCAGCGCCGTCACCAGAAGGTGATCGAGGAGGCCCCGGGCCCGCACGTTGACGAGGAGATGCGCGAGCGGATCGGCAAGATCGCCACCGACGCGGCGGCTGCGGTCGGCTACCGCGGCGCCGGCACGATCGAGGGCATGCAGGTCGGCGACGAGTACTTCTTCCTCGAGATGAACACCCGGGTCCAGGTCGAGCACTGCGTGACCGAGATGATCAGCGGCGTCGACATCGTCCGCGAGCAGATCCTCGTCGCCGCCGGCGAGCCGCTCTCGATCGCGCAGCAGGACGTCGAGCTGCGCGGCTGGTCAATCGAGTGCCGGATCAACGCCGAGGCGGCGCACAAGAAGTTCGCGCCCGCCCCGGGCCCAATCGGCGACTCCTACCGCGAGCCCTCCGGCCCCGGTGTGCGCGTCGACTCCGGGGTCGAGCGCAACTCAGAAGTGACGCCGATGTACGACCCGATGGTGGCCAAGCTGATCGTCTGGGACGTCGACCGCGAGAAGGCGACCCAGCGCATGCTGCGGGCGCTCGCCGAATACGACTCCGGCGGCCTCACCACCCTGATTCCCTTCCACGAAGCGATCCTCGCCACCGAGCAGTGGGACAAGGGGGAGACCTGCCGCGACCTGATGGAGGACCGCGACTGGCTGAAGTCGACGGCCCCCGCCGACGCCTCCCCGCCCGAGCCCTCCGAGGACGGCGGCGAGATGGTGACGCGCGACTACAAGGTCGAGGTCTCCGGCAAGCTCTTCGACGTCAAGGTGATCGGCGAGGCGGTCGCCGGCGGCGCCGCTCTCGCGGCGGCCAACGGCAAGAAACCGCCGAAGCGCGAGCGCAAGGGCGGCGGCGGGGCCGCAGCCTCGAGCGAGTCGCTGCCCTCACCGCTGCAGGGCACCGTCTTCAAGGTCAACGTCGAGCAGGGCGCCGAGGTTGCCGAGGGCGACCTGATCTGCGTGATCGAGGCGATGAAGATGGAGAACGAGATCACGGCGCATCGGTCGGGCAAAGTGACCTCTCTGAATGTCGAGGTGGGCGCTGCGGTGTCCTCCGGCGACATTCTCGCCGTCATCGAGTAGCTGCTCGACGGGTTGCGATAGAGCCGGAGGGTGGGGTGTACCCCCTCACTCGCCTACCTGGCTGGATCGGTTCCCGCCGTCCGAGAATTGTGCGCTCGGCCAGCGGCGGAAGACGTTCGGGGGCACACCCCACCCTCCGTCTCGACTTCAAGCGCTGAAGAGCGCGGCGAGCTGGGATTAGGGTGTTCCCATGGGTCTGCCGCGTCGAAATCTGGAGCTGAAAGCTGTCGATCGGGACCGGGTGAGATCGCGGGAGATATGCGAAGGGTTGGGCGCGGAGGCCGGGGGCGTGCTTCATCAGAAGGACATCTATTTCGATGTACCTCGGGGTCGTTTGAAGCTGCGTCGGGAGAAGGGCACACCTGCCCACCTGATCGCCTATGAGCGTTCCAACGACCTGGGGCAAAGAGAGAGCCGCTACCGGATCGTTGAGGTCGAGGATGACGTCGAGCTGGAAGCTGCTCTGACCGGTGCGCTTGGCATCAAGGCCGTGGTCCAAAAAGAACGACAGCTCTTCCTCTACGAGGGCGTGAGGATCCACCTCGATCGCGTCGAAGATCTTGGAAGCTTCATCGAGTTCGAGGGTGTCGTCGCGCCAGACGAGGTTGATCTCGGACGCCTGGAGAAGCTGCTGGCCGAACTCCGCCACTCGCTCGACATCGACGATGCCGACCTCATCGGCGACAGCTACTGCGATCTAGTCGCCGAGCTACGAAGCCAGCCCTAGCTCGGAGGGGGTCGGTGGGGCCTCCGAACGTTTTGCGCCGCTGGCCGAGAGCACATTCTCGGGAGGCCGCAACCGATCCCGCCAGGCAGGCGAGTGAGGAGGCCCCACCGGCCCCCTCCCAGGGTCAGCCGGCTATTTAGCGTCGCCTTTGGGGCCCTGCGCCGCTTTCTGCTGTTCTTCCCGTTCTTTCTGCCGCTTTTCCCGTTCCCGCTGTTCCTTTTCCTTCTGCCGTTTGATTTCCAGCTGCTGTTTGCGGGTCAGCGGCAGCTTCTCGGTGGTTTCCTGGCAGTTGCGGCCGCTGCATTCGGCGAGGCGGCGCAGCTCGACCTGGAGGAAGTTGCGGATCGGGAAGAGGTTGCGGTCGCGGACCTTGTTGTTGAGCTCGAACGGGTCTTTGTTGATGTCGTAGAGCTCTTTTTCGCCGTTCGGCCATTCGATGTACTTGTAGGGGCCGAGGCGGATCCCGATGTAGTCCTTGGGCGGGGCGACGATCGAGGCCGAGGCTTCGTCGGAGGCCCTGCCGCGGGCGCTGCTGGTCCCGGCCCGGCCGGCCCGGCCCGCGCCGCCTTCAGCCAGCGGCACGCCGCCCTGGGCGTTGACGTCGTTGGTCTCGACGAAGGACTCGAAGAGGATCGGGCGCCGGGTGCGCAGTTCGGGGTCGACCAGGAAGGGGACGAGCGAGCGTCCGTCGATGCTTTTGTCCGCTTCGGCCCCGGCCAGCTCGAGGATCGTCGGCGCGATGTCCACGTTCGAGGCCAGCTCGCCGGTGGCGCTGCCCTGTTTGATCCCCGGTCCCCGGATCAGCAGCGGCATGTGGGTGGCCGGCTCGTAGGCGAGGAACTTGCCGCCGGTGAGCCGGTGCTCGCCGTAGAAGAAGCCGTTGTCGGAGGTGAAGATGATGTAGGTGTTGCGCAGCCGCTGCATCGCTCCCAGCGTGTTGATCACCTGCTGGACGCCGTCGTCGATCGAGCGCAGCGACTCCAAACCCTTCTGGTAGTAGACGCGGTAGGTGTGCAGCTCGGCCGGCGAGAGATAGCCCGCTTCGCGGAGGAACAGGGGCTTGTCGTTGACGTTGCCCTCGTTGACCCCTTCCGAGCTGTCGTGGGGAAGCTGAGCGCCGGCGAAGGAGTCGTAGTGCCGGGTCGCCGGCTCCGGCCCGGCCGGGCGGCGGAAGTCACCGTGCGGCGCCGTGTAGTCGAGCTGCAGGTAGAAGGGCTGTTCGGCCGGCGTCCCCTGCATCTCTTCGCTGGCGATGCGGGTGAGGACGTCGGTCTCGTAGAAGCAGGGTTCGCCGTTGAGCGGCGCGAAGGGGCAGCCGAAGTCGTCGCGGATCCCGTATTCGCGGGTGTCCCAGCTACCCGGGTCGCCGATCGGGCCTTCGATCGAGCCGTTGTTGTTGAGCGTGTAGCCGTAGAAGTAGTGGTGGGTGTCGGCTTTGAGCACCGAGTGCCAGGCGTTCCAGCCGGGCGGCACGGTTTTGCCGTCGTCGAACGGTTCGTCGCCGTAGCCGTTGAGGAACTTGCCGATGTGGATCGTGCGGTAGCCGGCGCCCTGCAGCCAGGTGGCGACGTTGTGGCTGTTGGCCTGGCGGAAGCCGAAGCCGGTGGCGCCGCCGTTGGGCGGGACGTTGCCGCGCACGTTGTGGTTGTGCGCGTAGCGGCCGGTCAGCAGGCTGACCCGCGAGGGGCAGCAGAGCGGGTAGGAGACGTAGTAGCGGTTGAAGGTCATGCCTTTGCCGGCGATCGAGGCCAGCGTGTTCGGCATCGCCGGGATCGGGCCGCCGCCGGGCGGGGTGTAGGTCGCGTAGAGCTGGTCGATCGTCTGGTCGTCGGTCTGGATCACGACGATGTTTGGCTTCTGGCCGGCCGGCAGCAGGGTCTGCTGGCGGTCGGGCTGGGCGGCGCCGGCGCTCTCCTGGCCGATCGCGAAGGCGAGCGCGCTGATTAGGGCCAGCACGCTGGCGGCCAGGAGCAGCCTGACCCCCGCGAGGGCGCGCACTGAAGTCTGTGATTGAGCGAACCTATTCATAGGAAGAAGAAGAACTACGCGTCGAAACCGGCGCCTCCTGCCGGAGTTGCGCCGTGAACGCTAGAACTTCTTCAGGACGCGCCGAGCTTTTTCGCTGCTTCGCGAAAGTTTTTTACCGTGGCGCTGGGGGCTTTGCGCCCTTCCAGTTTCTCGCCATGGCGGTTGACCCAGATCACCGGCACGTTCATTCTCAGCAGCGGGGCGACGTCGTTGGTGTAGTCGCTGCCGATGTGCAGCCAGCCTCTCTTGCCGCCCATGCGGCGGGCCGCCTCTTTGAAGTGAGTGGGGTCGGGCTTGTAGCTGCGC
>DASUNU010000153.1:0-7155 GCA_036276995.1 Solirubrobacterales bacterium
TTACCCTCGATCGGCCTGGAAGAGGCAACGGGATCACGCCGCGGATGCCGGTGGAGATCGCGGAGTGCGTGGAGGCCGCGAATCTCGACCCCTCGATCCACGTGATCGCGCTCGCCGGCAACGGCAGCGGCTTCTGCGGGGGCTACGACCTGGTGGCCTCGGCCGAGGGGGACATGAGCGAGCTGGGTGGGGCGGAGGCGCCGCCGGGGTCGCCGCTCGACCCCGCCGTGATCGCCGCCAACCATCGGCCGGATTCGAACTGGGACCCGGTCACCGACTTCCAGTTCATGTCGCGCAACGTGCGCGGCTTCATGAGCCTGTTCGAGTCGGAGAAGCCGGTGCTCTGCAAGGTCCACGGCTACTGCGTCGCCGGCGGCACCGACATGGCGCTCTGCTCGGACCTGCTGGTGATCGCCGAGGACGCCAAGATCGGCTACCCGCCGGCCCGGGTCTGGGGCTCCCCGACGACGGCGATGTGGGCGCTGCGGCTGGGCGCGATGCGGGCCAAGCGGCTGCTCCTGACCGGCGACTCGCTGACCGGGGCGGAGGCGGCGGAGTGGGGCCTGGCCAGCGAGGCCGTCCCCGCGGCCGAGCTCGACCAGCGCTTCGAGCACCTGCTGGAGCGGGTGGCGCGGCTGCCGATCAACCAGCTGGCGATGATGAAGCTGCTGGTCAACCAGACCGTCGAAGCGCAGGGCCTGCGGCAGGCCCAGACCCTCGGCACCTTCTTCGACGGCGTCGCCCGCCACACCGAGGAGGGCCACGCCTTCGTCCGCCGCGCCGCCGAGTCCGGCTTCCGCGAGGCGGTGCGGGAGCGCGACGAGCCCTTCGGCGACCACGGGATGGGAGGCTTCGGTGTCGCCTAGCGTCGCGGTCGTCGGCGGCGGCTTCGGCGGCGTCGGCGCCGCCGCGATGCTGCACCGCGAGGGCTACGAGGACATCACCGTCTTCGAGAAGGCCGACCGCGTCGGCGGGGTCTGGCAGCGCAACACCTACCCCGGCGCCGCCTGCGACGTGCCCTCGCACCTCTACGAGTTCTCCTTCGCGCCCAACCGCTGGTCGCGGCGCTTCGCCCCGCAGGCGGAGATCCGCGAGTACGTCGAGGGCGTCGCCCGTCATTTCGGCGTGTTCGACCGGATCCGCACCGGGACCGAGGTGCGCAGCGCCGAGTGGGACGAGGGGCGGCGGCGCTGGCGGCTCGAGACCAGCGCCGGCCCGCACGAGGCGGAGATCCTGGTCGCCGCCTGCGGCCAGCTCTCGGTTCCGCAGACGCCGCCGATCCCAGGCCTCGCCGACTTCGGCGGCCCCGCCTTCCACACCGCCGACTGGGACCACGGCGTCGAGCTGCGCGGCAAGCGGGTGGCGGTGATCGGCACCGGCTGCAGCGCGATCCAGGTCGTGCCGGCGATCCAGCCCGAGGTGGCCCAGGTCGACGTCTACCAGCGCTCGGCCGGCTGGACCATGCCGAAGTCGGACTTCGCCTACTCCGAGCGCGCCCAGCGGCTGCTCTCGCGCCCGCGGCTGCGCCGGCTCGACCGCGCCGCCAACTTCACCTTCCACGAGCTGACGGCGCTGGCGCTGACCCGCCCCGGGCCGCTGCTGGCGATCCTCAAGCGGCTCGGCCGGCTGCAGATAAACGCCGCGATCAAGGACCCGGAGCTGCGCCGCCGGGTGACCCCGACGGACGAGTTCGGCTGCAAGCGGATCATGCTGACCGACGAGTGGTACTCGGCTCTGGCCCAGCCCAACGTCGAGCTGATCGCGGAGCGGATCGAGACGGTGACCGCGGGCGGCGTCCGCGATGCGACGGGGGTCGAGCGCCCGGCCGACCTGATCGTCCTCGCCACCGGCTTCGCCAGCCACGACTTCGTTGCGCCGATGGAGATCGTCGGGGCCGGCGGCCGCCGTCTCGCCGAGGAGTGGGCCGAGGTGCCGCGCGCCTACCTCGGCGCCTCGGTGCCCGGCTTCCCCAACATGTTCCTGCTCTACGGGCCGAACACCAACGGCGGCAGTGGCTCGGTGGTCTACACGCTCGAGGCCGGCGTCGGCCACCTGCTCGCCGCCCTGCGCGAGCTCGATCGCGCCGGCGCCGACCGGATCGAGGTCCGCCCCGAGGCGGCCGCCGCCTTCGACCGCGAGCTGCGCGAGGCGCTGGCCGCGACGGTCTGGCACAGCGGCTGCACCAGCTGGTACGTCGACGCAAACGGCAACGACCCGAGCCAGTGGCCGTGGCTGTGGAGCCAGTACCGGCGCCGTACGGCGCAGCTGGACCCTGGCGCCTACGCCCTCGACGGCCGGGTTCCCGAGCCGGCCGGGGCGGGGGCGGGCTGATGGAGCGGGCGGGCGCCGACCTCTCCCGGGTCGAGGTCGAGCACGCCAGGCAGTTCCTCCCCGGCAGCTTTCCCGGCGACCTCGGGATCGAGCCGCTGGAGATCGAGGACACCCACGCCCGCGGCCGCATCGTCGTCGACCGGCGCCACCTCCACCCCGGCGGCTTCGTCCATGGTGGGGTCTGGACCGCGCTCGGCGACACCGTCGCCGCCTGGGCGACCTTCCGCAGCATCCCGCCGGGAGCCGACTTCACGACGATCGAGCTGAAGCTGAACGTGTTCGGATCCGGCCTGCTCGGCGACGAGATCGTCGCCGTGGCGACGCCGCTGCACGTCGGCCGCACCACGGTCGTGATCGAGGTCAAGCTCGAGCGCATCCGCGACGGCGCGTCGAAGCTCGCCGCCAACCTGATCGTGACGCAGTTCGTCTTACCGCCGCGCGGCGACTAGCTCTTCGCGAGGAAGTCGCTGGCCAACAGGCCGACCAGCCTGGGGAGCGAGCCGAGCGAACGCGCCTGCTCGATCTGGCGCTGGGCGCCGGTGCGCTCGCCGAGGGCGATGACCCCGTCGAGCTCGGCGGCGCAGCCGAGCGCCTCGGCGTGGGGGCGGCAGACCGCGACCAGGTCGGCGAGCAGCTCGCGTGCCGGCACCCGCCGGCCCAGCTCCGGCTCGATCAGCTCGGCGTCCATGCCGTCGCGGGCGGCGAGGAAGCGGTTCTCGGCCAGCACCTCCTGCGGCATCGCCCGTTCCAGGTGCTCGGACCCCTCGACCTCGGCGCGGACGATCGCCTGCACCAGGGCGGCGATCGCGGCGGTGTCGGCGAGCTTCGTCTGCGCGTCCATGATCCGCACCTCGACGGTGCCGAAGCGCGGCTGGGGGCGCACGTCCCACCAGAGGAAGGTCGGCTCCGGCACCGCGTTGCAGCGGATCAGCACGTCGACCGACTCCACGTACTCGGCGTAGTCGGCAAAGTCGCGGGGGATGCCGACCCGGGGGAAGGCCTGGAAGAGCGGCGTCCGGGCCGAGGCGAGGCCGGTGTCGCGTCCCTGCCAGAAGGGCGAGTTGACCGAGAGCGCCAGCAGCAGCGGGATGTGGGTGCGGAGGCGGTTGGCGGCGTAGATCGCCGCTTCCGGGTCGGCGACGCCGACGTGGACGTGGAGGCCGAAGGTGGGCTCGCGGCGGGCCAGCTCGCGCATCGAGCCGTAGACGAACTGGTAGCGCTCGCCGGCGGAGACGACGATCTCCTGCCAGACCGCGAAGGGGTGGGTGCCGGCGCTGGCGGCCCGCATCGAGAGCGGCTGCAGGACCGCGTCGAGCTCACGGCGCAGCGTCGCCAGCTCCGCCACCGCCTCGCCGATGCGGGCGTGGACGCCGGTCTGGATCTCCAGCGCCGAGCCGTGGGTCTCGGCCGTGTAGCTGTCGCTGCCGGCGTGGGGGAGGCGCGGCAGGACGCTGTCGATCCGGTGCGCCAGCGCCCAGCTGGTGGCGTCGAGCAGCATCACCTCCTCCTCGATCCCGACCGTGTAGGCGCCGAGCTCGTGCGGCGGCGCCCAGGCCGCCCAGGCCGGGAGCGTGCCGGCCAAGGCGGCGCCCTCGCTCACGCGACCTCGCGACCGCTGCGTCGCTGGAACTCGGCCCCGTCGTCGCGGCAGGCGTCGACGAAGTTGCGGAACAGCGCCGCCTCGTAGACCCGGTGGACCAGCGTCTCGGCGTGCCACTGGACGCCGATCAGGAAGGGACGGACCGGGTCCTCGACTCCCTCGATCGTGCCATCGGGGGCGCGGGCGCTGACCACCAGGTTCTCGCCGACGCGGTCGAGCGCCTGGTGGTGGAAGGAGTTGACATCGATGACGTCGATCTCGGTACCGCCCAGCGCTGCCGCCAGCTTGCTCTTGGGGTCGATCTCGATCGGGTGGCTGGTCTGGTTGCCGGGAGTCCGCTGGCGGTGGGCGATCTCGGTCGAGATCTCCGGCAGGTGCTGGTGCAGGGTGCCGCCGCGGATGACGTTGATCGCCTGGGTGCCGCGGCAGATCGCCAGGATCGGCATTTCGCGCGAGTCGGCCCGCCGCGCCACCGCCAGCTCGAAGCGGTCGAGGTTGGGCTCGATCGGGCCCAGTTCGGGATGGGGGTCGGCCCCGTACCCGGCCGGGTCGAGATCGGGACCGCCGGAGAGGCAGATGCCGTCGAGCCGGTCGAGCAGCGGCTCGATCGCGTCCTCGCCCAGTGGCGGCATCACCAGCGGCAGCGCCCCGGCCGCCTCGAGCCCGCGCAGGTAGGGAAGCCCGAGCGCCATCTCCAGGTGCGTCGGCGGCTCCCCCTCGGGGGTCGGGTTGAGGCTCTCGGCCCGCCGCATCTCCGAGGTCGTGACCCCGATCAGCGGACGCTCGCGGCGCGAGGCGAGGGAGCGCGTCTTCGTCATCGCCCGGCCTCCGGTGCGTCGAGCACCCAGGTGTCCTTGCAGCCACCGCCCCGGGAGCTGTTGACGACCATCTCGCCGGCGCCGCGGGCGTAGCGGGTGAGGCCGCCGGGCATGGCGCTGGCCCCGCCCGGGCCGCTGACCACGAAGGGGCGCAGGTCGACCCGGCGCGGGCGCAGGCGGCCGCCGCAGACGGTCGGGTGGCTGGAGAGCTGGACCGTCTCCTGGGCGATGAAATCGGACGGCCGCCGCCGCACCAGCCCGATCGTGCGCCGCCGCTCACCCGCGGTCGCCCGCGACATGATCGTCACCCCGCGGCCGCCGAAGCCGTCGCGCGGCTTCACCACCAGCTCGTCGAGGCGCTCCAGCGCCCCCTTCAGGGCTGTCTCGTCGGAGAGGTCGAAGCTGGGGACCGAGCGCAGCAGCGGCTCCTCCTCGAGGTAGAAGCGGACCATGCTCTCGGCGTAGGCGTGGGCGAGCTTGTCATCGGCGAGGCCGGTGCCGAAGGCGTTGACGCAGCGCAGCCGGCCCGACTCCAGGGCCGGCAACAGCAGCTCGCCGAGCCCGGTGAGACTGCCATCGGGTGCGCTCAGCCGATCCTCGTCGAGGCGGCGGTAGAGGACGTCGAGCTGCTGGCGCTCGCGCCCGCGGCGGGCGAAGAGGCGCCCGCGCTGAACCTCGAGCTGACGTGCCTCCACGACCGGGATGCCGAGCTCGCGGCCGAGGCGCTGATGCTCGTACCAGGCGCCGCTCTGCGCCCCGTCGGAGACCAGTGCAGCCGCTGGGTCGGCGCGGCCGTCGGGGGCGGCGGCGCGGATCGCCGCACCGAGGTCGCCGACATAGGAGTCGAGCCGGCGCGGGCGGGCCGCGGCGCCGAGCGCCGGCTCGACTGCCTCACGGACACCGATCGCGTAGCTGCAGCCCGACGGCATCCGCAGATTGTCCTCCAGAACCAGCAGCTCCCCGTTGGCGCCGCGGATCAGGTCGAGGCCGGCGATGGTCGCGGCCGGGACCGCCGGGTCGAGCAGGCCATGCATCCGCGGCTCGTAGCCGCTGGAGGTCTCCAGCAGCCGCCGCGGCACCAGGCCGGCGGCGAAGATCCGCTGGCCGCCGTAGGCGTCGGCGAGGAAGGCGTTGAGCGCCCGCGCGCGCTGCAGCAGGCCCGCCCGCAGCGGCTCCCACTCGCTGGCCGCGAGCAGCCGCGGCACCGGGTCGACCGCGAGCGGCTGACCGCGGCCGAACTCGAGCCCGAGCGCGGCAGCCGCGGATTGAACGCGCTCGCGCAGCACCGATGGATCGTGCCGCGCGAGCGCGTCGAGCACCACCGCGTAGGGAGGTCGCGCAGTGCCACTGGGGGCGAATGCCTCGTCGAAGCAACCCGGGTCGAGCGGGTACTTCCCGGCGCCGGGAGAGGGGCGGGCCGGATCCAAGGTCATCGCCATTTATGGAAGCTACCCGCGCAGGCGCCCTCTCCCACATGGCCCAGAGTCGAAAATAAGCGGGCTCGGCCTGGCCCTCGTGTCAGGGGTGAGCTATGGCGCTGCTTCGCTCTCGGCGGGGGCTTCCCAGGCTTCAACCACCGGCAGCTTCCAGAGCAAGCTGGCGATCGCGAGACCGATCGCCGCGGTCAAGAGGGCGATGAACCACTGGGCCGCGGTCAGCATCTCCATCTCGAAGAACTCGCGCAGCGGCGGCAGCGCCAGGATCCCGGCGAAGAGGCCGCCGAGGCCGACCACCATGCCCAGCATGTAGCTCTGAATCGCGATGTGCTCGCGGCCGGGCCCGCGCTCCAGCAGCAGCACGAAGGCCAGCCCGAGCACGATCAGCGTCGTCGTCGCGGCGGTCCGGCCGGCCTCGAGCGAGCTGCCGAAGACGGTGTCGACGAGGAAGAAGGAGAGGATCGAGGCGAGCGCCGTCGCTACTCCCGCCGGCACCGCGAAGGCGGCCAGCGCGCGCAGCAGCCGGCCGCGGTAGAGCGGCCCGTCGGAGGGCATCAGGGCGAGCACGAAGGAGGGCACGCCGATGGTCAGGAAGGCGGCCAGAGTGAGGTGGCGGGGGAGGAAGGGGAAGGCGAAGCCGGGGACCCCGACGAGCAGGATCAGGGCCGCCGCGTAGACCGTCTTGGTCAGGTAGAGGCGGCCGAGCCGGTGGATGTTGCGGGCGATCCGCCGCCCCTCGCCGACCGCCTCAGGCAGGCGCGAGAACTGGTCTTTGAGCAGGACGACGTCGGCAACGCCCTTGGTCACCTGGGTCCCCGAGCCCATCGCCACCGCCATCCGCGCCTGCTTCAGCGCCGGCACGTCGTTGACCCCGTCGCCGATCATCGCCACGTAGCGCCCGGAGGCGACCAGCGCCGCGACCAGCGCCTTCTTCTGCTCCGGCTTGATTCGGCAGAAGATCGTGTTGGCG
>DASUNU010000154.1:0-5491 GCA_036276995.1 Solirubrobacterales bacterium
ACGACGGCGCGGCGGGTCAGCGGCCCGCGGACCCCGTCGACATAGCCGTCGTAGAGCCGCAGCTGGCGGAGGGCCGCCTGCAGGGCGGCCACGTTCGCGGGAGACGCGTCGGCGCGAGCCGGGACGACGAGTGCGAGCACAACCAGCGCCGATGCGCCGACTGCTGCGAGCAGGCGCATCGCCCAATGGTGGGTAACTGCCCTCCGGACCGCAACCCCCCGCAACGATCCGTGCAGATCCCCGCTAGCCGCGCTCGTGAACGGCGCGCCGCTCGCGCAGGTCGGCGAGGGCGGTGCGCAGCTCGGCGCCGGCGCTGGCGAGGACGCGGCGGCGGTCGCCGGCGGGCCGGGCGAGGGCGCGGCCAGCGAGCGCGGCAGCGCGGGCCGGCGAGAGGAACTCGCTGGGGCTGTTGAGGCGGGAGAAGACGTCGAGCAGGGCGGTGGCGAGGGAGGGGTCGGCGGCGGCCTGCCGGTATAGCTCGGCCTCCAGCGGGGTCATCGCGTCGCCGCGGGCGAGGCGGTCGGTCCACTGGTAGACCTCGATGCACTCGCAAGCCAGGCGGCGCTCCCAGGCCGAGGCGGTGCGGTCGAGCGCGGCGGCGTCGTCGAGCACCGGCGCGGCCGCCTCGGCCAGCAGCCGCGCGTAGCGAAGGCCGTCGCGGATCCCCTGCGCGGTGACCGGGTCCTTGAAGTGGGCGGCGTCACCGGCCAGCGCCCAGCCGGGGCCGCTGGCGCGGCGGAAGTAGGACTGGATATCGGTCGCCGCCCGCACCTTGCTCACCGGCTCGCAACCCTGGAGGCGACGGGCCAGCCCGGGGATCGCCGCGACCGTGCGCTCGTAGGTCCCGCGCAGGTCGGCGCGGAACTCGGCTGTGCGCGCGACCGGGGTCTGGAGCAGGACGAGGACGAGGCCGTCGTCGCAGGGGAAGGCCGCCGCCAGCTCCTCGCCCTCGCGCCACTGCGCGGCAACGTGGCGCTGCTCGTCCTGCCCGTCGCGCCAGTAGGCGAAGAAGCAGGCACGGCCGCTGGTCCGCCCCTTATATGGAACCGCGGCGCCGGCCAGGCCGGCGACGGTGCTGCGGCGGCCGTCGGCACCGATCGTCAGCGCCGCCCGCAGCTCTCCCTCGCGGCCGTCGTGATCCACGAAGCGGACGCCGGCGACGCGGCCGCCGTCCCGGACCAGGTCGGTCACCCGCACACGCTCGCGGACCTCGGCGCCAGCCTCGCGCGCGCCGGCGACCAGCGCCGCGTCGAGCCCCGGCCGGCGCACGCACATCGCGTAGTCGACCCCCTCGACCGGGGAAAAGTCGCCGCGGACCAGGTGGCCGCACCCCTCGGTGGTGGCGACCGGCATCCGCGGCGCGCCGACCGCCTCCACCCGCTCCAGGACGCCGAGCCGCTTCAGCTCGGCGAGGCCGGCGGGCCAGAGCAGGTGGGTCGAGATCGTGTCGGCGGGAAAGGTGACGCGGTCGAGCGCGACGACCCGCAGGCCGGCGCGGGCGAACGCGATCGCCGCCGCGGAGCCGGCGACGCGCGCGCCGACGACGGCGACGTCAGCGCGCTCGGCCATGTCCGCTCGCCTCCGAGTATCTGAAGACAGTCATCGTCAGATACCTTCGCATCTGACTACCGCTGTCGTCAAGATGTCCCTGTGAGCACCGCGAAGCAGAAGGCGACCCCCCGCACCTATGGCGGCCTCAGCGCCGACGAGCGGGTCGCCGCTCGCCGCCTCCGCCTGCTCGACGCCGCGCTCGAGCTCTATGGCACGCACGGCTACGCCGGCACCGGGGTCAAGGACGTCTGCCGCGCCGCCGGACTCACCGACCGTTACTTCTACGAGTCCTTCCGCAACAGCGAGGAGCTCTTCACCGCCGCCTTCGACCGCGCCACCGAGCAGCTCCTGCAGCTGGTGGCGGAGGCAGTCGCCGGCGCCGAGCCGACCCCGGAGGCGCAGACGCGGGCGGCGATCGGGGCCTTCGTCAACGCCCTCGCGGGCGACCCGCGCACCGCCCGGCTGATCTTCGTCGAGCGCGCCGCCGCCGGCCCCGAGGCGGAGCGCCACATGCGCGGCACCCTGCGCCGCTTCGCCGCGCTCGTCGTCGAGACCTACCGGCCCCACCTGCGGGACGACCCGCCCGAGCGCGAGCTGCAGATGGCCGGCCTCGCCCTGGTCGGCGCGATCGAGCGGGTGATGATCGAGTGGCAGGAGGGCGAGCTCGACGCCAGCCTCGACCAGGTCGTCGACTACCTGGTCGAGTTCTTCCTCGCCGCCGGCGCCTCCTTCGGGATGAGCCAGAGCTGAGACCCCGCAGCCGCGGTCGGCGGCCATCCTTGTCCCGGTCCGGGCCGCTTCCGGCTGTCAAGCTCGACGCATGACCGACCGCGCGGAACCGAGCTGGGGCTGGGCCCGCGCCATTCTGGCGCTGACCCTGCTCGCCCTGCTCGTGCCCGCTTCCAGGGCCTCCGCTGACGTCGCGATCGGCGGACCGCCACCCGAAGTCCTCTCCGGAGCGGCGCTCTTCCACGCCAGCTCCGCGGACGGGCGCCGGGTCGTCTTCAGCAGCCGGCGCCGCCTGGCGCGGGACGACCGCGACCGCCTGCTCGACGTCTACCTCCGCGCCGGCGGCCGGACCACGCTGCTCTCCCGCAGCCCGGTCCGCGAGAAGGCCGAGTTCGTTGCGGCGACGCCCGACGCCCGCACGGTCCTGGTCGGGGAAGAAGGGCCGCTGGCCGGGACCGGGACGCTATTCGCGCTGCTCTCCACCGACGGCCGGCGTGTCTTCCTCCTCAGCGAAGAGCAGCTCCTACCCGAGGACGAAGACGATCGCCGCGACGTCTACGAACGCCGGGACGGCCGCCTGCGCCTCGTCTCCCCGGGCACGCCGGGCTCGGTCCGGCTGCACGCGATCGCGGCCGACGGCAGCCGCGTCGTCGTCTCCACCAACGCCGGCCTCGACCCCGGCGACGTCGACGGCTTCGACGACATCTACTCCTACGGACCCGAGGGAACAACCCTGATCTCGGCCGGCGGCCTGCGGTCATGCCCAGGCTTCAGCGCCGAGCGCGAACGCTGCGAGGTCGAGTTCGCCGCCGCCTCGGACGATGCGACGCGCGTGTACTTCGAGACCGCGGACAGCCTCTCCCCACTCGACGCCGATCTCAGCACCGACGTCTACCGGGGCGGACCGGGAGGCGTGGCGCTGGTCTCCGCCGGCCCCGGCGACGCGCTGCGCTCGGCGGCGCGTCTGGGAGCGATCTCCGCCGACGGCCGGCGCGTCCTCTTCGTCGGCGGCGGGCCCTTCGCGGGGCTCGCCCCCGACACTTACTGCGGGCTGTACGAACGGCGCGGCGGGCGCACGGCGCTGATTTCGGAGGTCCGCGGCAAGCCGGTCGCGGTGGCGGGCTGCGATGAGGAGGAAGTCGCGCTCTCCGAGGACGGCAGCGCCGTCGTCTTCCCGAATGGCGGCGGCGCCCAGGACCGCAGCGCCAGCCTCTACCGGCGCCAGGGTGGGCGGACGACGCTCGTCTCCGGACCGCCGCGCGAAGCGCTCGGCGGCTTCCTCAAACACGTCTCCAGCGACGGGTCCAGGGTCGCCTTCCTGACCTGGAAGCGGCTCGTGCGGGCCGACATCGACGGCGGTTTCGACCTCTACACCAGCGGCCCCCGCGGCTTCACCCTCCTCACGCTCGGACCGGCCGGCGGCAACGGCGCCCACTTCGGCCCCCCGGGCTCGCTGATCGGCGACGTCTTCCCCCAGTTCGGCGGCGCCTCGGCCGACGGCCGGCGGGTCTTCTTCAGCACCCAGGAGCGCCTGCTCCGCCGCGACCGCAACGAAGACACCGACCTCTACGAACGGGGTCCGGCGGGCCTGCGGCTGGTCTCGACCCGCTGACGGGTTAGATTCGTCGCACGGCTGCTGGAAAGGCTGGTGGGCGGACGTTTACCCTGCACCTGATGCGAAGGGGGGTGCTACTCGCAATCGTCGCGACCGCGGCGGTGATCGCTCTGGCGGCCGGCGCCGCCGGGGCGCCCGCGTGCTCGATCACCGGCACCCCCGGCCCCGACCTGATCCGCGGCACCGCTAAGGCCGACGTGATCTGCGGCGGCGGCGGGCCCGACAAGGTGTTCGGGCGCGGCGGCGCCGACGTGCTCAAGGGCGGGCCGGGAGAGGACGTGCTCGCCGGCGGCGCGGGGAACGACCGGCTGCTCGGCGGTCCGGGTCTCGACCGCCTGCGCGGCGGCCCGGGGAGCGACCGCTGCCAGGACCGGACGGCCTTCTCCAGTAGCTGCGGCGAGAACCTGCGCAAGCCCGGCCTCCCCCCGCGAACCGGCTTCCCCTGCTGTTCGCTGCCTCCCGACCGCGAGGCGCCGGAGGTGATCGACGTGGTCTTCACGAGCCCCTACGTCGACACCTCCTCCGAAAGCTCGGTCGAACTCTGGGTCGATGGCCGCGACGCCGGCAGCGGCCTCGGCCTGGTCGAGGCCGAGCTCGAAGGGCCGGACGGACCGTGGCGCAAGCTGAGCTTCGAGGGCAGCTCCTCCTACGGCGCCGGCGCCTACGCCCGGGTGGAGGTGCCGGCCTGGACGCCCAGGGGGAAATACCGCCTAACCGGCCTCAGCGTCTCCGACCGGGCCGGCAACCGGGTCGCCTTCGACGAGCCGGGCCTCCGCCGCGCCGGTCTCGACGCCGAGTTCGACGTCTTCTTCGGGCCGGACGTCGAGGGACCGGAGCTGACCGGCTTCTCCTTCTCGCCGCCGACCCTCGACACCGGCTCTGCGCCCGGCTCGGTGCTCTTCTCCCTCGGCGCCACCGACGATCTCTCCGGCGTCGCCGACGCGGCCGCCCTCGTCCTGAAGCCGGGCGAGGTGAGCCTGTGCTTCCCCTGCGGCCACCGCGCCCGCTCGAATCTCAGCGCGGGGACGATCTACGACGGCGCCTGGTCCGAGGTCCTGCCGCTGCCCCGGTTCGCCAGGGGCGGCACCTATGAGGTCAACGCGCTCGTGCTCTACGACCGGGCGGGGAACGAAACGTTCTACGACCGGGCGGAGCTGGAAGGGCTCGGCTACCCGCTCGACTTCACCCAGACCGATCCCGGCGACAGCACCCCGCCCCAGATCCTCAACTTCTGGATGAGCACCCGGGTGCTCCGGTCCTCCGGCGACGACAAAGCGATCGACTTCTTCGTCCACGCCAAGGACGACCTCTCAGGCGTCGGCGAGAGCGACGACTCCGTGTTCGAGCGCATGCACGTCAGCATCCATCCGCCCCACGCGAGCGAATGGGGGCTGGGGGACGGCGGGGTGACCCAGATCTCCGGCGATCAGCTCGACGGCCTCTGGCGGTTCCGGTACTTCCTCCCCGCCGATGCGGAAACCGGTACCTGGCGCGTCGACGCGGTCTCCGCAACCGACCGCGCCGGCAACGAAACCCTGCTCCACAAAGGCACGCTGGCAGCGACCGGCTGGGACCTGACCTTCGAGAACCTGCCCT
>DASUNU010000155.1:0-6054 GCA_036276995.1 Solirubrobacterales bacterium
GCAGCTATCGGCCAGCGAGGCCGCGCAGAGCAAGCGCGAAGCGATGTTGCGCACGAGCTCCGTGCCCGGCACCCGCACTCCCGCCACCACCAACGCAGCGAGCAGCAAGCCCACCAGCGCTAATAGCCCGACCCACTCAACCGTCGATTGCCCTCGCTCGCCGTTTCGCACGTCGACGTAAGGGCGCAGGGCAAGGTTTCTCTCCCCCTAGAGCCGTGAAGGAGGGTCGGGAGACCCTCGACCGAACCTCCATGCTGTTCGTGAGGGCGAGGGTCTCCCGACCCTCCTCCCCCTCTCAAGGATCAGAGGTTCTGAATCTCCGCCGCAATGTCCGCGGCAGCCTGTTTCGCGTCGGCAAAAAGCATCGACGTATTCGGTTCGTAGAACAAGTCATTGTCGATGCCGGCAAAGCCTGGGCTCAGCGACCGCTTGATCACGATCACCTGCTGAGCTTCGTTGACCTCGATGATCGGCATCCCCGCGATCGGGCTGTCCGGATCGGTTTTGGCCGCCGGGTTGGTGACGTCATTGGCCCCGACCACGACGGCGACGTCGGTGCGCGCCATTTCGGGGTTGATCTCCTCCATCTCCTTGAGGTTCTCGTAGGGCACGTCGGCCTCGGCGAGGAGAACGTTCATGTGGCCGGGCATACGGCCGGCGACGGGATGGATCGCGTAGTTGACGGTGACGCCGCGCTTCTCGAGCTCGTCGGCGACCTCCTTGATCGCATGCTGAGCCTGGGCGACCGCGAGGCCGTAGCCGGGCACGATCACGACCGTGTCGGCGTAGGCGAGCTTGATCGCCGCGTCCTGGGCGCCGATCGCGACGTGCGGCTTTTCCTCGCCGTCGCCGCCACCACCGCCGGCGGGCGCGCCGCCGAAGCCGGAGAAGAGGATGTTGGCGACCGAGCGGTTCATCGCCGTCGCCATCTCCATGGTGAGGATCGTTCCCGAGGAGCCGACCAGGGTGCCGGCGACGATCAGTGCCACGTTGTCGAGCGCGAAGCCGGCGGCCGCGGCGGAGAGGCCGGTGAAGGCGTTGAGCAGCGAAATCACGACCGGCATGTCGGCGCCGCCGATCGGCAGCACGACCAGGTTGCCGAGGATCCCGGCGGCGATCAGGATGCCGATGAAGGTGAGCTGCGAGGGATCGTCGTTGCCGACCGCGATGCTGACGCAGGCGGCGATGATCCCGATCACCAGGACGGCGTTGATCACCTGCTGTCCCGGGGCCGCGATCGGCCGGGTCGGGATCAGGTCCTGGAGCTTGGCGAAGGCGATGTTCGAGCCCCAGAAGGAGACCGAGCCGACGACGCCGGCGAAGAGGATCGGGATCAGGGTGTCGAGCGGGATCGAGGCGATCGTGCCGTGGTCGATCTCGGCGATCCCGTGGCGGATCTCGGCCCAGGCGATCAGGGCGACCGCGCCGCCGCCGACGCCGTTGTAGAGGGCGACCATCTGCGGCATCTCGGTCATCTGCACCCGCACCGAGGCGATCACGCCGACGGCGGTGCCGATCCCGAGGCCGAGCGCGATCAGGCCCCAGTTGCCCATCCCGTCGAGCAGCAGGGTGGTGACCACGGCGACCGCCATGCCGACCGCGGCGATCAGGTTGCCCTGCTTGGCGGTGCGCGGGTGGGTGCCGCGTTTGATCCCGATGATGAAGAGGGAGAAGGCGACGATGTAAAGCGCGGTGGCGCCGTCGCCACCGGGCTGGAGCACGGCCTGGAGCATCAGCCGCCGCCCTTCCCGTCAGCCTCGGCCTTCGGTTTCGGCTTTTTGCTGAACATCGCCAGCATCCGGTCGGTGACCATGAAGCCACCGACGATGTTGATCGCGCCGAAGGCGACGGCGATCGTGCCGATCACGTACTCGAGCCCGTCGTCGGCGAAGCCGAGGGTGATCAGACCGCCGAGCATGACGATCCCGTGGATCGCGTTGGTCTGCGACATCAGCGGCGTGTGCAGGGTCGTCGGCACCTTCGAGATCACCTCGAAGCCGACGAAGACGGCAAGCACGAAGATCGTGATCTCGGTCATCAAGCTCATTACCTGGCGGCCCTCTCGTTCTTGATCTCGCCGCCCTGGGTGATGCAGGCGGCGGCGATGATGTCGTCCTCGAAGTCGACGTTCAGCTCGCCCTCCTCGGTGATCATCAGGCCGAGCAGGTTCTCGAGGTTCTTGGCGTAGAGCTGCGAGGCGGGCACCGGCATCTCGCTGGCGAGGTTGCGCGGGCCGATCACTTTGACCCCGCCCTCGACCACGGTCTCGCCGGCCTGGGTCAGCTCGCAGTTGCCGCCGGTCTCGGCGGCGAGGTCGACGATCACCGAGCCCGGCGACATGCCGCGCACCGCCTCGGCGGTGATCAGCAGCGGGGCCGGGCGGCCCGGGATCGCGGCGGTGGTGATGATCAGGTCCTGTTTGGCGGCGTTCTGGGTGAGCGCGTCGCGCACCTGCGCGTTCTCCTCGTCGGTCAGCGGCCGCGCGTAGCCCCCCTCGCCCTCGGCGTCGGGGATGAAGTCCAGTTCCAGCGGACGGCCGCCGAGCGAGGCGATCTGCTCCCAGGCGGCACGGCGGATGTCGAAGCCGGTGACGATCGCGCCCAGCCGCTTCGCGGTGGCGACCGCCTGCAGACCGGCGACGCCGGCGCCCAGCACCAGCACCTTGGCCGGCGGGACGGTGCCGGCGGCGGTGGTCATCATCCCGAAGAAGCGGCCCGACTCGCGCGCCCCGATCAGGGTCGCGGCGTAGCCGGCGGCGGCGGCCTGGGAGGAGAGCGAGTCCATCGCCTGGGCGCGAGTGGTACGCGGAATCGCCTCCATCGCGAAGCTGGTGACCCCGGCCGCGGCCAGCGCCTTGTTGGACTCGGCGGCGGTCCAGGGCGAGAGGTGGGCGATAAGGGTCTGGCCGGACTTGAGCTTGGCGATCTCCTCGTTGGAGGGGGCGGCGACGCGGAGGACGACGTCGGCGCCCCACGTAACCTCGCCGTCGACGAGCTCGGCCCCGGCCTCCTCGTACTGGGAGTCGGGATGGCCGGCTGCGTCGCCGGAGCCACGCTCGACGAGGACCGCGACGTGCTCGTTTTTCAGCAGCGATTTGACCACGTCGGGGACCAGCGCGACGCGGCGCTCACCAGCAGCAGTCTCTTTCGGAACTCCGATCTTCATACCCGTGCGGCGCGGTAGGTTATGCGAAAGCGTCAGCCGCGCGCCGCGACCCCGGAAACCGAGGCCAGGCGCTCGAGGGTGTGTAGCTGCTCAGCTCTGTCTACATGCACCGGCGAGACGATCAGGCGGTCGATGCCGGCGCCGCGGAAGCGCTCGATTCGCTCCGTCACTTCCGCCTCGGTCCCGACCAGCGAGGTCGCCTCGACGATCTCGTCGGGCATCGCCTTGAAGGCGCCGTCGCGGTCGCCGTCCTGGAAGCGCTGCTGGACCTCGTCGGCGACGTCGCCGAAGCCGAAGCGGTGCGCGAGGTCGACGTAGAAGTTGGTTTTACGGCTGCCCATGCCGCCGAAGTAGAGGACGAGCCCCGCCTTGACCACGCTCTTCGCCGCCTCGAGGTCGCCGTCGATCGCGACCTGCAGCGAGGGGCTGACCTCGAGATCGGAGCGCTGGCGGCCGCCCTTGGCGAAGCCCGCCTCGAGGTGCTCGCCCCAGGTCGCCTCGAAGGCGTCGACGCTGAAGAAGATCGGGATCCAGCCGTCGCAGATCTCCGCCGCCATCTCCACCGATTTGCGCCCGATCGCACCGACGAAGACCGGGATCTCGTTGCGGACCGGGTGGAAGTTGAGCTTGAGTGCCTTTCCCTCGCCGCCGGGTAGGGGCAGTTGGTAGTGCTCGCCCTCGTGTTCCACCGGCCCTTTGCGGGCGATGATCTCGCGCACTACCTCGATGTACTCGCGGGTGCGTCCCCAGGGCTTCGCGTAGGGCACGCCGTACCAGCCTTCGGAGACCTGCGGGCCGGAGGGGCCGAAGCCGAAGAGGAAGCGGCCGCCGGAGAGTTTGTCGATCGTCGCGCCGGCCATCGCCGCTGCGGCGGGCGGACGCGCCGGCACCTGCAGAATCGCGGCGCCGAGGTTGATCTCCTTGGTCTGGGCCGCCAGCCAGGCGAGCACGCTGACCACGTCGGAGCCGTAGGACTCGGCCGCCCAGACCGACTCGTAGCCGAGTTTCTCGGCGGCGGTCACGACCTCGACGGCGTCGTCGCCGGCCGGGCCGATGCCCCAGTAACCGAGGTTCAATCCAAGCTTCAGAGCCATCCGGAGCAGACCCTATTGAATAAGCGCCATGGCCACCGTCCAGCCAGCGATCGATGAGGGCCTCACCAGCGCCGAGGCGGAACAGCGCCTGCGCAAGCTGGGGCCGCCGCCGGAGACCTCCTCGCGCTCGACCTCGAGCATCATCGCCGGCAACGTCTTCACCCTGTTCAACGCGATCGTCGGGGTCTTCTTCGTCCTGATCCTCTCGCTCGGGCTGTTCGCCGACGCGATCTTCGGCCTGATCGCGATCGTCAACTCCTACATCGGCATCCGCCAGGAGCTGAAGGCGAAGGCGACCCTGGACGAGCTCGCGGTCCTGGTCGCGCCGCGGGCGAAGGTGATGCGCGACGGCGCCCTGACCGAGCTGACCGCGAACGAGATCGTCCCCGGCGACGTGGTCCGGGTCGAGCCCGGCGACCAGCTCGTCGCCGACGGCGCGGCGGTCGCCAGCCGCGGCCTCACCCTCGACGAGTCGATGCTGACCGGCGAGGCCGACGGGATCCGCAAGGACGCCGGCGACCAGGTCCTCTCTGGCTCCTTCTGCATCTCCGGCTCCGGCCACTACCTGGTCGAGGCGGTGCGCGAGGAGAGCTACGCCGGCCGCCTCGCCGGCGAGGCGCGCGCCTTCCGCCACCCGCCCTCGCCGCTGCAGAAGGAGGTCAACCGGGTGATCATCGTCTCGACCTACGTGATGCTGCCGCTGGCGGCGCTGCTGATCCTCAGCCTCGCGGTCCGCGACACCGACCTGGTCGAAGCGGCGCAGACGGCGACCGCCGGCCTGATCACGCTGATCCCCGAGGGCCTGGTCCTGCTGATGAGCGTCACCTTCGCGGTCGCCGCGGTGCGGCTGGCCAAGCGCGACACCCTGGTCCAGCAGATGAGCGCCAGCGAGAGCCTGGCCGCGGTCGACACGATCTGCGTCGACAAGACCGGGACCCTGACCGAAGGCGAGCTGCGCCTGGCCGGGGTCGAGTTCGCCGAGGGGGTCGAGGCGGCGCAGGCACAGGCGGCGCTGGGCCGGTTCGCGGCCAGCGCCGGCGACCGCAACCGCACGCTCGAGGTGATCGCCGAGCGCTTCCCCGGCGAGGCCGGCCGGGTCAGCGCCGAGGTGCCGTTCTCCTCGCAGTGGAAGTGGAGCGGGGTGACGCTCTCCGGCAACGGCGCCGGCGCCTCCACCTACGTCATGGGCGCGCCCGATGTGCTGGCTGAGGCGGGCGCGCTCTCCCTCCCCCCCGGGCTGGCCCGCAAGCTCGAGCAGGAGACCGCCGCCGGGCGCCGCGTCGTCGCCTTCGGCGAAGCGGAAGCGGCGCTGCCGGATGACGCCGCCGCGACGCCGCCGCCGCGCCTGGCGCCGCTGGCCCTGGTCGTGCTGGAGGAGACGCTGCGCCCCGATGCGGCGGAAACGATCGCGACGATGCGGGCCGAGGAAGTCGACCTGAAGCTGATCTCCGGCGACGCCCGGGCGACCGTGACCGCGGTCGCCTACGCGGTCGGGGTGCCGCGCGACGCCGGGGTGGTCGAGGGCCACGAACTACCCGAGGACCCCGAGCAGCTGGCGCAGATCGCGCTCGCCAAGACGATCTTCTGCCGGATCAAGCCGGAGCAGAAGAAGGCGCTGGTCGCAGCGCTGGTCGCCTCTGGCCGCTACGTGGCGATGATCGGCGACGGCGTCAACGACGTGCCCGCCCTGAAACGAGCCCGGATGGCCGTGGCGATGGGGTCCGGGAGCCAGATCACCAAGGGTGTGGCGGACATCGTCCTGCTCAAGGACCAATTCGCCCGCCTGCCGCGCGCC
>DASUNU010000156.1:0-24079 GCA_036276995.1 Solirubrobacterales bacterium
TTCCTCTCCATTATGCCCCGCCGGAGCTCAGCGGCACCGGGTTCGTTTCCGTGTCCTGTTTGATCGACTCCAGGAACGGGTCTGGGATTTTCCGTTTCAAGTCCGCGACCCATTCCTGGAACTTGGCCGGCGACTCGACCACGACCTTGGCCCGCATCGAGGCGTGGCCGAAGCCGCAGAGCTCGGTGCAGATCAGCTGGTAGGTGCCGACCTTGGTTGGGGTCACCGTCGCGGTCGTGGTGATCCCCGGGACGGCGTCTTTCTTGATCCGCCACTCGGGCACCCAGAAGGAGTGGATCACGTCCTGGGCGTGCATTTTGAACTGGACCTGGCGACCGACCGGGACGTGGAGCTCGCCTTCCGAGAAGGCCAGGTCTTTGCCGGGATAGCCGAAACTCCAGGCGAACTGCTGGGCAAAGGCGTCAACCGTGAGCGGGTTGTCGGCCTTCTCTTCGATGTCATTGAGCACGGCCCAGCTGTAGCCGCCGGCGAAGAGGACGATGATCGTCGGGATCAGCGTCCAGGCGACCTCGAGCCGGGTGTTGCCGTGAATCGGCTCGCCATCGGATTCGTCGCCCGGTTTGGCTTTGAATTTCCAGAGGGCGTAGAAGAGCATCACCATCACCAGGGAGAAGACGAAGGCCGAGAGGACGATCATCACGTCGAGCAGCTCGTCGATCTTCGGGGCGGCCGTCGAGGCGCCCTGGCCGTTCCAGTTGATCGGCAGCATCACCGCAGAAATGACTGCGGTGCCCGCAACCGTGGCGGCGAGCATTTTCATAATCGGGAGGCGGCCGTACATGAGGCGGCGGGCATTCTATTGAAGCGGCGGCGGGAGGATTTCTGCCCCCAGGTGACGCTTGACACTTGCTAGGCGGGACGCGGCAAATCCCCTAGCTCAGCGGCCGCTGCGGCGAGCACTCCGCGGGCCACTCCCTCCCAGCTCCAGAGCCTGCCGACGGTCTCGACCAGCGCCGCTCGGGCCTGCTCGCGCTCCGCCGAGGGCAGGGCGAGCCAGCGGTCGAGGCGGCCGGCGATCGCCTCGACCGCGCCCGGCTCGACCGGGAACGAGGTCAGCCCGGCGACCTCCGGCGGCAGCGCCTCGGCGAGCTGGCGCGAGACCTCGAGCATCCCCGAGTGCCCGGCCGAGACCGGCAGCGCCCCGGCCGCCGCGGCCTCGACCGCGACCATCCCGAAGGCCTCGGGGAAGGTGCTCGGCATCACCAGCGCCTCAGCCTGCGGCAACAACGCCGCGACCGCATCGTGCTCTAGCCGCCCCAGCAACTCGATCGAGCCCGCAATCCCCCGCGCCGCCTCGGCGTAGCCAGGCGGCGGGCTGGCAAGAAAGGCCGAGAGGATCGACACCGGCTTCTCCTCCCCACCCTCGAGCGCCCAGCCCAGCCGGGCCACCTCGCGCGCATCATCGAGGTCTCCGCGATCCAAGGCAGCCAGCAACCTGCGTAGCCCACCCTCGTACTCGCCGTACCCCGCTATCTGCAACCGAGCCCCCGGGTGAGCCGCCCTGACTAGGGGCCACGCCGCAATAAGCAGGTCCACTCCCTTGGAAACGATCAACTTGCCGACGAAGACCACCAGGCCGTTGCGGAGGCCGGATGAGGAGGATCCTGCGGGCGAGGTTTTCGTTCTCGGACCCTCCTCATCCGGCCCACTCGGGAGGAGCTGGTGGATCGGGCGGAACTCTTCGATGTCCACGCCAGGTGGCCCCAGGCGGGTCTTGTTCTTCAGGTCGGGAACATCAGGAAGAGCCGCCCAAAGGGAGTGAGCCGTGTGACCGGAGCCGACCAGTACTCCGTTGGCCGCCTTCATCCCCTCTTCTGCATAAGGAAGGAAGCGGGGATTCGGTTTGACCGTGTACTCGAGCGCGGAGCCGTGGATCTTGGCGGCAAAGGGGGCGACGCCGGCGCGGGCGAGGATCGCCGGTCCCATCACCAGGTGGTTGCCGAGCGCGGCGTCGATGCCGCCGGCCGCGGCCGCCACCTCGCGTACGGCGGCGACGTTGGCCTCGATGTAGCGGTCGAGCTCGGCCTCGGTCATTTCCGGGAAGGCCTTGACCTCGAAGCCCTCATATGGATCTTTGACGTAGACCGGCAACAGCCCGTGGATGTCGGGGTTGTGGATCTGCACCCCCTCGATCCGGACCTCGCGGTCCTGGCAGAGCAGGTGGACCTCATGGCCGAGCCGGGCCAGCGCCCGGGCCAGGTTGAAGTTGTAGATGTTGCTGCCGGTGCCGCGCAGCATGTAGCCGTGAAAGAGGAGAACACGCATCGGAGCCGCCCAAACTATTAATCTCCCCGGCGATGAACGAGCGACAGCTCTACAGGATGCGCGCCCCGGCCTCTGGCCGCGAGGCCATCGCCGCCGCCGAACCGGGCCAGATCTACGTCGATCGCGAGACCGGCGAGGAGATGGAGCCGGTGGCCAAGCTGCTCCCCCTCGCCCCCTCCGCCTCGGCCCTCCCGCGCACCCCGGCCAACCTCCGCGCCTGCCGCCGCTGCGACCAGCTGATCGGGCTGGACGTCAGCGACTGCCCCTACTGCCGCCTGCGGCAAAAAGCGCTTTAGCGAGCGCCTTTCTCGTCCCGCCCTTCGCGGCCTCCGGGCATCCGATCCGGGGCGACCGCGCGCATCAAGGCGATCGCCGCCATGCCCAGTGCGAGCAGGTAAGGGCCGATGGCGTTGGGGCCTATCTGTTCGGCCGCAGTCGAGCAGATAAGGCCGATGATTGCCCAGGTCATCGGATCGTCTCGGACAAAACATTTCATACGCCAGAGGCTACCTGAACGAGCAGCGCCACGCAGTACAGACAACTCCGATGCTGAAGCCCCAGAACATGCCAATCTTGATCGCCCACTCCCGTTTCTCCCGGGCGGCCAAGGAAGAGACGACCCCTGCCACGGTGGCGCCGACAGCAGCCAAGGTGAAGGGCAGGTCGGTCCCGATCGTGTCGGGCCACGGATCCTCGACGCGGGACATGATCGCGACGACCCCAAGAGCGATGTAGCCGGCGACGGAAGGCATCCCTCGATGCTTTCGAGCAAGAGCGCACGCGTGGCGCGCACAATGTCAATTCCTCGCCACGAAAGGCGAGCGTCGGGTGTGCCTCCGAACGTTTTGCGCCGCTAGCCGAGAGCGCGATCCTCGGACGGCGGCTAGCGATTCAGCCAGGTAGGCGAGCGAGGAGGGACACCCGACGCTCGCCCTCGCGCGACGCTCGCCAGGCGTGACGCTAGGCCAGAGCTACGGTTTTTTGACCAACGTCGCGGTGTAAAGCAACCGCGCGTTCGAGTAGTAGCAGCCGTAAGTCTTGGTTTTGCCGACCCCCTGTTGCGGATTCCCTTCCTGGATGTCTTCCTTGGAAGCGCAGTGCTCAGGCAGCCGGCTGCCACGCCAGGTGTTGTCGGCGTCGACATTGAAGGCGAACATCGGCGCCCAGGTGGGGATGGTGAGGGCGACGACCTGGCCCTGGAGCACGGTCAGCGGGTGCTCGAGGGCGAAGACGGGGGTGGTGCCGAAGTACGGGTTGAGGGTCTCCAGCGGGCTCTGGCGGACCAGGGTGTATTTGGGCGGCTTGGTGTCCTCGACCGGGCGCAGGACCGCGAGCCGGGCCTGCGAGGGACGACCGAGGAATTCATCGAAGAAGCCGACCTCGTTCGAGGTGGTGTCGGTTTCGACCGTCGAGGGCTTGGCCAGGGTGATCGACCAGGCGACGATCTTGCCTTCGAAGGGCGCCTCGAACGGGCGCGGGATGCCGTCGGCGATCGCCTGGAAGCCGGTCACGTGGCCCTCGACCCGGCAGGGGGTGACCTCGACGTTGTCGACGATTTTGCCCGGGCATGAGGCCGGCGGGGTTTCCGCCGTCTGTCCGAGCACGACCACGCGCAACGGCGCCGAGTCGGCGGCGCCGGGGTGGATTGCCGCGATCAGCGCCGCCAGCAGGCAGGCGGCAGCGCCCAGGGCTACCCAGGCACGACGGTTGCGGCTCGTGTTCTCGCTCACGGGCATGGTTTTGGTCAAACACCCGGTTTGGACCCCGGTTGCGCCGTGATTCTGCCCTTCGGGCCGGAGGAATGCCGCGAAAGCGTCCGACTTGCACGATCCCGGCCAACCGCCCTCGGTAGGGTTGCCCACCGATGCCAGCGATCGTCGTCGAAGGATTAGAGCGCGCCTTCGACCAGGTGCTCGCCGTGCAGGGCATCGACATCACCGTCGAGGAGGGGGAAATCCTCGGCTTCCTCGGCCCCAACGGGGCCGGCAAGACGACCACGGTGCGGATGCTGACGACGCTGCTGCTGCCGACCGGCGGCCGCGCCTCCGTCGCCGGCCACGACGTGGTCAGCGAAGCGCGGGCGGTGCGGGCCTCGATCGGCGTCGCCCTGCAGGAAGCGGCGCTCGACCCGCTGATGACCGGCCGCGAGCTGATCCGCCTACAGGCGACCCTGCAGGGCCTGCCCGGCGCCGAGGGCAAGCGGCGCGCCGACAGCCTGCTCGAACGGGTCGACCTGACCGCGGCGGCCGACCGCCGGGTCGGCACCTACTCGGGCGGCATGCAGCGCCGGCTCGACCTCGCCGCCGCCCTCGTCCACGAACCGCGCGTGCTCTTCCTCGACGAGCCGACCACCGGCCTCGACCCGGTCAGCCGCAAGACGATCTGGGAGGAGGTGCGGGCACTGAACGAGGACGGCACCACCGTCTTCCTCACCACCCAGTACCTGGAGGAGGCCGACCAGCTCGCCGACAACGTCGGGATCATCGACAGCGGCCGGATCGTCGCCGAAGGCACGCCGGAGTCGCTGAAGGCGGAAATCGGCAACCCCCACATCCAGCTGCAGCTGGCCGACGGCTCGGTCGCCGAAGCCGAGCTGGCCTGCGCGGAGGTCGGCAAGCTGCTGCCGCCGAAGGACGGCAAGACGGTGCTGGTAGAGGTCGAGAACGGCGCCGCCGACATCCCCCGCGTGGTGCGGGCGCTGGACGAGGCCGGGATCGCGGTCGAGTCGCTGGAGCTGGTCCGCCCCACCCTCGACGACGTCTTCGTCGCCAAGACCGGCTACCACCTCGAGGAGGAGAGCGAGGAGAGCGCCGAGGAGGCGGTTGAGGCGTGAGCCAGCTTGCGCTCAACGCCCGCGTGGTCAAGGCGCTGGGCCTGCGCTCGATCCGCCAGACCTTCCGCCGGCCGCAGCTGATCGCCCCGATCATCGTCTTCCCCACCCTGTTGCTGGCGATCCAGACCGGCGGCGCCGGGGCGGCGGTGGAACTGCCCGGCTTCCCGCCGGTCCAGAGCTTCCTCCAGTTCATGCTGGCCGGGGCGATGATGCAGTCGCTGATGCTGGCCGGCAACAGCGGCGGGATCGCGCTCGCGGTCGACATCGAGATGGGCTTCACCGACCGCCTCTTCTCGGCCCCGATCCCGCGCTTCGCGATCGTGCTCGGGCGGCTGGCGGGGACGGCGGCGCTGGGCCTGTTCGCGGCGCTCTGGTTCCTCGCGATCGGGCTGGTCTTCGGGGCCGAGATCGAGGGCGGCGTGCCCGGCGCGCTGCTGGCGATCGCGCTGGTCACTGCGGCCGCGCTGGCGGTCGGCGGGATCGGCGCCGCGATCGCCCTGCGCACCGGCAGCGCCAGCGTCGTCCAGGGGCTGTTCCCGCTGGTCTTGGTCCTGCTCTTCATCTCCTCCGCCTTCTTCCCCCAGGAACTGATGATCGAGCCGGCGAAGACGATCGCCGCCTACAACCCGCTCAGCTTCATCGCCGAAGGGGTGCGCGAGCCGATCATCTCCGGGATCGACGCCACCGACACGCTCTACGCGGTGCTGGCGATCCTCGGCATCGTCGTCTTCGGGCTGGTGCTCAGCGCCCGCGCCCTGCGACACCGGCTGCGGGTGGGCTGATGGAGGCGGCGAGCGCGAGCGTGGCGATCCCGGTCTGGCGCGCCAACCTGGCGACGATCGGGGCGCTGATGGCGCGGGCCAAGAACGAGCTGCTGCGGGTCCCGGGGGCGGCGATTCCGGGTGTGCTGGCGCCGACGATCTTCTTCCTCGGCCTGAACGGCGTCTTCGGCGCCCTGACCCAGCTCAACGGCTTCAGCACCGGCAGCTACGAGGCCTTCGTCGTCCCGGTCAGCATGCTGCAGGGGGCCGGCTTCACCGGCGCCGCAGCCGGGGTCAACCTCGCCCGCGACATCGAGCAGGGCTGGCTCGACCGCCTGCTCGTCTCCCCCGCCCCGCGCTGGGTGCTGCTGGCCGGGACGGTGCTGGCGGCCAGCGCCCGGTCGCTGATCCCGGCCGGCTTCCTGCTCGCGATCGCGCTGCCGCTCGGGGCCGGCTGGCCCGGCCTCGATGGCCTGCTCGTCACCTTCTTCATGGTCGCGGCGATGGCCGCGGTCGCCGCCTGCTGGGGCTCGTTTCTCGCCCTGCGCTTCAAGAGCCAGTCGGCGGCGCCGCTGATGCAGGCCGGGATGATGGCGGTGATCCTGCTCACCCCGGCCTACGCGCCGCTGGTGCTGCTGCAGGGATGGCTGCGCGAGGTGGCGGAACTGAACCCGGTCACCGAGGTGGTCGAAGCAGCGCGACAGGGCTTCGTCGGCAGCGTCACCTGGGCCGAGACCTGGCCCGGCCTGCTCGCCCTCGCCGGCCTGCTCGCGCTGCTCGGCGCCCTCGCCCTGCGCCAGATGCGCCGCACCGCACTGTGAGCGCTCGCGGCCAGCGCGCGCCGCTGCTCGACCCCTCCCCGGTCGGCCTCGCCGAGCGGGTCCTGCGCCAGAACTGGCGCGAGGGCGAGCGCGACGGCCTGCGCTACCGCTACACCCAGCCCAGCCCCGGCCGTTACCCCTGGCAGTGGTACTGGGACTCCTGCTTCGCGGCGATCGTCTGGCGTCGCTTTGACCCCGAGCGGGCGCGGGCCGAGCTGGAGAGCCTGCTGGCGGCGCAGCGGCCGGACGGCTTCATTGGCCACACGATCTTCTGGGAGGGGGCGCTGACCCTCCCCCGCCTCGCCTTCTACAACGTCGCCAGACGGGACTCGATCCAGACCAGCACGATCCAGCCGCCGCTGCTGGCCTGGGCCTGGCGGATCGCCGTCGGTGATCCGGCGGCGGAGCCCCGGATCGGCGCCCAGATGGACTGGCTCGCGGCCAACCGCGACCTCGAGGGCGACGGCCTGCTCTGGATCCTGCAGCCGGACGAGTCCGGCCTCGACGCCTCGCCGAAGTTCGAGCCGGTCTGGGGCTGGCACTGCAACGGCCGGGTCGGCTTCCCGCTGCTGGTGCGGCGCAACCGCCGGCTCGGGTTCGACGCGCGGCGCCTGCGCGAGCGCGGCCATCCCCTGCTCTGCGAGACCCTGGTCAACACGATGTGGTCGCTCTCACTGCAGGCGCTTGGCCGGCCCTCGGCGACCCCAGCCCTGGTCGAGCGGCTCTGGGACGAGCGCCGCGGCCTCTTCGTCGACGAGGCACAGCCCGGCGGCATCCGGCCCGGCGCCGTCACCTGGACCGCCTTCGCGCCGCTGGCGCTGCCCGACCTGCCGGAGCGGATCGGCCGCCGCCTGATCGAGGAGCACCTGCTGAACGAGCGCGAGTTCCGCACCCCGGTGGCGCCGCCCTCGGTCGCGGTGAGCGAGCCCAGCTACGAAACCGGCGACGGCCGCGGACCGGTGCGCCGCTACTGGCGCGGGCCGACCTGGGTCAACTCGGCCTGGCTGGCCTGGCTCGGCCTACGCCGGCTCGGCTACGAAGCGGAGGCCCAACACCTTGCCGACGGCCTGATCGCCACCGTCGCCCGCGAGGGCCTACGCGAGTACTACCACCCCTACAGCGGCCGCGGCATGGGCGCTGTGGACTTCGCCTGGTCCGCGTTAGTCGCCGAGCTGGCCGCGCCGGACGAGAGCGCTAAGACGAGCTATTTGTAGCGGTAGGTGATTCGGCCGCGATCGAGGTCGTATGGCGAAAGCTCGATCTTGACGCGGTCGCCGGGAAGGATGCGGATGTAGTGGCGGCGCATCTTGCCCGAGATGTGGCCGAGCACGTCGTGGCCGTTGTCCAGTTTGACCCGGAACATCGTGTTGGGGAGAGCCTCGGTGATCTCCCCCTCCATTTCGATCTTTTCCTCAGCCATGCGGCGATGAGCGTACCTGACGGGCGTGCCGCACGGCGCTGGCCCGGTCAGAAACCTCGCCCGCATACTGGGCCGCCTCGAGCTCGGCCAACAGCTCGCCCAGCTCCGGGCCGGGGTCGATACCCAGCTCCGCGGCCAGCTCGTCGCCACGCAGCAGCGGCGCCGGCGGGCCGTCGCGGCGCCAGTCGAGTGCCGCCGCGATCATCTCGCGGGCCAGCTTCAGGTGGGCCTCGACCATCTCCGGCCGGGCCAGAGGGCCGGCGCCGCGGGCCGAGAGCCGGTCGGCCACGGTGAGCAAGGTGACGTCGACGGCAACCGGTTCGGTTGCGCGCAAGTACTCGTGGACCTTGCGCGGCGACAGCGGCGCCTCGGGGATCAGGAAGCCGAGCCGCAGGTGGTGCAGGGCCAGGCCCTGCAGGTGCTGGGTGAGGCGGCGGCTGGCGCGCAGGCGGCGGCAGATCTCTTCGATCACCTCGGCGCCGACCCGGTCGTGCCCTTTGAAGCCGATGAAGCCGTTGTACTCGGCCTTGGTCGCGGGCTTGGCGATGTCGTGAAAGAGGGCGCCGAAGCGCAGCGCCGTGCGTCGGTCGAGCTCGTCGGCCAGCGGCTCGGCCAGCAGCGCCGCGACCTCCTCGGCACGCTCGCCGGCGAAACGTCCGAGGTCGGCCTCGACCTCGAGCGTGTGCTCGAGCACCGCCAGGGTGTGGCCGTGGACGTCGAGGTGGTGGTTGGGCCCCTGCTCGACCCCGCGCAGTTGCTCGACCTCCGGCAGCACGACCGCGGTCAGCTCCAGCTCGTCGAGCAGAGCGAGGCCACGCAGTGGGTCCGGCCCGCCGAGCAACTGGCGCAGCTCGGCGAGCTGGCGCTCCCCCGCCGGGTCGGCAGCGCGGGCGGCGGCAGCGCGGGCGAGGGCGAGAGTGTCGGGATCGAGTTGGAGACCGAGCTCGGCGGCGAGCCGGGCGGCGCGCAGCAGGCGCAGCGGGTCGGCCTCGAAGCTGCCCGGGGCGACCGCCCGCAGCACTCGTCGGTCGAGATCGGCGAGGCCGCCGTAAGGGTCAACCGGATCGCCCCCGGCCAGCGGCACCGCGACGGCGCCAACCGTGAAGTCGCGCTCGGCCAGGTCGTCATCGATCCCGTCGCCGCGCAGGGCCGTGACGTCGACCTGGGCGGTGTGGTCACGGGCGACGACGCGCCAGGTGCCGAACTCGGCCGAGAGCTCGAAGGCGTGCTCACCGAGCTCACCCGCGATCGCCTTGGCGGCGGCGCCCGGGTCCCCGGCGACGGCGAGATCGAGATCGTCGACCTCGGCCCCCAGGACCGCGTCGCGCACCGCGCCGCCGACGATCCAGGCACCGCCCGCATCGCCCAGCGCCCGCCGCGTGGCCTGCACCACCGGCGCTTCGAACAGTCGCTTGGCGCTTTTCTCGGCCATAGCCCTAGGAAAGCGCCAATCAGGCCGCGCGCCGGGGCACCCGGGAGGAGATGCCGCAGGTGATCTCGTAGTTGATCGTGCCGAGCCGGGCGGCGAGCTCCTCGGCGCGGATCTCCTCCTCGCCCTGGGAGCCGATCAGGACCGCCTCGTCGCCGGGCTCGACCTCGGTCTCGAGGCCGAGCTCGATCGTGATGTTGTCCATCGAGACCGTCCCGACCAGGGGGTGGCGGCGGCCCCGCACCAAGACCTCGGCGTTGTTGGTCAGGCCGCGGCGCACCCCGTCGCCGTAGCCGAGCGGGATCACCCCGACCATCGTCTCCCGCTCCGCCACCCAGCGCTGCCCGTAACCAGCGCTGGCGCCGGGCGGGAAGCGCTTGACGTCGGCGACGTATGAGCGCAGCGAGAGCGCCGGAGCGAGGCCGCGCTCCCCTGGGTCATCCTGGAAGGGGTCGAGGCCGTAGATCGCGACCCCGCAGCGGACCATGTCGAAATGCGCGCGGCGGTCGCGGAAGACGGCGGCGCTGTTGGCGGCGTGGGCGGTCACCGCCGGGAACTCCGCCTTGACCGCCTCGGCGACCGCCGCAAAGCGCCGCAGCTGCTCGTCGAAGAAGGCGGAGTCCGGTTCGTCGGCGGTGGCGAAATGGGTCCAGACCGCGTCCAGCTCGAGGTGGGGATCGGCGTCGCAGGCGCGGGCCAGGGCCAGCACCTCACCCGGATCTGGGTTGCCGAGCCGCCCCATGCCGCTGTCGTACTTGACGTGGACGCGCGCCGGCCTGCCCTGGGCGCGGGCGCGCTCGGCCAGCAAGCGCAGAAAGCCGGAGCGCCAGACCGCCACCTCGGAGCCGGCAGAGAGGACGATGTCGACCTCCTCTGCGGTCAACGCCCCCATCGTCAGCAGGGGAATGTGCTGGAAGCGACGGCCGATGTGTTCGGCCTCTCGGGCCGTCGCGACCGCGAGCCTCGTAGCCCCCCCGGCCACGGCAGCGGTGGCGCTGCCATCGGCCCCGTGCCCGTAGCCGTCGGCCTTGACCACCGCGCAGAGCTCCGGCCCCTCGCCCAGCTCAGCAACGAGCCGCGCGCAGTTGCGGCGCACGGCGTCGAAGTCGATCCGGGCGAGCGCCCGCTCCATCGGCCTACTCGTCGTCGACCAGCGCGGCGAGGGCATCGGCCCTCGTGACCATGCCCGCCAGGCGCCCGTCGGCGTCGACCACCGGGAGGTGGTTGTGGTGCTTGTCGGCGATCTTCTTGGCGACGCGGTTGGCCGCCTCGAAGTCGCGGGCGACGATCGGGTCGGCCGTCATCAGCTCCGAGACCTTGGTCGCGAAGGCCTTGTCGAGGCGCTTCTCGAAGCCCTTCATCGAGCCGACGAAGACGATCCCGCCCATGATGTTGAGGTAATGCGGCAGGTGCAGGTCGGACTCCTCGTCGCTGAGGATCAGGTCCGACTCGCTGACGATGCCGACCACCTTGCGGTCCGCGTCGATCACCGGCACGGCTCCCAGCTCGGTCTTCGCCATCAGGTCGATCGCCTTGCGGGCGTCGTCCTCGGGACTGACGGCGGGCACGTCGCGGTTCATGATGTCGGCGGCGGTCTTCATCGCGGCTGCCGAGCCTATTCGACCGGCTCGTCGCGACGCAGGCCCGCCGCGATCGAGGCGATCACGTCGGTGGCGATCACCGACTCCGCGGCGCCGACCCGGCGGGCCGCCTCGCGGCCGGCGCGGGCGTGGGCGAGGACCGCGGCGCAGGCCGCAGCGAAGGGATCGAGGCCGCGGGCGAGCATCGCTGCGGTCATCCCGGAGAGCACGTCGCCGCTGCCGGCCGTCGCCAGGCCCGGAGCCGAGACGGTGTTGACGGCGACCCGCTCGCCGTCGGTGACGATCGTGTCGTCGCCCTTGAGCACGACCACCGCCCCGGTCGCCGCGGCGGCCTCGCGGGCGCAGGCGAGGCGATGGGTGGCGATCCGCTCGGAATCGCAGCCCAACAGCCTTCCCAGCTCGCCCGCGTGCGGGGTGAGGATCGTCGGCGCTTCGCGGGCTGTGAGCGGGGTCAGCTCGCCGGCGAAGGCGTTGAGCCCGTCGGCGTCGACGACCAGCGGCGCGGCGATCGCGCCCACCACCTCGCGCGCCAGGGTCACCGAGCCAGGGTCGCGGCCCATCCCCGGCCCCAGCACCCCGGCCGCCGCCCGCTCGAAGGTCCGCAGCAGCGGCTTCGCCGAGCCCGGACCGAGGCAGCCGTCGCCGCCCGGGCAGCCGACCGACATCACCTCGGGCTCGCCGGCTTCGAAGACCGGCTCCAGCTCGGCCGGGACGACCACGGTCGCGTAGCCGGCGCCGGCCCGGATCGCCGCCAGCGAGGACATCCGCACCGCCCCGGTCAGGCCGCGCGAGCCGCCGGCGATCGCCACCTGGCCGGAGCTGAACTTGGTCGAGCGCGGGCCGCGGCGCGGCAGCAGAGAGAGCACCGCTGGTTTGATCGCGCCGCCGGCCGGCTCGGGCGGCGCCCCCGCCGGGATCCCGATCGGGACCACCCGCAGCTCGCCGGTGTGCCACTTGCCGGGCGCGACCCGCTGGCCCAGCTTGGCGGCGTGGAAGCTGACGGTGAGGTCGGCCTCGACCGCGGCCCCGGCGACCTCGCCGGTGGAGGCGTCGACCCCGGAGGCGATGTCGCAGGCGACGACCGGCGCCCCGCAGCGGTTGATCGCCTCGATCGCCGCGTCCGCCGGCTCCCGCGGGGCCCCCGCGAACCCGGTGCCGAAGATCGCATCGACGACCGCCCCCGAGCCCTGCAGCCAGGCGTCGAGGTCGGCGGGCGGACCCTCGTCGCCCCAGAGGTTCGCGACCTCGACCGCGAACCCGAGCCCACGCAGGTGGCGGGCGGCGACCTCGCCGTCGCCGCCGTTGTTGCCCTTGCCGCAGACGATCCGCACCGGCCCCTGCGGCGAGAGCCCGGCCACCGCCTCGGCCAGCGCCGCGCCGGCCGTCTCCATCAGCTGCGGCGAGGGGATCCCCTGCTCCTCGATCGCCCAGCGGTCGACCGCCCGAATCCCCTCCGCGTCGAATAAGGGGCTGAGCCAGGACTCCATCCCGACCAGCCTAGCCGCGCCCGGAGCGGGTTACTTACGCAGACCGGCGATCAGCTTCGCCGTCGCCAGGCCGTCGGCGGAGCCGCCACCGATCGCGAGGTACTCGATCTTGCTCAGGTAGGGCTTCGCTTCGTTGAAGTCGGCCTGTTCGTCGGCCGGGATCAGCGCCGAGGCGAGATCGAGGGCCGCCGGGCCATCGACGAAACCGCTGATCGGGGTGGTGCCGAGCGCGCTGACGGCTTCCTTGTAGGTGGAGTCGTCGCCGAGGGTCTGGCCCGAGGGCGCGGCCAGCGCCTGGGTCGCCGCGGGCAGGCCGTAGGCGATCGCGATCCGCTCGCCCTTGGCGGCGACCACAAGCGGCTTCGGGCCGAGGTCCTCGCTGCGGACCGAGAAGCCGCTGAGGTTGCCGGAGACCGCGGTCACGCCCGAGGTGCCGGCGGCGCGCAGCAGCGTGCCGACGTTGGCGACCGTGTTCTGCGCTTCCTGGGCATCGTTGGTCGCCAGCACAGCGGCGCCGGCGACGTCGCTTTCGTTGCTGCCGGTGGCGAAGACGCCGAGGTCGCCGATCGAGCCGGCGATCTTGTCGAGGTCGATGCCCGCTTCTTTCAGCGTGCTCTTAAATTTATTCGGCGGGATCTCGCCGGAGATGCCCTCCTCGTCGATCGTGTCGACCGCTTCCCCGATTCGTTTGCCGAAGTCGGTGGTGGCGATCGCAGCAACCGAGTCCGCGGGCAGCGAGGCGAGCAGTTGCGAGGCGTCGCCGGTGGGCGGGTTCCCGCTGCCGAAGTCGGAGCTGACCTCAATCTCGATCTGGTTCGAGCCGGGGATCAGACTGGCGACCGCGGTCGCTTCGTTCGGATCGATCCCGGCGCTGTCGAGGAACTGTTTGGCTTCCGGGTCGATCGTGCCGCCCGACTGGGCGATCAGGGCGCCGATGTCGACGAAGACGTCGGCGAAACTGCCGTCGGAGGCGGCGTCGAAGGTTTTCGAGAAGTCCTCCGCGTCGGCCAGCGACTCGTCGCTGGAGGCGTCGACCATCTGCTTGAACTGTCCTTCGTCTTCGGCGAAGGCGAGGAAGTCGCCGATCACGCCGACCGTGGTTCCGTCGTCGCTTTCGATCTTGAAGTCGACTCCCTCGTAGGAGCCCTCCTCGACCGGGTCCTCGCTGGTCGCGGTCTGGTCGTCGATGAAGGCCTGGGTGGCCTCGGTGTCGGTGCTCTGGATCGCGACGCCGTAGCCGTGGAAGTCCTCGCCGTCGTACTTCTGGAAGAACATGCCGGCCTGCTCGCCCAGCCACGGTTCCACTTCTTTGGCGAAGTCGAGCTCTTCGCCGTCGTCGCTGGCGGAGCTTTCGAGCTCTTCGATGATCAGGCCGCCGAGGTCATCGACGCCGGCGATCTGCTCGGCCAGCGCGTCGACATTGGTCTTCAGCTCGCCTTCCGGCTGCAGCGTCGCTTCGACGTAGAGCGGCGAAGTCGGCGGCGCCAGGGCAGCGGGATCGGAGCCAGAGTCGGCGCTGCTGCTGCTGCCACAGCCGGCGGCGACGAGGGCGGCGAGCGCCGCGAGGGCGCTGATCAGAACGAGACGAATCTTCATGCGAGCGGGCATCCTAGCGACGCCATTGGGCAGGTTTACTCGACCGTCACGGTCTTGGCCAAATTACGGGGCTGGTCGACGTTGAGCCCACGGGCACGAGCGATGTCGTAGGCGAGCAGCTGCAACGGCAGGATCGCCACGATCGGCTGCAGGATCCAGTCGGTGCGGGCGATCGCGACGGTCTCGTCGGCGACTTCGGCGGCGCGCTCGCTGCCGGCGGTGGCGATCGCGATCGTCTGGGCACCGCGGGCGCGCACCTCCTCGACGTTGGAGAGCACCTTCTCCAGCACCGGGCTGTCGGTGGCGATGCAGACCACCGGGGTGGACTCGTCGAGCAGGGCGATCGGGCCGTGCTTCATCTCCCCCGCCGCGTAGGCGTCGGTCGGGATGTAGGAGACCTCCTTCAGCTTCAGCGCCCCCTCGAGGCAGACCGGCAGCCCGATATGGCGACCGAGGTAGAGGAAGAACTCCTGCTGACTGTGGGCGGCGGAGACGGCGCGAACCGGCTCCTCGACCAGCGCCAGCGTCTCCTCGATCCGCGAGGGCAGCGCCTTCAGCTCCGCCACCAGCTCGGCGATCCGCTCCGCCGGCAGCGTCCCGCGCAGCTCTGCCAGGCGCAGCCCCAACAGGTACATCGCCGCCACCTGGGCGACGAAGGTCTTGGTCGCGGCGACGCTGACCTCGAGCCCGGCGCGGATGTAGAGGACGGCGTCGGCTTCGCGGGTCGCCTGGCTGCCCATGATGTTGGTGATCGCCAGCACCTTCGCCCCGGCCTCGCGGGCCAGCCGCATCGCCGCCAGGGTGTCGGCGGTCTCGCCCGACTGGGTCATCCCGATCACCAGGTCGTCGGGGCCGACCACCGGGTTGCGGTAGCGGTACTCGGAAGCGATGTCCATCTCGATCGGCACCCGCGCCCACTCCTCGATCGCGTAACGGCCGACCAGGCCAGCGTGGTAGGAGGTGCCACAGGCGACGATCACGATGCGGCGGATGCCGCGCAGAAACTCGTCGCTGAGCTCGACGTCGGAGAGGTCGACTCCCTCGTCGCCGGGCAGGCGGTCGGCCAGGGTCTCGGCGACCGCGTCGGCCTGTTCGTGGATCTCCTTCAGCATGAAGGTCTCATAGCCGCCCTTCTCGGCCGCATCGGCGTCCCAGGTCACCTCTTCGGCGGCGCGCTCGATCGGGTTGCCCTCCGTGTCGGTGAGGCGCACCTGGTCGACTTCGATTTCGACGATCTCGCCGTTTTCGATCGGCATCGCGACGCGGGTGTCGGCGAGGAAGGCGGGGATGGCGGAGGCGAGGAAGGTCTCCCCCTCGCCGATCCCGGCGACCAGGGGGCACTCCTTGCGGGCGCCGACCAGGCGGTCGGGCTCGTCGGCGTGCATGGCGACGAAGGCGTAGTGGCCGCGCAGCTCGGCGTAGGCGGCGCGCACGGCGGCGGCGAGGTCGCCGTCGTAGTGGGCGGCGATCAGGTGGGCGACGACCTCGGCGTCGGTCTCGGAGGTGAACTCCTCCCCCTCCGCCTGCAGCCGCTTGCGCAGGCCGGCGTGGTTCTCGACGATCCCGTTGAGGACGATGTGGACCTTGCCGGAGCTGTCGTCGTGCGGGTGGGCGTTCTCCTCGGTGACCCGGCCGTGAGTGGCCCAGCGGGTGTGGGCGATGCCGATGTTCGAGGGCGGCAGCGCCCCGTCCCCACTGGTGGCGCGCTCGTCGACCGCGGCGCGCAGGTTGGCGAGGTTGCCGACCGCGTGCACGCTCTCGACCTCTCCGTCCTCGAGCACGGAGAGGCCGGCCGAGTCGTAGCCCCGGTATTCGAGCTTTTCCAGCCCCGCGAGCAGCAGCTCCTCGCAGGGGCGGGCACCCACGTATCCGACGATTCCGCACATAGAAGGGCGAGTAAGGGTAGAGGCAGGCCGGCGCGGGGCCGCTCAGGCCAGCTCTTCGCGCACGATCGCGACCAGGCGCGCGCAGACCGCCTCGGCCTCCTCGGCGCTCGGCGCCTCGGCCATCACCCGGACCAGGGGCTCGGTGCCGGAGGGACGCAGCAGCACGCGCCCCCTGCCCGCCAGGGCCTCGTTCTCGCGCTCGACCGCATCCCAGACGACCGTGGCGCCGTGGATCGCCTCGCGGTCGGCAACCTCGACGTTGACCAGCGTCTGCGGCAGTTTGCGCATCGTCGTCGCGTCGGCGAGCTTGGCGCTGCCGAGCTCCCGCATCGTCATCAGCGCCGCGGCGATGCCGTCACCGGTGGCGACGAAGTCGGAGGCGATGATGTGACCGGACTGCTCGCCGCCGAGCTTCCAGCCCCGCTTGCCCATCTCGTCGAGCACGTAGCGATCGCCGACCTGGGTGATCGCGACCTCGATCCCGGCCTCCTCCATCGCCTGGTGGAAGCCGTAGTTGCTCATCACGGTGACGACGACGCCGCCGGGGAGCTCGCCACGGGAGGCGAGGCCGCGGGCGGCGAGGGCGATCAGCTCGTCGCCGTCGTGGACGCGGCCCTCGCCATCGACGGCGAGCATACGATCACCGTCGCCGTCGAAGGCGAAACCGATCTCGGCGTCGGAGCCGACCACCCGCTCGGCGATCGGCTCGAGGTGGGTGGAGCCGCAGCCGTCGTTGATGTTGCGCCCATCGGGCTCGGCCCCGATCAGCTCGACCTCGGCGCCGAGCCGCTCGAAGATCGCCGGCGCCGCGCGGTGGGTGGCGCCGTGGGCGCAGTCGAGGACGATCCGGTGCCCGGAGAGATCGAGCGGGAAGGCCGCCCCCAGCTCGCGCAGGTAGTCCTCGAGCCCGCCCTCGAGCTCGCGTACCCGACCCGGCTCGGCCGCGGCAACCCCGTCGGGGTCGTCGAGCAGCGCCTCGATCCGGGCCTCGACCGCGTCGGGGAGCTTGCTCCCCTGGCCGCTGAAGAACTTGATCCCGTTGTCTCGATAGGGGTTGTGGGAGGCGGAGACGACCGCTGCCGCGTCGAGGCCGAGCCGCTTGACCAGGATCGCCGCCGCGGGCGTCGGCAGGACGCCGCCGAGCAGGGCATCCCCTCCGGCCGCGGCGATGCCGGCGGCCAGTGCCGCCTCCAGCATCGGGCCCGACTCGCGGGTGTCGCGAACGATCAGGACCTGCGGGCGCGGCGCCTCCAGAGAGGCCGTAACCGCCCGGCCGAGCGCGGTCGCCAGCTCGGCGGTGAGGAACGTCCCAGCCTCTCCTCGGACCCCATCGGTTCCGAAGAGCTTGCGCTCGGCGCTCACCAAGCTCCCGTCAGCGCTTGCTGAACTGCGGCTTCTTACGGGCCTTCTTGAAGCCCGCCTTGCGGCGCTCCTTGACCCGCGCGTCGCGCGTGAGGAAGCCGCGCCGCTTGAGATCGCCGCGCAGCTCCGGGTCGATCTCGGTCAGCGCCCGGGCGATCCCGTGGCGGACAGCGCCGGCCTGGCCGCTGATGCCGCCGCCGTGGACGCGGATGCGGACGTCGACGTTGCCCTCGTAGCCGGAGACGGCGAGTGGCTGGCGCGCCATCGTCTGGTGCAGGGGCCGCGGGAAGAACTCCTCGAGGCTGCGCTTGTTGACTTCGATCTTGCCGTCGCCGGGCAGCAGGGTGACGCGGGCGATCGAGCGCTTGCGTTTGCCAGTGGCGAGGAAGCGGGCGCCGCTCTCCATTTTCGCCGGGGCGCGAGTCGCAGGAGCATCGGACTCCTCAGCCAGCTCCGCCTCGCGTTTGGCCTTCTCCTCTTCCTCGGCTTCGAGGCGGGCGCGCTCTTCCGCGCTCAGCTCCCGAGCCTCGGGCTCAACCGCGATTGGCTCCAGGTCAGCGCCCGGAATCACGTCTTTCTTCTTCTCCTCGGCCTTCGGCTCCTCGGCCTTCGGCTCCTCGGCGGGAGCCTCCTCGGCCGGGGTCTCCTCGGCGGCCTCGGGCTCAGCCTGCTCCTCGGCAACGGGCTCGGTGGCCGGGGTCTCCTCGGCAGCGGGAGCCTCCTCGGCCGGAGCCTCAGGCGCCGCGTCGACGGGATCCGGGGCCGCTGCGTCCTGGCCCTCGGTCGTCTCGTCGCTCTGCTCGGGAGTCTTCTCGTCGTCTGCCATAGAAATCAGTTGGTCTCCATCGGTTTCGGCTGCTGCGCCGCATGCGGGTGGTCCGGCCCGGCGTACACCTTCAGCTTGGTCAGTTGCTGGCGGGCCAGGCGGTTGCGCGGCAGCATCCCCTTGACGGCCTTGCGAATCACTTCCTCGGGACGGCGCTCGAGCATCTCGGCCAGGGAGCGGGACTTGATCCCGCCCGGGTAGCCGCTGTGACGCCAGTAAGTCTTCTGCTCCAGCTTGTTGCCGGTGACCCGGATCTTCTCCGCGTTGACGACGACGATGAAGTCGCCGGTGTCGACGTGCGGGGTGTACTCGGGCTTGCGCTTGCCGCGCAGGGCATCGGCGATCTGGGTCGCGAGCCGGCCCAGGGTCTTACCCTCGGCGTCGACGACGTACCAGTCGCGCTGGCGATCGGTTGCTTTGGCTACGTAGGTCTTCATCACGCTCTTTCCAGTGAAAAACCGCGCGGACTCGCCGGCGCGGCTGGCGGATGATAGCCATCTTGGCCTCTATACTGCCGCGCCAGCAAATGCCGAATCCCGATCGGGCATCCGAGCGGGAGCGGAGGAACCGCAGAGACCGTGCAGGTCTCGGGGGCGAATCGGACGAAAACAGTCCGTAGCGCATCTCTTTCAGCGCGAGCCCGACAGCTAACTCCGTAGGCGATCGAAAGAGAGGCTAGGCGGTGCGCAGCAAGGAAATGGCCCGGCCAGGCTTGCCGGGAGGGATTCTTTTCACGCTGGCGATCGCGTCGATCGTGTTGCTGACGGCGTTCGGCGCCAGCGTCGCAGCCGCCAGCACCGGCGGCGCTCCGACTCCGAGCGGCAGCCCGCCGCCGCCGAGCTCGCCCGCCGGCGCCCCGACCACCGCCCCCAGCGCCGGCACCCTCTCGCTGGTCGCGGCCGAGACCACGCCGCGTAAATCGTTCTACTTCGGCTTCCGCTTCCCCCGCGTCAGCTACACGATCAGCAGCAGCCAGCCCCAGAACGACCTGGTAATCGAGGTCGTCAACGAAGCCGGCGAAGTCGTCAAGACCTTCTACCGCAACGACGTCGCCCCGGACGTCGCCAACAGCATCCGCTGGGACGGGACCACGAACGAAGGCAAGCCGGCGCGCAACGGCCGCTACAGCTTCCGGATCGGCCCCCAGACGGCGGAAGCCCCCGCCGCCCGCCGCGCCACCCAGTCGACCGCCCCGCTCTCGCTCAGCTTCGACTTCTACGGCTACGCCTTCCCGATCCTCGGCGCCCACGAGTACGGGTCCAGCATGGGCCGCTTCGGAGCCGGTCGCTCCGGGCACACCCATCAGGGACAGGACGTGATGGCCGCCTGCGGCACCCCGCTGGTCGCCGCCCGCGGCGGCGTCGTCCAGTTCGCCGGCTACCACGCCGCCGCCGGCAACTACCTGGTGATCGACGGCAAGGGCACCGGCTACGACTTCATGTACGCGCACCTGGCCGAACCGACGCCGCTGCAGGCCGGCGAAACGGTCCGCACCGGCCAGCCGATCGGCATCGTCGGCGACACCGGCTCGGCCAGCGGCTGCCACCTCCACTTCGAGATGTGGGGCACTCCCGGCTGGTACGAGGGCGGGAGCCCCATCGATCCTCTGGGCTTCCTCCAGAAGTGGGACGCCTACAGCTGAGGTTGCTGGGGGGCGAGGGCGCCGGGTACCCCTCCTCACTCGCCTGCCTGGCTGGATCGGTGGCGACCGTCCGAGGATTGTGCGCTCGGCCAGCGGCGGAAGACGTTCGGAGGGGCACCCGGCGCCCTCGCCCGACTCCAGGCGTCAGAGAAGCAAACTCTAGGAACTAGAAGTTCAGCAGCGAAGCGGGTCGATTCAACCTCGCCGTAACAAGGCGTGCTGCGGGAGGGTGTCGGGTACTCCTCCGAACGTTTTGCGCCGCTGGCCCGGAGAGCTTTCTCGGGAGGCCGCAGCCGATCCAGCCAGGTAGGCGAGTGAGGAGGGGTACCCGACACCCTTCCGCCCCAGGGTCAGTTAACGCAGCGGTCGCAACGGCCCCGCAGCACCACATCGTGCTCGGTGACCTCGAAGCTGATGTTCTTCGAGAGCTGACCGATCGCCTGCTCGAGGGTGGAGTCCTCGAAAGGGACCATGCGGCCGCAGTCGCGGCAGATCGCGTGGTGGTGATGGTGGCCGTCGGGGTCGATGCGCTCGTAGCCGGCGGTGCCGCGGCAGACCTCGATCCGCTGCACCAGGCCGAGCTCCTCGAGCTGCTCTAGGGCGCGGTAGACGCTGGCGCGGCCGACCGGGGGCCGGCGACGGCGCAGCTCGTCGTCGAGGTCGAGCGCGGTGACCGCGCAGTCGTGGCGGGCCAGCGCTTCGACCACCGCGGTGCGGGCGCCGCCGCGGCGATGGCCCGCCTCGCGCAGCGCCTCGAGCGCGTGCCGGGCCCAGTCTGTGCCGGTCGCGGTCGCCATCAGACGATCGTAGCCTCCGCCAGGGGGCGTCTCCGCGGGCGGGCCGAGCGCAAGCGGCCAAGCGGCAGCGAGAGCAGGTAGAGGGCGAGGATCGCGAGCGCCACCGAGGCTCCGCCGGCGGTCCCGGCGTAGTAGGAGAGGTAGAGGCCGGCGACCCCGGCGAGCACGCCGGTGACGGCGGCGAGGGCGATCGTCGGCCCAATCCGGTCGCTGAGGTTGCGGGCGGTGGCGGCCGGCCCGACGAAGATCGCGACCACGAGCAGGTTGCCGAAACCCTGCACGGCAACGACGATCGCGGCCGCCAGCAGGACCAGCAGGGCGGCGTCGATGCGCAGCGGCGAGAGACCCAGCGCCGGGGCCGAGCCGCGGTCGAACCCGGCCGCGAGCAAGCGTCCGTGCAGCAACGGCAGCGCCGCCGCCAGGACCGCGACCAGCGCTGCCGCGGCGACCAGGTCGCTGTCGCTGGGCCCGAGGATGTCGCCGAACAGCAACGACTCGACCCCGGGCGGTGAGTCGGGCGAGAGCGCCAACAGCACCCCGAGCCCGAACATCGTGGTGACCACGACGGCGACGCCGACGTCGCGGCTCACCCCCGGCAGGCGCGTGAGCAGGGCGATCGCCAGGGCGGCGAGGGCGATCGCCGGGGCGGCGCCGAGCAGCAGCGGCAGCCCGGCGATCGCGGCCAGCACGAGGCCCGGGAAGACCGAGTGGGCCAGCGACTCCGCCGCGTAGGAGAGCTCGTAGAGCACGACCCAGCAACCGAGGGCGCCGCCCGCCAGGCCCAGCAGCGCAGCCTCGAGCAGCGCCCGGCGCATGAACTCGTCTTGCAGGGGCTCGAACACGTCAGTGGTGGTGATGGTGAGGGGGCAGGATCGCGCGGCCGCCGCCGGGGATCTCGACGATCGCGCCGCCGTAGGTGGCTTCGAGCACGGCGCGGTCGAGCACCTTGTCGGGGGCGCCGGCGGCGATCTGGCGGCGGTTGAGGCAGAGGACCGAGTCCCAGCGCCGCGCCTGCTCGAGGTCGTGGGTGGCGATGACGATGCCGTGGCCTTCACCGGCCAGGGCCGCGATCAGCGCTTCCAGCCGCTCGGCCGCGGCACGGTCGAGCCCGGTGAAGGGCTCGTCCATCAGCAGCACCCGCGCGTCCTGGACCAGGGCGCGGGCGATCAGCACCCGCTGGCGCTGCCCGCCGGAGAGCTCGCCGAAGGTCTCCCCTGCCAGCGACTCGAGGCCGACCCGGGCCAGCGCCGTACGCGCCGCCTCGCGCTCGCGGCGGCCGGGACGGCGCCACCAGGGCAGGCCCGAGAGCGAGCCCATCGTCGCCACGTCGAGGGCCGAGACCGGGTAGTCGAGCCGCGAACGCTCGGTCTGCGGGACCGAGCCGCAGGAGGCGTCGACCCGGAGGCTGCCGGTTTGAGGGGAGAGCTCGCCGAGGATCGCCCGCAGCAGCGTCGTCTTGCCGCCGCCGTTGGGCCCGAGCAGGGCGAGGCGCTCACCCGCCGCCAGGCCGAAGGAGATCTCGGCGACCGCGGGGTCGCCGCCGTAGCCGACCGCCAGCCCGGCGGCCTCGATCAGAAGCCGGTCGGACATCCGCGCTTGCCGCCCGTGAGGCCGCGCATGATCGCGTCGGCATTGGCCGCCTCCATCTCCAGGTAGGTCGCCCCCGAGGAGTCCTCCGGCCCGAGCGTGTCGCCGTAAAGCGTGTAGGCGGTGGTGACCCCGGTCTGGCGGGCGACCGCTTCCGCGACCTTGGCGCTGAGCGAGCTCTCCGGAAAGACCGCCCGCACCCGCTCGCGCTCGATCGTGTCGACCAGTTCGCTGAGGTCCTTGGCCGAAGGCTGAGCCTGGGTCGTCTGCGAGGGGATCACCGCCCCGACCACCTCGAGCCCGTAGCGGTGGGCGAAGTAGCCGAGAGCGTCATGGTCGGTGACCAGCTTGCGTTGCGCCAGCGGGACCGAGTCGACGCAGCGGGCGATGGCGTTGTCGAGCGCTCGCAGCCGAACCAGATAGGCGGCAGCGTTGCGCTGGAACAGGCGCCGCTGCGATGGTTCGGCGACGGCGAGCCGGCGCTCGATCTCCCGCACTGCGGCCTCGGCATTGAGGGGATCGTGCCACCAGTGCGGGTCGAAGCGCGACTCCTCCTCCCAGTGCTCCTCCTCGCCATGCTCCTCGTCCGCGTGCCCCTCGCCCGGCAGCCGCTCCGGCACCACGGCACCGAGGTCGACCACGGTCGCGTCGCTGCCGCTGTCCGCGACGATCTCCTCGATCCAGTGGTCGAGGCCGTCGCCGTTGACGAAGATCAGGCTCGCCCCGGCGGCCGCCTCGACGTCGCTCGGGCGCGGCTCGTACTCGTGCGGATCGGTGTTGGGCTGCAGGACCTGGTCGACCGCGACCGCTTCGCCACCGACCGCGCGGACCCAGTCGCCGATCTGGGTCGTGGTCGCGACCACCTCGAGCTTGCCTTCGCTGTCGCCGGAGCTGCCGCAGCCGGCGCCGAGCAGACCGAGGGCGAGCAGCGCCGCGGCCGCGGCCAGCGGGCGGCGCGGCAACCGAGCCAGAGCGCGGGCCAGCGCCACGATGACGAAGACGGCGCCGGCCAGACAGGCGATCGTCGCCCCGGGTGGGGCGTCGGTCTTGACCGAGAGCCAGAGCCCGGCCGTCCCCTCGATCGCGACCAGCGCCACGCTGAGCAACTGCCAGCTCCAGATCCGGCGGGTCAGCAGCCGCGAGGTCGCCGCCGGGATCACGAACAGAGCGCTGACCAGGAGTGCCCCGACCACGGAGAGGGCGGCGACGGCGGCGAGCGCGATCAGGCCCAGCAGCAGGGCATCGAGGAGACGGGCCTGGCGGCCGGCCACGCCGACCTCGGGATCGAAGCCGTCGGCCAGCCAGCGCTCGCCGACCAGCAGCGTCGCCAGCAGCGTCGCCACCGCGGCCCCCGCGGCCAGGGCGATATCGCCGTTGTCGATCAGCAGCAGGCTGCCGAACAGGAGCGTCTCGACGTTGGCGCCGGAGCCGAAGACGTCGCTGGCCAGGATCACCCCGGCCGCCAGGCAGCCGACCAGGACCAGAGCGACAACGCTGTCGCGCCCGCGGTCACGACCCCTTCCCAGCGCCGCGTTGCCGACGGTGAAGGCGAGCGCCGCCCCAAACGCCCCCAGGGGAGCGGCGAAGCCGAGGCCGTCGGCCAGGACGAGGCCAGGGAAGGCAGCGGTCCCGACCGCGTGCGAGAAGAAGGCGAGGCCGCGGAGAACGATCCAGGTCCCCAGCAGGCCCGCAGGCACGGCCAGGATCAGCAGCTCGAGCAGGCCGCGCTGGACGAAGGGAAGCTG
>DASUNU010000157.1:0-6919 GCA_036276995.1 Solirubrobacterales bacterium
CGATCCCGATCGGGGTCTTCTGCTGCGTCACCGGCGTCTCCGGGTCGGGCAAGTCGACCCTGGTCAACGAGACCCTGCACCACGCGGTCGCCAACCGGCTGCACCAGCGCGACAACGAGAAGCTGATCGCGACGCTGGACCGCCTGCGCGACCTCGGCAACACCGTGATCGTGGTCGAGCACGACGAGGGCACGATGATGGCCGCCGACCACCTGGTCGACCTCGGCCCCGGCGCCGGCGAACACGGCGGGCACGTTATCGCCGCCGGCCCGCCCAAGAAAGTCGCGAAGAATTCAGCCTCGCTGACCGGCCAGTACCTCTCCGGCAAGCGCCAGATCCCGGTGCCGGAGGAGCGGCGCGAGCCGCGCGGGGCGCTGCTGGTCCGCGGCGCCCGCGAACACAACCTCAAGGACGTCGACGTGACGATCCCGCTCGGCGTCTTCTGCTGCGTCACCGGCGTCTCCGGCTCGGGCAAGTCGACCCTGGTCAACGAGACCCTGCACCACTCGGTCGCCAACCGCCTGCACCAGGCGAAGCTGCGGCCCGGCGCCCACGACGGGGTCGACGGGCTCAGCCAGATCGACAAGATCATCAACATCGACCAGTCGCCGATCGGGCGCACGCCGCGCTCCAACCCGGCCACCTACACCGGCGTCTTCGACCACATCCGCCAGCTCTTCACCCAGACCCAGGAGTCGCGGGCGCGCGGCTACAAGCCGGGCCGCTTCAGCTTCAACGTCAAGGGCGGTCGCTGCGAGGTCTGCAAGGGCGATGGCCAGATCAAGATCGAGATGCACTTCCTGCCCGACGTCTACGTGCCCTGCGAGCAGTGCCACGGAAAACGCTACAACCGCGAGACGCTCGAGGTCCGCTTCAAGGGCAAGAGCATCGCCGACGTGCTCGAGATGTCGGTCGAGGAGGGGGTCGAGTTCTTCGAGAACGTGCCGAAGATCCACCGCCGCCTGCGCACCCTGCACGACGTCGGCCTCGACTACATCCGCCTCGGCCAGCCGGCGACGACGCTCTCCGGCGGCGAGGCGCAGCGGATCAAGCTCGCCACCGAGCTCTCCAAAGTCGCCACCGGCGACACCCTTTACATCCTCGACGAGCCGACCACCGGTCTCCACTTCGCCGACGTCCAGCGCCTGCTCGAGGTGCTCGGCCGCCTGGTCGATGCCGGCAACAGCGTGGTCGTGATCGAGCACAACCTCGACGTGATCAAGACCGCCGACTGGCTGGTCGACCTCGGCCCCGAGGGCGGGGAAGAGGGCGGCGAGATCGTCGCCACCGGCACCCCGGAGGAGGTGGCCGCGGTCAAGGGCTCCTACACCGGCCGCTTTCTCGCCGAGCTGGTCAAGCCGGCAAAGCCGAAGCGCAGCGCCGGCAAGCGCCGCGAGCCGCTCGCCGCATAGGCCGTCGCGTCCCATATTTCGCCTGTAGTTGGCCGCCCTGGCCAGACCTTGCTTGAGATCCAGGGACTATGGGTATGGTCGGTTGCAGACCTGGGAAACGGGGTGAAAATCCCGGCAAAGGAGGAGACGATGCAAGGTCCCGCCGTCCTGAAGCGAGCCTCGGTTGGGTTCGCCGCCTTACTTCTGGTCGCGCTCGTCGCCGGCTGCGGCAGCAGCGATAGCGGCGGCACCAAGATCGCCCTCCTCCTGCCGGAAAACGAGACGCCGCGCTATGAGACCAACGACCGACCCGACTTCGAAGCGGCGGTCGAAGAACTCTGCGACGACTGCGAAGTGCTCTACAGCAACGCCACCGGCGATGCCCAGAAACAGCAGAGCCAGGCGGAAGCGGCGCTGACCCAGGGCGCCGAAGTGCTCGTCGTCGACCCGATGGACTCGAAATCGGCGGCGGCGATCGCCGAAAAAGCGAAAGCCCAGAACGTGCCTGTGGTCAGCTACGACCGCCTGATCGAAAACGGCGAAATCGACGCCTACATCTCCTTCGACAACGAAAAAGTCGGCGAACTCCAGGCTGAAACGCTGGCGAAAAAACTGAAAGAGGACGGCAGCGCCAGCGGTCCGATCATCATGATCAACGGCGACCCCGCCGACCCCAACGCGGCGCTGTTCAAAGCCGGCGCCCAGAAGGGGTTCGACGCCGCCGGGGTCGAGGTCGCGAAAGAGTACGACACGCCCGGCTGGTCGGCGGAAAACGCCCAGCGCGAGGCGCAGCAGGCGATCACCGCCCTCGGCAACAACGGCTTCGCCGGTATCTACGCCGCCAACGACGACACCGGCGGCGGCGCGATCGCGGCGCTGAAAGGCGCCGGCCTCGATCCCGAAGAGGTCCCGGTGACGGGTCAGGACGCGACCGTCGCCGGCCTGCAGCGGATCCTCGTCGGCCAGCAGTACATGACCGTGTTCAAGGAAATCGGGCCTGAGGCAAAAGTCAGCGCCGAAATCGCGCTTGCCCTGGCCGAAGGCGAAGACGTGCCCCAGGACAAAGTCACCGAAGAGGTCGACAACGGCGCCGGCAAAGTCCCGGCGGTCCTGCTGACCCCGATCGCGATCACCAAAGACAACGTCAAGAAAGTGGTCGACAGCAAATTCGTCTCCGCCTCCGAACTCTGCACCGGCCCCTACGCGGCGGCGTGCAAAGAAGCAGGAATCTCCGGCTGAGATGAGCGAGGGCACTCCGCTCCTCGAGCTGGAGGGAGTCAGCAAGCGGTTCGGCCCGGTCCAGGCGTTGGACCGGGTCGACTTCGCCGTCCACGCCGGCGAGGTGGTCGGCCTGGTCGGCGACAACGGCGCCGGCAAGTCGACGCTGGTGAAGACGATCGCCGGCATCCACGGCGCCGAGGAGGGGACGATCCGCTTCGACGGCGAGGAGGTCTCGATCTCCAAACCCCAGGACGCGACGGCGCTCGGGATCGCGACCGTCTACCAGGATCTCGCCCTCTGCGACAACCTCGACGTCGTCGCCAACCTCTTCCTCGGCCGCGAGGAGGTCTCGCCCGGGTTCGGCACCGCCTCGCGCCAGCTCGACGAGGCGCGGATGGAGCACCAGACCGGCGAGCTGCTCTCCAACCTGGCGGTGACGATCCCCAGCCTGCGCTCGGAGGTCGGCACCCTCTCCGGCGGCCAGCGGCAGCAGGTCGCGGTGGCCCGCTCGCTGCTCGGCGAGCCGAAGGTGGTGCTGCTCGACGAGCCGACGGCGGCGCTCGGCGTCGCCCAGACCGCCCAGGTGCTGCAGCTGATCCGGCGCCTGCGCGAGCGTGAGCTCGGCGTCGTCGTGATCAGCCACAACCTGGTCGACGTCTTCGAGGTCGCCGACCGGATCTTCGTCCTGCGGCTGGGCCGGCCCGCCGGTGACTTCAGCGCCGAAGCGACGACCGAGGAGCACGTCGTCTCGGCGATCACCGGGATCGGCGCGGACGGGGAGAAGAAGAACGGTGGGGAGACGAACGGTGGGGAGGAGGCGAAATGAGCGACGCCGCTACCAGCACCGCGCCCGAGGAGGGCATGGCGAGGCCGAAGGAGACGCTACGGCGCCTGATCCAGGGCGACCTCGCTTCGCTGCGGGTGGTGATCGGCCTGGCCCTGATCTGGGCGATCTTCCAGTTCGAGAACGACCGCTTCCTCTCGGCCCAGAACCTGACCAACCTGATGCTGCAGATCGCCGCCATCGGCTTGATCTCGGTCGGCATCGTCTACGTCCTGCTCCTGGGCGAGATCGACCTCTCGGTCGGCGCCGTAAGCGGCCTCGCCGCCGGCGTGATGGCGGTGCTCAACGTCAAGCACGGCTGGAGCCCCTACCTGGCGATCGCCGCCGCGATCGCGGTCGGGCTGGCGATCGGCCTGCTGCAGGGCTTCCTCTTCAGCCGCTTCGGCGTGCCCTCGTTCGTCGTCACCCTGGCGGGCTTACTGGCCTGGCAGGGAGCGCTCTTACAGGTGCTGGGATCGACCGGGTCGATCAACCTCACCGACCCCAAGATCACCGGGCTGGCCAACATCTTCTACTCCGACACGGTCGGCTGGATCATCGCCGCGGTCGTGATCGGCGGCTACGGTGCGGTCCTCTTCCTCGGCCACCGCCGCCGCGTCGCCGCCGGACTCAACAGCGAGAGCCTGGTCGGGCTCGGACTGCGCTTTGGCCTGGTCGCGGTGGTGACGATCGTCGCCATCCTGGTCTTCAACTCCGACCGCGGGACGCCGCTGGCGGTGCTGATCCTGCTCGCCTTCGTGGTCGGGATGGAGTACGTGGTCCGGCGCACCTCCTTCGGCCGCCACGTCTTTGCCGTCGGCGGCAACGCCGAGGCGGCCCGCCGCGCCGGCATCCGCGTCAACGGCATCCGTGTCGCCGTCTTCGGGATCGCCGGCACGATGGCGGCGATCGGCGGCATCATGGCCGCCTCGCGCCTGCTCGCGGTCAACCAGAACTCGGGCGGCAACGAACTCCTGCTGCTGGCGATCGCCGGCCCGGTGATCGCCGGGACCAGCCTCTTCGGCGGCCGCGGCTCGGTCTGGACGGCGCTGATGGGAGCCCTCGTGATCGGCTCGATCTCCAACGGCATGGACCTGCTGGCGCTCAGCTCCGCGGTCAAGTTCATGGTCACCGGCGGCGTCCTCCTGCTCGCCGTCCTGGTCGACGCCGTCGCCCGTAACCAGCGCTCGGCTTCGGGCCGGGTCTAGCGACTGAACAAGAGCGAGGCGCCGACGGCGCCGCCGAGGTCGCCGAGCGAGGCGACGCGGATCGCCGGTGGCCGCTCGTCGAGGAAGAGGTGCTTCTTCATCTCGTGCATCAGCGGCTCCATGTAGCGCTCGCCGAAGCGGATGCCGAGGCCGCCGCCGATAATCACCGCTTCCGGGTCGAGCAGGTTGATCGCCGAGGCGACGCCGGTCCCGAGCGCCTCGATCGCGCGGTCGATCAGCTGCGTCGCGAGGTGGTCGCCGTGGTCGATCGCGCGCTCCCAGATGCCGCTGGTGAGGCGCGGTTTGTCGTGCTTCTCCATCAGCTTGAACAGGTCCGTGTGCTTGCCCTCTTCGTGCTGGCGCCGCGCCTCCGCTTCCATCGCCGAGCGGCCGGCGTAGGCCTCCATGCAGCCCTTGCGCCCGCAGGGGCACTTGGCGCCGCCGCGCTTGACCACCACGTGGCCGATCTCCCCGGCGGCCCCGCGGCCGAGCCAGGGCTTGCCGTCGAGGACCAGGCCGCCGCCGACCCCGGTGCCCCAGAAGACCCCGATCAGGCTCTGGAACTCGCGCCCGGCGCCGAGGTGGAACTCGGCCTCGGTCGCGACCTGGACGTCGTTTCCAACTCTGACCTCGGTGCCGAGGGCTTTCTTGAGGGAGTCGGCCAGCGGGAAGCTGCCCTCCCAGCCGGGCAGGTTGCGGGCGTTGGAAACGATCCCGGTCCGCTCGTCGGCGTCGCCCGGGGAGCCGACCCCGACCCCGCTCAGGTCGGAGCTCTCGACCTTGGCCGCTTCCGCCGCCTCGCGCAGCGCCGCCGCCATCGCGTCGGCGACGTCCTTCGGCCCGCCGCTGGTCGGCGTCGGCTGCCTCGCCTCGCCGAGCACCTCGCCGCCCGCGTCGACGACCACCGTCTGGATCTTCGTCCCGCCGAGATCGATGCCGCCGCGCAGGTCAGCCACGCGCGCAGTCTACGCTGCCCGGGTGAGCGATCAGCGGGGCTGGCGGATCTGGTGGGCGAAGCGGCGCTGGTACGAGCGCAACCGGGGCTGGCTGCGACGGCGCCGGATCGACCGCCACGCCGCCCGCGGCGGCTTCTTCATCCGCTACCCGGTCGAGGGCGAGGTGCTGGAGGCGCTCGAGGATGGCCGGCTGACGATCGGCGAAGGGACGCTGCTGGAGCCCGGCTGCTGGCTCACCCTGGGGCCCGAGGCTCGGATCGAGATCGGCGCCGGCTGCTTCCTCAACCGCAATACGATGATCGCCGCCCACGAGCGGGTCACGATCGGCGACCACACGATGCTCGCCAACGGCTGCTTCGTCGGCGACGCCAGCCACCGCTTCGACGATCTGGACACGCCGGTCACCCACCAGGGCTTCACCTCCAAAGGCCCGGTCGAGATCGGCGACAACTGCTGGCTCGGGGTCAACTGCGCGGTCACCACCGGGGTCACGATCGGCTCGCGCTGCGTGGTCGGCGCCAACTCGGTCGTCAACCGCGACCTGCCGCCGCTGACTATTGCGGCTGGGGTGCCGGCGAAGCCGATTCGAGCGGTCGGCTGAAGACGCGGGCGAGGACGATGCTGAGCTCGTAGAGCAGGATCAGCGGCGCCGTCTCCAGCAGCATCGAGATCGGGTCGACCCCCGGCAGCGCCGCCGCCAGGACCGCGCAGACGAGGTACGCGTAGCGCCGGTTCTGCTTCAGCTGATCGACGTTGACGATCCCGAGCCGGGTCAGCGAGAGGATCACCACCGGCACCTGGAAGACGATGCCGCAGGCGAGCAGGGTCTGGGCGAAGAAGCCGTAGTACTCCTTGGCGCGCAGCTGGATGTTGAACTGGGCGTCGTTGAAGCCGAGCAGGAAGTTGGTCGCGGCCGGCAGCACGACGAAGTAGCCGAAGACGATGCCGGCGATGAACAGCGCCGGCATCAGCAGCACCAGCGGCAGCACCGCGCGCTGCTCCTGCTTGCTGAAGGCCGGCAGCAGGAAGGCGAAGAGCTGGTAGAGGAGGATCGGCAGGGCGAGGATGATCGCCCCGTAGGCGGCGACGGTCATCGTCGTCGTGAACGGCTCGGTCACCCCGAAGGTGATCAGCCGGTCGTGGTCGGAGGGCAGCGGCCCGTTCGCCAGCTCCAGCAGCAGGTGGTTCTGCCAGAAGCAGAGGGCGAGGGCGACGCCGAAGACGACGATCGAGACGATGATGCGGGCGCGCAGCTCGTCGAGGTGCTCGACCAAGCTCAGCTGCTCCTCCGGTGAGATTGCCTTTACGCGCCCCATCGTG
>DASUNU010000158.1:0-38747 GCA_036276995.1 Solirubrobacterales bacterium
TGCTCCCCGCCCGGCTCTCCTTGGGCCGGAGGGGAAGCGATGTACGACCCCCAGTTCCCGAACCTGCCCAACACGCGCAACCTCAGCGACGACGGCTCGACCATCGCTTTCACGAGCCGCGCCCCGCTGCTGCCCGCCGACATCAACGGGGGCAAGGACGTCTACGAATGGCGCAACGGCCGTCTCAGCCTCGTCACTGACGGCTCGAAAGAGTTCTCGTCACTCAATCTGATCGGGATGTCGGCGAACGCGACCGACGTCTACTTCATGGCGGGTGGGCCGCGGCTGACCGGGTTCGAGGTCGATCGCAACGTCCAGCTCTACGACGCCCGGGTAGGCGGTGGGTTCACCCCACCGGCGCCTCCGGCCGAGTGCGTCGAGGACGCCTGCCAGGGGCCGCTGGAGCCCTCCCCGTCCTTGCAGGGCAGCGGCAGCGCCAGCTTCGCCGGGCCTGGCAACCAGTCGGCCGCCAACCCGCGCAAGCGCTGCGGCAAGAACCGTCAGAAGAAGAGCAAGAGCAAGGCCCGCTGCGGCAAGAAGCGCCAGGAGAAGCAGGGGCAGAAGAAGCGCAACTCCAACCGCAGGGGAGGCTGAGGTGTCGATCCGAGCCAGGGAAAAGCAGATGAAGCGTTCAACTCCGAGCCGTGGCGGCCTCCCGAAGCGACTTCTCGCGGCGCTCGGCCTCGGCCTCGCGCTCTTGGCGCTGGCGCCCGCGGGCGCGGCGGCTCAGCCCGACTTCCGGATCGATCCTTACTGGGGGCCGACCCGGCCCGTCCCGGGAGGCAAGGCCCTCTTCCATGTCGAGATGAAGGCCGTGGGCACGAGCCCCACCGATGGCTCCGCGCTGACCATCACCGTCGACCTCCCGGCCGGGACTGAACGGAACGGCGACCCCGCGCAGAGGGACTCGGGCAACGAAGGCAACTGGTCGTGCAGCGGGGCGACCACGGTGACCTGCACCAGCCCCGCCGATATGATTCCCCCGGGGAGCTTCCAGGGCAGCGCGGGCGGCTTCTACCCACTCTTCTTCCCGGTCGATATCGCCCCGAGCGTCGGTCCCGCCGGAATGGCGACCGTCACTCTCTCCGGAGCTGGCATTCCCGTTCCCCAGACCGTGACTAGCGAGGTCACCTTCGGTCCCACGCCGCTCGGCTTCGGGATGGTGCCGAGGTCCCAGAGCGCCGACGACTTCGACGGCCTGGCGACGACCGCGCAGCCGGTGCGCCAGGCCGGCACGCACCCCTACGAGCTGCGGGTGAACTTCGATATGAGCAAGAGGCTCGCCGAGGTCACGCCGCCGCTGCCGCCGCGGCTCAACATCACCAACGAAGGCAAGCTGAAGACGGTCGAGACGATTCTGCCCAAGGGGCTGGTGGGCAACCCGGAGGCGACCCCGAAGTGCACGGCCGCGGAGTTCATCGCCACCCGGCCCGGCACCGACGGCATTCCCAACTGCCCGCTCGAGAGCCAGGTCGGGATCATCGACCCGGTCGGGCAGCTGTTCAACGGGGAATACCCCTTTGACTTCCAATTCCCGATGAGCATCCCCGTCTACAACCTCGAGCCCCCCTTCGGGCAGGCCGCGTCCTTCGGCTTCTCGATTCAGGGGAACCGCTCCTACATCTACGCCGCGACCGACCCGGCCAACGGCTACGCGATCAAGGCGCTGACCCCCTACATCCCGGCGACCGTGCTCAACCTCGACTACCGCTACATCCGTTTCACGATGTGGGGTGTGCCGAGCGATCCGCGCCACTTCCGCTACCGGCCGACGTTCACGCCGCCGGGGGAACCCGCCGGCGGCCATAGGCCCTTCCTCACCACCGGCTTTGAGTGCGCCAAGCCGGATACCTTCAAGCAGCGGGTGGAGTCATACGACAACCCGGGTGTCTTCACTCCCTACGAAGGCGCCGCCAGCACCCCGGTCCAGCCGACCGGCTGCGATGACCCCCGGATCCGCTTCGAGCCCGAGATCAAACTGCAACCGACCGCGCGCGACGCCGGAGGCCCAACCGGGCTCAAGGTCAACCTCGTCGTCCCCCAGCGCGAACACCGAGTCGCCGACTGGAAAGAGCTCTACGACGAGAGCGGCAGCATGCACGCGATCGATACGCCGCCGATGAAGAAGGCCGTGGTCACCTTCCCGGAGGGGATGACGATCTCGACCTCGGCCGCGCAGGGGCTCGGCAACTGCGCCCCGCACCAGATCGGGCTCGGCACCAACGACCCGGTCACCTGCCCGCTCGACTCCCAGTACGGGACGCTGACCCTGAAGACGCCGATCCTGCCGCCGGACGAGCCGATGGTCGGCCGTATTTACGTCGCCAAGCAGAACGACAACCCGTTCAACAACTTCCTCTCGCTCTACATGGTGGTGGAAGACGTCGAGCGCGGGCTCCTCGTCAAGCTCCCGGCGAAGGTCGAGCTGGACCCGGTGACGGGGCAGATCAAGACGACCTTCGACGATCTGCCGCAGTTCCCGGTCTCCGACATGCAGCTCGCCTTCAAGGGCGGCGTCCGCGCCGCGCTGGTCAACCCGACCACCTGCGGGACGAAGACGATCCGGGCGGAATTCTTCTCCTACGCCCAGCCCGAGACGCCGATCGTGCGCGACTCCAACTATGAGATCACCCGCAAGGCCGACGGCTCGCCCTGCGTCAACAGCCTCGGCGAGCGTCCCTTCCGTCCCCAGGTGGAGGCGGGCACGGTGAGCAACTCGGCCGGCAGCTACAGCCCCTTCGTCTACCGGGTGCAGCGCTCCGACGACGACCAGGAGTTCAGCCAGCTCGACGTCAACCTGCCGAAGGGCCTGCTGGCGAACATCAGCGGCGTGACTAAGTGCTCTGACGGGGCGATTGCCGCGGCGTCGGGCAGGACCGGGACGGATGAGGCAAACAGCCCCTCCTGTCCCGCCTCCAGCCAGATTGGCACCTCCGACGTCGGCTCGGGTGTCGGTCAGGTCATCACCTACATCCCTGGCAAGGCGTATCTCGCCGGCCCCTATCGAGGCGCCCCTCTGAGCATGGTGGTGATCACCCCGATCCTCGCTGGGCCCTATGACCTCGGCGTGATCGCGGTGCGCTCGAAGATCGAGGTCAACCCTGACACCACCCAGGCCTCGGTCTCCACCGACCCCTTCCCGCAGATCTTCAAGGGGATCCCGGTTCGCATCAGGGACATCAGGGTCAAGGTGGACCGGCAGAACACGATCATCAACCCGACCAGCTGCAATCCGATGTCGATCGGCTCGCGGCTGACCGGGACCGGCGGCGACGTCAACACGACCGCCGACGACACCGCGGCCACGCTCAGCTCCCGCTACCAAGCCTCGAACTGCGAGAACCTGCCGTTCAAACCGCAGCTCTCCTTCAAGCTGAAGGGCGGCACCAATCGCGGCGACTATCCGGCGCTGACCGCGACGCTGAAGGGCAGGGTTGGCGATGCCAACATCGCCAAGTCGGTCGTCACCCTGCCGCACTCGGAGTTCCTGGCTCAGGAGCACATCCGCACGGTCTGCACCCGGGTGCAGTTCGCCGCGAAAAACTGCCCTGACGCCTCGATCTACGGCCACGCCTCGGCGAAGTCGCCGCTGTTTGACCAGACGCTCGAAGGCCCGGTCTACCTCAGATCCTCGAGCAACCCATTGCCGGACCTGGTCGCGACCCTGAACGGCGACATCAACGTCGTCCTGGTGGGAAGGATCGACTCGGTCAAGGAGCAGATCCGCAACACCTTCGACGTCGTGCCTGACACCCCGGTGACCCAGTTCACTCTGCAGATGCAGGGCGGCAAGAAAGGCCTCCTCGTCAACTCGAGGAACCTCTGCAAAGCCCCGGCCCGAGCCGACGTGAAGATGGTCGGCCAGAACGGCAAGCGCGCCAACTCGAAACCCCTCGTGATCGCCGAGCGCTGCAAGAAGAAGCCGAAGAAGGCCAAGGGCAAGAAGCCCAAGGGCGCCAAGAGCTAGTCCCCCAATGCGTAAGGCCAGGCTGAAAGGGGCGGTCGCCGTGATGGCGACCGCCCTTTCCCTCTCCGCACCCCTCGCCCTCGCCGAGGTCGTCCAGAACGGAACCCTGCGCGTGTCCTTCGAGGGCAAGGTGGCGCCGAAGCAGCTCCCCCGCAGCACCAAGGCACCTGTCGCCGTCACCCTCGCCGGCAACATCAAGACCACCGACGGTCAGGACCCCCCACAGCTGCGCACGATCACGATGGCGATCAACCGCAACGGCAAGCTCGACTACAAGGGCCTGCCCCGCTGCAACTTCCACCAGATCCAGCCTGCCTCGACGGTCGAAGCGAAGGCGTCATGCAGGAAGTCACTGGTCGGATCGGGAACCTTCAAGGCCAGCGTCGCCCTGCCGGATCAGTCTCCCTTCCCCTCCAACGGGGAGATCCTCGCCTTCAACGGCAACCTGCACGGCAAGCCGGTGGTCTACGCCCACATCTATGGGACTGAACCGCTCCCTACTTCCTTCGTGCTCCCGTTCCAGATCAAGCAGGGGGGAGGCAACTACGCGACCACCCTGGTCGCCGAGCTGCCCCAGGTAGCCGCCGACTGGGGCTTCGTCCAGGGCGTCTCGCTGACCCTGCAGCGCAACTTCACCTACAAGGGGACGCAGCACGCCTACCTCTCGGCTGGCTGCCCCGCTCCGAAGGGATTCCCGGGCGCGGTCTTCTCCTTTGCCCGGGCGAGCTTTGGCTTTGAAGACGGGCGGACCTTGAGCTCGACGATGACGCGGGACTGCAAGGTGAGTAGTTAGGCACCAAACAGCCCCATTCCGGCACAGAATTGGCACACTCTTGTCACCCACACGTAGAAACCTGTTGTCTACGATGGCAAAATGGAGGCGATGAGGGAATCCTGGACCGACGACCGGCTCGACGACATGTCAAACCGCATGGACCGCGGTTTCGATCGCGTCCACGCGGACATTCGGGCCGAAGCGAGCAGCGTCCGCGGCGAAATCAGGTCTCAAGGCGCGGAACTCCGAGAGGAGATCAGAGCGCAGGGTGCGGAACTCCGAGAGGAGATCAAGGCTCAGGGGGTGGAACTTCGCGGGGAGATCGGGGAACTGCGAGGGGAGATCGGCGCTCTGCAGCGGACGCTGCTGCAGGTTGGGGGCGGCCTGATCGGCACCGTCCTGGTTTCCGCCGCCGGGATCATCGCCACGCAGCTGTAGGTGCAGGTTCGCGCCCGGCCGGGGCGCCGAGCATCGCGCCTGGATAAGGTCCGGGGCGCAGTCCAATCCCCGAAACGGAGGCCCTATGCCACTGGTACCGATGGTCGTCGAGCAGACCGCTCGCGGCGAGCGTTCCTTCGACATCTACTCGCGCCTGCTGGCCCAGCGCATCGTCTTCCTCGGGGAACAGGTGACCGAGGACCTCGCCAACCTGATCATCGCCCAGCTGCTGCACCTGGAGTCCGAGGACCCGGACAAGGACGTCAGCCTCTACATCAACTCGCCCGGCGGCTCCGCCTACGCGGGCCTGGCGATCTACGACACGATGCAGTTCATCAAACCCGACGTGCAGACGATCTGTTACGGGATCGCGATGTCGGCCGGCTCGCTGATCCTCACCGGCGGCGCCAAGGGCAAACGGATGGCGCTGCCGAACAGCCGCATCCTGATCCACCAGCCCAGCGGCGGCTTCGAAGGTCAGTCCAGCGACATCGAGATCCACGCGCGCGAGATCCTCGAGCTGCGCGAGCGGCTCGACGGCATCTACGTCAAGCACACCGGCCAGTCCAAGGAGCAGATCAAGCAGGACATGGAACGGGACAAATTCTTCCAGCCGCCGGACGCGGTCGAGTACGGCTTGATCGACCGCGTGATCGAGTCACACGAGTTCAGCCCGAGCTGAGCAGCCGCAAGCCGACGTCGAGCTCGGGGAGCGTGCGCAGCTCGCCGTGGCGCTCGTCCCAGGTGCCGCTCTCCAGGTCCGCCCGCAGGGCAGTGAGTCCGCGCTCTGTCTCCTCGGGGCCGATCACGTGCCAGACCGAGCTGCCCTGGCGCACCTCGGGGTCGAGGTGCAGCTCCGGCCGGTCCCAGATCGCGCAGAAGAAGCCGTCGGAGCACTGGCTCGGGACCGGCACCGGCGCGATCGTCGCCCCCGGCCCGAGCAGCGCCGCCAGCCACTCCAGCGTCGGCATCGACTCCTCGTGGAAGCGGACCGCGCCCGGGAAGTAGTCGCAGAACCAGAGGCCGCGCAGCACCGTCGGGTCGAAGCTCAGCACCACCACCGGGCCGCGCGCCACCCGTCGCATCTCCGCCAGCCCCGCCCCGACGTCGGCCCAGTGGTGGACGGTGATCAGCGCCATCGCCGCGTCGAACTCGTCGTCGCCGAAGGGCAGCGCCTCGGCGCTCGCCTGCACCACCGGGGCCGCGCCCGGCGGGCGCTGCTCGATCATCACCCGCGAGGGCTCGACCGCGGTCACCGCGCGCCCGGCCGGCTCGTAGGAGCCGGTGCCGGCGCCGACGTTGAGCACGCTCTCGGCCCCGCCCAGCGCCGCTTCGATCGCCGCGGCGATTCGCGGGTCGGGGCGGCGCACCTGGCGGTAGCCGACCCCCATCCGGTCGTAGGCGGCCTCGCTCATCGCCCGGACCATATGGCGACGCCCGGGCGGCGGTCGGCGGCGCCGGAGCGTTGCTAGGGTCGCAGGCACATGGCAGGCGAGATGATCTCCTTCGCGCGCGGCGCTCCCAGCGCCGACATCCTCCCCCACCAGGCGGTGCGGGAGGCGGCCGCGCGGGCGCTTGCCGACGACTGGGAAAAGGCGCTCTCCTACGGCACCGGAATCGGCCACCCCGGCCTCTGCGAGTGGATCGCCGAGCGCCACGGCGGCGGCCTGCAGCCGGCCCAGGTGATGGTCGCCAACGGCTCGCTCGAGGCGGGCGCGATGCTGTTCCAGCACCTGCTCCAGCCCGGCGACCGGGTGATCGTCGAGAACCCCAGCTATGACCGCACCCTGCTGCTCCTGCAGCAGCTCGGGGTCGAGCTGGTGCCGGTGCCGCTGGAGGCCGACGGCATCGACCTCGGCGCCTTCGAGGCGGCCCTCGCCGCCGGTCCGGTCAAGCTCGCCCACATCATCCCCAACGCCCACAACCCGGCCGGCTGCACGCTCTCGGCCGCGAAGCGGGCGCGCCTGGTCGAGCTCGCCGCCGAGCACGGCTTCTGGATCTTCGAGGATGACCCCTACCGCGAGCTGCCCTTCGAGGGCGAGCCGCTGGGCACGATGCTGGAGCTCGACCAGGCCGACCGCGTCGTCCACGCCTCCTCCTTCTCGAAGACGGTCAGCCCCGGCGTCCGCGTCGGCTACCTGGCGGGTCCCGAGGAGCAGATCGCGAAGCTGGCCAAGCGCGCCAACGAGACCTACATCTCGCCCAACATGCTGGCCGAGTCGATCGTCCTCGACCTCTGCCGCTCCGGCGAGCTCGACCGCAACATCGCCTTCGTCAAGGGCGAGCTGCAGGCCCGCTGCGACGCCCTCGTCGCCGCCCTCCGCGCGCAGATCCCCGAGGCCGAGTTCGTCGTCCCCGAGGGCGGTTACTTCCTCTGGCTCGACCTCGCGGAGGGCACCGACACGGTCGCCCTGCTGGCCGAGTCCAAGTCCGAGGGCGTCTCCTTCGTCGCCGGCCCCGACTTCGTGCTCGAGGGCGGCCAGAACAGCCTCCGCCTCTCCTTCGCGCCGGTCCCGGCCGAGCAGATGCAAGAGGGCGTCGCCCGTATCGCCAGGGCGCTGGCCCGCCTGCGGGCCTAGCGCGCCGCCGTTACTCGACGACCACGGTCCCCTTCATGAAGGGGTGGAAGAGGCAGTAGTAGGCAAAGGCCCCGCTTTCGCCGAGCACGACTTGGCCGGACTTGCCGGTCTCGAGACTGCCGCTTTCGAACAGGCCTGACTCTTTGGACGTTGCCGTGTGCGGGGTCGAGTCGCGGTTGACGAAGGTGACCGTGGCCCCCTTGGGGACGGTGATCCGGGCCGGCTCGTAGGTGTAGTCGCGGACCGTTACCGCGTCGCTGCCGGTGGCCGCCTCGGCGCTGGTGGAGGTCCGGTCGGCGCCACCGTCGTCGCCACCGCAGCCAACCACAAGAACCGCGATCGCGAGCAGGACGAGGGGAGTGGCGCCGACCGGGGGACGGGTGGATCCCATGCACTGCATACGCACTGGCGCCGCGTTCGGATCACTGCGATTTTCGGCTTTGCAATGGGCGAAATCGGCAGTGATCCAGAGCTGGGGAGGTGGCGTAAAGGGCAGTGGAAGCGCAAACCAGCGAGGAGACGACGAGATGTCCGAGAGCAAGCAACACGAGCAAGCGGGGGCCGGCAGCAACGCCGTCGCGCGCGCGGTCAAGGACCCGGTCTCACGCCGTCAGTTCATGGCCCTGACCGGCGGCTCGGCCGCCGCCGCCGCGTTCCTCGCCGCCTGTGGCAGCGACGACGACTCGACCACCACGACGATGATGGGCGGTGGAGGGGACAGCGAAACCGCCCAGTTCGGCAAGGGCGACGTTGGGATCCTCAACTACGCGCTCACGCTCGAGTACCTCGAGGCGGCCTTCTACGCCGACGTCGTCAAGAGCGGCCTCTTCAAAGGGGCCGAGCTGAAGGCGATCGAAAAATTCGGCATGGAGGAGGCCGAACACGTCGACGCGCTCACTGCCGCCGTCAAGCAGATGGGCGGCAAGCCGGCGCCGGAACCGAAAACCGAGTTCCCGCTCAAAAACGCGAAGGCGGTGGTCGAACTGGCGGGGACGGTCGAGAACCTCGGCGCCGCCGCCTATCTCGGCCAGGCCGCCAACATCAAGAGCCCGGACGTGCTCGCCTCCGCCCTGGCGATCCACAGCGTCGAGGGTCGGCACGCCGCCACCCTCAACACCATGCTGGGCAAGTCGATCACCCCGGACGGGGCGTTCGCCAAACCGGCTGACGCGAAAACCGTGCTCAAGTCAGTCGAACCCTTCATCGTCGGCTGAGGCCGCCGAGAAAGCTAAGGAGCAAGCAATGACTCAGAACGAACTTGCCCATCCAGAGCTGGCGGCGGTGGACGTTGCCGACGACAGCGGTGGCGACTTCTCACGCAGCGAGGTGATCCTCAAGGGGGCGCTGGCCGCGGGAGCGGTCTACGGCACCTTCATGGTCGGCCCCTTCGTCCGCAAGGCCCTGGCCGCGAGCGGTGGCGGCGACGTCGGGATCCTCAACTTCGCCCTCACTCTCGAGTACCTGGAGGCGGACTTCTACGACGAAGCCAAGTCCCGGGCGAAAGCGAACGGCGAACTGAAGGGCCTGATCAACCTCCTCGCCAAGGACGAGCAGGAGCACGTGGCAGCGCTCACCGCCACGATCAAGAAGCTGGGCGGCAAGCCGGTGATGAAGCCGAAATTCGACTTCGCCTACAGCAACACCGCCGGCTTCCTCAAACTGGCCCAGACCTTCGAGGACACCGGGGTCAGCGCTTACAACGGCGCCGCGCCGGCGATCAAGTCCAAGGAAGTGCTCGGCGCCGCCGGCTCGATCGTCCAGGTCGAGGCCCGGCACGCGGCGGCGATCCGCCTGCAGAACGACGAAGAACCGTCCCCTAACGCCTTCGACCCGGCGCTCGGCGAAGCGCAGGTGCTGAAGGCGGTGGAACCGTTCATCGCCTGAGGGCGGCCGCGCAAGCGTGGATGATGGGTTGAGATGAACGTGGAGAGAGACAGGGCCGAGCGGCTGGCCGACGAGGAGCTGATGCCGCTGATCGGGACAAAGGACCCCGAGGCCTTCGCGGTCTTCTACGACCGCCACGGCGGCGTCGCCTACTCGCTGGCCTACAGGATCGTCGGCGAGAAGACGGCCGCCGAAGACGTCACCCAGGAGGCCTTCATCTCGATCTGGCGCAGCGGCGCCCGCTTCGACCGCGCCCGCGGCAGCGTCCGCTCCTGGATGCTCAGCATCGTCCGCAACCGCGCCATCGACACCCTGCGCAGCCGCGCCGGCAAGGCGCCAAAATTGACCTTCGACGACGAGGCGGCGCTGGAGCAGCGCCCGGCCGAGGAGCGGACCGAGGAGGAAGCGCTGCAGCACGAGACCGCACGGGAGCTGCGCGGCGCGGTCGGCTCGCTGCCGAGCGAGCAGGCGAAGGTGATCGAGCTCGCCTACTTCGGCGGCTTCAGCCAGTCCGAGATCGCGGCGATGCTGGGGGTGCCGCTGGGCACGGTGAAGGGACGGATGAGGCTGGGGATGGAGAAGATTCGCGGCGAGCTGGCGGAGGGACTGGCATGAACGAGACGAACCACAACGGCTGGCAGGAAGACGTCGCCGCCTACATGCTGGGGGCCTTGGAGCCCGAGCGGGCGGCCGAGCTGGAGCGCCACCTCGACGATTGCGAGCGCTGCCGGGCCGAGGTGCGCTGGCTGATGCCGGCGCTGAACGCGCTGCCGCAGAGCGTCGAGCGCCAGCAGGCGCCGCCGCAACTACGCGAGCGGCTGATGGCCGAGGTGTGCGCCGAGGCGGCTCCGGCCGAGTCCGAGAGGGCCGGCGCGGGCGGGCTGCTGCAGCGCGCCGGCGCCTGGCTGCGCGGCCTCGGCTCCGGTCCGATGGGCCTGCGGCCGGTGGCCGGCATTGTCGCCGCGGTGCTGGTCGTCGCCGCCGTCGCCGGTTACGCGATCGAGGGTGGCATCGGCGGCGGCGACGAAGGCGGAAGCACCGAAACGGTCGTTTCCGGCAAGCCTCCCGGGGTCACCGCGAAGATGGTCACAAAGGACGGAGGCGAGAGCGGCACCCTGCACCTCGCCAACGTGCAGCAGCTCCACGACGAACGAGTGCTGCAGGCCTGGGTTCAGCGCGAGGGCGAGGTCGAGCCGGTGCGGGCGCTGTTCGTGCCCGACGACGAAGGCCACGCCTCGACCGCGATCGCCGACATGGAGGGCGTCGAAGTCGTGATGGTCACGACCGAGCCGCGCGGCGGCAGCGAGGCGCCGACCTCCTCGCCGATCGTGACGATGCCGATTCCGCAGTCTTAGCGGCCGTAGCGATCCGAGGAGAGCACCAGCTGCTCGGGGATCGCGGCGCGCGGGGGCGGGGCCGGATCGGCGCGGACCGAGACGGTCTCGGCGACGCTGCGGCTGACCTCGTGCTTGCCGTCGGCGGAGGCGATTGTGACCCGCTCCTCGTCGGCGCCCTCCAGCTTGCCCTCCAGCCCCGGGTGCAGCCCGGCCGCTTTCAGGTAGTGCAGCAGCTCCTCGGCCTCGTTCTCGAAGCGCAGGACGGTGACGTCGGCGCCGACCTCGACGTCGGCCAGCAGCGAGCCGGTCTCGCGCGTACCCTCGACGATCGGGTGGCCGTGCGGGCAGGTGGTGGCGTCGCCGATCGCCGCGTACATGCGCTCCTCCAGCACCGGCGACATCGCGTGCTCGATCCGCTCCGCCTCCTCGTGCACCTCGTCCCAGGGGATCCCCAGCACGTCGGTGAGAAAGCGCTCGATCATGCGGTGGCGGCGGACGATGTGGCTGGCGTGCTCGCGCCCGGACTCGGTGAAGGCGAGCGATTTGTCGGGGTTGCGCTCGACGTAGCCGTCCCCGACCAGGCGGCCGACCATCTCGTGCACCGTCGGGGGGGAGAGCTGCATCGCGCGGGCGATGTTGGCGCCGGTCATCGGCAGGCCCGCCTCCTCGATCCAGAACATGATCTCGAGGTACTCCTGCTCGGCAATAGTCGCATCGCTCATCCTAATTCCGATACTAGCGACGCTCGACCAGGGTCGAGACGATGGCCTCATAGAAGCCGTCGCCCATGCGGCCCTCGGTGACCGTGGCGTTGTTCCAGGCGGAGAGGGCGGCGCGCAGACCGGGGTCGCGCTCGGGGCCGTTGGCGACGACGAAGAAGCGCCCGACCGCGGCCGCCACCTCGAGGTCCTCGACCGAGTCGCCGACCGCGATGCAGTCGGCGGGGTCGTAGCCGCGGGCGCGGGCGTGGGCGGCGACGGCGCCAGCCTTGCTGACCAGCTTCGGGACCAGGTGGTAGGCGTGGGTGGGGCCGTCGATCGCCGCCATCGGGCGCCCGATCGCGCCGTTGTCGAGCAGCCGCAGGTCGTCGTCGCCCCACTCGGCCAGCAGCCCGTTCGCCTCCTCGACCTCGACCTTGCCGCGGAAGAGGTGGGAGAGGATGCGGCCGTGGTGCCAGGGCGCGTGGTACTCGAGCCGCCCCTCGAAGTGCTCGAACAGCCGCTTCGGGATCCCCCGCGCCTCGATCTGCTCGTAGATCGTGCCGTCCTCGTTCGGCTCCATCCCGCCGGTCATCAGGGTCGTCTCGCCGTCGATCGCGAAGGCGCAGCCGGCCTCGTAGATGTAGGAGGTCTGTCCCATCAGACGGGCCGCCTCGTGGACCTGCGGCTCGCGGCGGCCGGACATGATCACGACCTCGACCCCGGCCCGCTCGCAGGCCTCCAGCCCGCGCGCCTGGGCCAGCGAGAAGCCCCCGTCGGCGTCGCGGAATAGCGAGCTGCGGTGCCCGAGCAGGGTCCCGTCGAGGTCGGTGTATACGCAGCGCAGTCCCATGGGTCCGGGCCGCTACGGTAGGCGATCGATGAGCTGGCGGCTGTCAGACAGGACGCTCGACCTGGCGCAGCCGCTGGCGGCGGGGATCGTCAACGTCACCGTCGACTCGATGTTCGCGGGGGCGCGCAGCGGCACCCCGGAGCAGGCGGTCGCCGACGGCCTGGCCCTGGCCGAGGCCGGCTTCGAGATGCTCGACCTCGGCGCCGTCGCCGCCAAGGCCGGCCCGCCGGTGGCGGCCGAGGACGAGGCCGCAGCGTTGGTCCCGGCGGTCGAGGGCCTCGTTTTGAACGCGGCGCGCGACGGATTGGGGGGTCTGGGGACCCCCCAAAGCATCGAGCGACGCGATCCCGTTGGTGTGCCGGTCTCGGCGGACACCTTCTCGCCGCAGGTAGCGCGGCGGGCGCTGGCGGCGGGGGCGCACGCGGTCAACGACATCTCCGGCGGCTGCGAGGAGATGTTCGAGCTGGTTGCCGAGACGGGCTGCGGCTACGTGCTGATGCACATCGAGGGGCCGCCGCGGGTCGACCGCCCCTGGCGCGAGTACGGCGACGTCGTCGACCACCTCAAGGCCTGGTTCGGGGGGAGAGTCGAGGTGGCCCGGGACCTTGGAGTGGCCGTGGAGCAGATCGCGATCGACCCCGGGCTCGACTTCGACCTCAGCCCCGAGCAGGACCTGGAGATCCTGCGCCGGCTCGGCGAGCTGCGCGAGCTCGGGCTGCCGCTCTACGTCTCGCTCTCACGCAAGGACTTCATCGGCGCCGTCCTCGCCGGTTCCTGGGAGGGGCGCTGGGGCGCCGGCGAGCGCGAGTGGGGGACGGTCGCCGCCGTGGCCCTGGCGGTGCGCGAGGGCGCCGACATCCTCCGCATCCACGACCGTTCCTCGCTGCAGGCGATGCGGGTGGCTGGGCAGATCGCGCGCCCAGCGCGGAGCGCCGCCTGATGGCGCGGAGCGGTTCGCTTCTTGGCGAGAGCTGGAACATCGCGATCGATCCGGCGCGGCGCGACGGGCGGATCGTTGCCGAGAGCGCCGACAAGGAGCGCCGGGCGCGCCCGGTTTCGCTGCCGGGTGAGCTCGACCCGGCGCTGGTCGAGGCGCTGGGGCGGGCCGGGATCGAGTCTCTATATACGCACCAGCTCGCCGCCTACGAGGCCGCCGCCAGGTCGAACCTGGTGATCACCAGCGGCACCGCCTCCGGCAAGAGCCTCGCCTTCAACCTGCCGGTGCTGGACGGGATCGCCGCCGAGCCGAAGCGGCGCGCCCTCTACCTCTACCCGACCAAGGCGCTGGCCCAGGACCAGGCGCGCAAGCTGGCGCAGCTGCGGCCGCCGAAGCTGCGCGAGGCGATCTACGACGGCGACACGCCGAAGGAGGAGCGGCCGCCGATCCGCCGCAAGAACAACCTCGTCCTCACCAACCCGGACATGCTCCACGTCGGCGTCCTGCCCCACCACAAGGTCTGGGGCGACTTCATGGCCAACCTCGGCTGGGTCGTGGTCGACGAGGCGCACACCTACCGCGGCGTCTTCGGCTCCCACGTCGCCAACGTGCTGCGGCGGCTGCGGCGCGTGGCGCGCTACTACGGCGCGGAGCCACGCTTCCTGCTCGCCTCGGCGACGATCGCCAACCCGGTCGAGCTGGCCGAGCGCCTGGTCGGAACGCCGTTCGAGCTGATCGACGACGACGGGGCGCCGCGGGCCGGCCGTGACGTCGCGATGTGGAACCCGCCGCTGCTCGACGAGGCCAGCGGCGCGCGCCGCTCGGCGCTCTCGGAGGCGGCCGACCTGCTCGCCGAGCTGGTCGTGCAGGGGACGCGGACGATCTGCTTCCTCAAGAGCCGCCGCGGGATCGAGCTGATCCAGCGCTTCGCCCGCGAAAACCTCGAGCGGCGGGGGAAGCCGGAGCTGGCGAAGCGGATCGCCCCCTATCGCGGCGGCTACACGCCGCAGCAGCGGCGCGAGATCGAGGCGCGGCTGAGCGAGGGCGAGCTGCTGGCGGTGGTCGCCACCGACGCGCTGGAGCTGGGGATCGACGTCGGCGAGCTCGACGCGGCGATCTGCGTCACCTTCCCCGGCACCGTCGCCAGCCTGCGCCAGATGTGGGGCCGGGCCGGGCGCCGCCGCCGCGGGCTCGCCGTCTACGTCGCCGGCCAGGACGCGCTCGACCAGTTCTTCTGCCGCCACCCGGAGGAGTTTCTCGACCGTCCGGTCGAGGCGGCGATCCTCGACCACGCCAACGAGCAGATCGCCTCCCGGCACCTGATCGCCGCCGCCTACGAGCTGCCGCTGACCGACGCGGACGACGAGGTCTTCGGGCCGGAGTGGCGGGAGCGGGCGGAGCGGCTGCTGGCGGCGGGAGAGCTGCGCGGGGTCGGCGGCAAGCTGCTGCCGAAGCGCAGCGACTTCGTCGCCTCGCGAATCCCGCTGCGCTCGGCCTCGGCCGACTCGGTGGCGGTGATCGAGCGCGAGTCGGGCGAGATGCTCGGCCTGGTCGAGGCCGAGCGCGCCTTCACGACGATCCACCCCGGGGCGGTCTACCTGCACCTCGGGCGCTCCTATGAGGTCGAGCGGCTCGACGTCGAGGAGCGGCGGGCGATCGTCTCCAGCTTCGACGGCGACTGGTATACGCGGCCGAAGAAGGAGACCGAGATCTACATCGAACGGACCCGCGAGCAGCGCCGGGTGGCGGGGGTGGAGCTGAACTTCGGCGAGGTCTCGGTGACGGAGCAGGTGATCGCCTTCCAGCGGGTCTCGATCTCCGACCAGGAGCCGATCGACATCGTCGCCCTCGAGCTGCCCGAGCAGAGCTTCGTCACCCAGGCGCTCTGGTACGTGCTGCCCGACAGCCTCAGCCGGGCGCTGCCGAGCGACGCCCTGCTCGGCTCCCTGCACGCGACCGAGCACTCGCAGATCGCGGTGCTGCCGCTGATCGCTATGTGCGACCGCTGGGACATCGGCGGCCTCTCCACCAACGTCCACTTCCAGACCGGCCGCTCGACCATCTTCATCTACGACGGCCATCCAGGCGGGGTTGGGATCACCCGCCGCGGCTACGAGCAGTTCGAGCGCCTGCTCGGCGACGCCGAGCGGCTGATCGCCGAGTGTCCCTGTGAGTCGGGCTGCCCGTCGTGTGTGCAGAGTCCGAAGTGCGGGAACCTGAACGAACCGCTGCACAAGGCGGGGGCGCTGGAGCTGATGGGGCTGATGCTGAGGGCGGTGTGAAGGCGGCGCGGACGGGATTGCACGCCGTCGCGGCAGCGCTGGCTGGCCTGGCGGCGGCGCTCAGGGCCAGAGCTCGCGCAGGGCGAGGATCGCGAAGGCGTGGGACCAGGCGAGGGGGGTGGTGGAGCGGGGGATGCCGGTGCGGACGTCGACTCGCTCCGGCAGGGCGCCGGCCGGGGTGGCGGCGCGGCGCAGGGCGGCGAGCAGGCGCAGGGCGGCGCCGCGCTCGCCGAGCGCGGCGAGGCTCCAGGCGCTCCAGGCCGTCGGGGCCATCCAGGGGTCGATGCCGCCGTTCCAGTCCTCGCCGGGCACGATCCCGAAGCGGGTCCGTTTGCCGGCCAGCCGCAGCAGAGTCCGGCGCGCGGCCGGATGGAGGGACGGCTGCGAGAACGGGCGCACGGCCCAGGCCGCCGCTGAGTCGAGGCCCGAGCCCGGATCGCCGGCGGCCCGCACCAGTCCGCGCGCCGTCTCGAATACATCCGATGCATCCCCGCCGGCGATCGCGTTGCCGAGGTAGTCGCCGGGGACGCCCTCCTGGTAGTCGGCCCGGTCGCGCCAGGGGAGGGAGAGGACGCGCGCTCGCAGGCCGGCGGCGCGCGCGGCGACCGCGGTCCAGCCCGCCGCGTCGCCCTGCGCATCGCGGCCCGCGATGGGCGTCCCGTCACCGTGGAAACGCGCCGTGGCCTCGAGGTCGAGCCCGAGCAGGAAGCGAGCGACGCGGCGGGCCTCGGGCTCGTAGCCGCCCGCCGCGAGGGCGAGCGCCGTGGTGCCGGCGTCGCGCGGCCAGACGTAAGCCCAGCCATCCCGCGCTCCGGCCACGGCTGCACCGCTGCGCCGGTCGGTCAGCGCCCGCAGGGTCAGCAGCGAGCGCTCGTAGAGCCGCACCGCCCAGGGAGGCGCGGCGCGCCCGAGCGTCCGGGCCCGCATCAGCCAGCGCCGGTCGGAGCGGGCGGCGGCGCGAACGATCGACCGTGCCGTCCCGTCGTCGCAGCGGAGCCTTGCGGCGGCAGCGGGATCGGCGACGGCGAGCGTCAGCTCGCTTCCCGGCGAAGTCCGGGTCAGGCAGGCGAGCTTGGATCCGCCTGCGGCGTAGACGATCTCGCCCCACGCCGAGCCGAACCGGGCGACCGTCCGCACCACGTTGGTGCCTGGGAGGTAGCGCTGCATCACAGCATCCGCCTGCCACAGCGGCCGCGCCCGTCCGTTGCCGACGCTGAGCCGGGGCACGATTCCGGTCCCGGCCGGGACCGTCTCCGCGACCTGACGGGCATAAGAGTTATCGACCAACTCCCGCCCCGCCGGCGTCGCCCGCAGGTCGACCACGTCCCCGTAGGCGTCGATCGCCGCGGTCAGTTCGCCGCCCCCGACCACCGCCGTCCCGAGGAAGGGCGGCGGCAGCCCCGGCAGTGCCGCCGGCGTCCGCGGATCGGCCGAGTGGCCGCCGGAGACGAGCACCGCGGCCACCGCCCCGGTGGCGACCAGCACCAGCGCTGCACGACTCCAGGCCACGCCCCAATGCAATCAGCCCCCAACCCCCTCCGGCCGCTAGCCTTCCCGCTTGCGCAGCCTCGGCGCGCTCCAGGCGAGATAGCTCAGTTGGTAGAGCACACGACTGAAAATCGTGGTGTCCCCGGTTCGAGTCCGGGTCTCGCCACTCGCCGCGGGTTTAGGGACTGGGCGGAATCGGCCCCGCCTCGGCCAGCTTGGCGACGATCGCGTCGATCTCGGCGCCGCGTTCTTCGATCAGCTGTTCGGCCGCCTGCGGCAGGGTCACGGTCAGGGTGTGGTGGCTGGCGTCGTCCATCTCGACCGCTTCGGAGAGGTCGACCTGGAGCCGGTAGTAGCGCGGGCCGAGGCCGATTTCCTCGGGAGCGGGGACGCCTTCGCCGGGGGCGTGGTTGAGCAGCATGTGGGCCCAGTAGTCGGAGCCGTCGGAGGAGCCGCCGAGCATCGCGTCGAGGATCGGCGGGCCGTTGTCGCCGCCGGCGATCCAGCCGAGCGCGCCCCACTTGCTCACCTCGTCCTGGGTGAAGCGGCTGGGGAATTCACCGGTGCCGATCGCGACCATGAAGAGGTCCTCGGTCTGTAACCGGGCCGGCGGGTCGCTCTGGCGGCCCAGAGCTTCGGCGACAGCCGCCACCGCCGGGTTGGCGGCGAAGACGCCGCCGTCGACCAGCGCCCGGTAGCCGAGCCCGTGCGAGGGGAAGTAGGTCGGCGCCGCCGCGGTGGCGAGGCCGGCGTCGACGATCGGGAAGTCGCGCGCCTCCGATTCGAGCGCCCGCCAGCGCTTGAAGAAATACGGTTCGCCCTTGTTCATGTCGTAGGAGGTGACCAGCAGGTCGCGGGTCGCCTGCGAGATCGTGCTTTCGCCGAGCCGTTCTTCGATCGCTTTGCGCAGCGGCTCGGCGGAGTACTTGGGCCGGCGCAGCCCCCAGGCGGTGCTGAGCTTGCGACCGAAGCTGCGGTGGAAGATCCTCGGCCCGTCCTCAGTGTAGAAGGAGGCGAGGGTGGCGGCCGAGATCTTCCCCGGTGCGGTCAGGGCGAGCGCGATCAGCCCCCCGGTCGAGGTGCCGGCGAAGAGGTGGAAGTAGTCCGCCACCCGCACTTCTTCTTGCCCCACTTTCCTTTCCAGCCGCTGCTCGATCTCGTCGATGACCAGGGCGGAGATCAGGCCGCGGATGCCGCCTCCGTCAACGGAGAGGATGCGAAAGCGGGCGTTGGCCGGCTGCTCAGGCGAGTTCACCGGGCGACCGTACCTGGCCGATCGGCAAAGTCAAAGCCGCCTTAGTACTTAAGGCTTGTGCTGAGTAAGCGTTATGCCGTGGCGCGGTTGCGCTCGCGCAGCAGCCACCAGTCGACCACGTAGCCGCCGAAGGGGACGACGGCGCCGACCAGGATCCAGAAGGTGGTCTTGCCGCTCCAGCCCATCTCGCTGCGGATCGCCAGGGCGATCCAGACGTAGGCGATGAAGAGGATGCCGTGGATCGGGCCGAGGATCTGCACCCCGACCTCGCTGCCCCCGGTCCGTTTGATCACCGACGCGATCAGCAGGGCGATGAAGCTGGTCGCCTCGGCAAGGGCGATGTAGCGCATGGCCTTGATGGCCGGAACCCTATTTGAACGCCCGAATTGACAGTTTCAGGAGAGAGTTGGCACGTTGGAGCCTTGTTTCGTATGCAGACAGAACCTTACGATGCAAGAATGCCGACGATGACCAGGGAGAGCTGGACCGACGAGCGCCTCGACGACCTCAACCAGCGGGTCAGCGACGGCTTCGATCGCGTCGAAGGCCAGGTCCGGGACCTCCGCGGCGAGATGAACGCGCGCTTTGAGAAAGTCGACGCGCGTTTCGAAAAGATGGACGAGCGTTTCGAGGCGTTGGAAACGGAGTTCGACCAGCGCTTCGACAGGATGGATGCGAAGTTCGACCGCGTTGACGATCGGTTCGAGCACATGAGCGGCCGGATCGACGCCGTGCAGAGGACCCTGCTTCAGGGAGTGATTGGTCTCTGCAGTGTGTTCGGCGCCGGCTTCGCGGCGTTGATCGCCTTGATCGCCACGCGGCTCTGAGCCGCGGCGTCGCGTCGCTCCCGAAACAAGCGAGCCCCCTGGGGGGCTCGCCGATGTAGAAAGACTCCTGCTGCTCGCTAGCGTGCGGTTAGGCTCTAGCCCCTCTGCGCGAGAGGTCCGGCGTCTGGGAATACACCGGCCTTTTCGATCTCAGGTGGACTGTGCTCGAAGAGATTCAATCTCGTTCCCTCCTTCGATTTACGCGCCCCCTCCCTGGGTAGCGCCTCCAACGACTGCCTCCAAAAAATTAGCGGCGGTCGAAAGACCCATGCGTCCGCCTCGCAGTACCAGTCTGGTCGCCCGATTGACTTGTCAGTCGGGGCCTATGATTGAATGCTCAACGTGTCTCAAGTGGAGAGACTCCTCGACGCCATAGTTGCGCGCTTGGCCCGGGGGGACGGCAAGGGACGGCTCGGCGATCTCGGCATTCAGGTGACCGAGGCGGTCGCGGACGCCAAAGTCAGCAAGGGAGTCCTCTACGACGGCGATCTGAGCGCCCGCGGCGACGGCGCCGTGGTGCGTGGGCTGGTTGGCGATGTGCTCGATCTGTTGCTGGAGGAGCAGCTGAGGTTGCGCGAGGCGACCGTCGAGAGCTACGCGGCGAAGGCCACCTCGATTGCCGACGGCGCGGGCCGCGAAACGATCGCCTCGGCGTTGCTCGAGCAGTTGCGGCTCTACGGCGCGGTTCCCGCCGACAGCGACGACCTGACCCGGGCCCGGGAGCGGGTCTACTACCTCGCAATCGCTCTTTGCGACGCCGCGACGAGTCGCAACGACAAGGGGATCTCCGACTCCGAGAAGCCCCTGCCAGACCTGCGCTTCCGGCGCCACCTGCTGGAGGTGCACGGCCGACACCGCGAGGCCCTGGTCGAGGTGTTTCGCGAGTTCCTCCTGGTCGCCAAACGGGAGCCGATCCACAGCGTGGAGCAGGTCGAGCGGGTGCTTGCGACCTTCATAGAGGGCGCTCAGGTGTTCCGGCGCATCGCCGGCTGTCACGAGGAGGTCGGCCTCTCCCCCGGGACTCCTGCCGCTGAGGATCTGGTCCTCGACGACGAAGACCTGGTCGATGTGGTGCTGCGGATCTTCATGGCGATGTCCAGTCCGGTCGGCGGCGAAGCACCTGACCCCGAGGCAGTGCTCTTCCGACGCGACAACGATCGCCTGCCCCCTCGCAGCGCTCCCGAGGCGACCCTTCATCTGGAGGCGAAGGGCATCTACGGAAATTTGGTGGATCTGATCGATGGCCTCGAGAAGAGCGACGAGCTCCTCCTTTGCTCGCTGCACAGCTCTGGTGCCGCGCGGGCTCGCACCCCAGACACGGAAGCGGTTGCTGCAGCGGTTCAACGTTTCGCCGAGCGCGGCGGCCAGCTGCGAAACATGGAGAAGATCGGCTCGGTGGAAGAGCTCGAAGCCACCGTCGCCCGGCTCGAGGAACAGATCGCCGACGGTCAGGAGGTCCGATATCGCGCCCTCCTGCTCGACGCTCCGCCGTGCCACTCGCCCCTCATGGTCGGAGATCGCGCCAGCTTCCTGATCCGCAGCCAGGAAGACGGGCTCGTCGTCGACGCGATGGCCTTCGTCGACGAGGCCGGGCGGGCCTGGTGTCGATCTCACTACGACGACCTTTGGGCGGACGAGCGAGGGTTCACTCTGGCTACTCCGAACGGGCTCAACCGCCATCGGATAGCTGAAGCACGAATGCGGCTGGAAGGGCTCGAGCGGCAGCAAAGAGCCATCACCGAGACCTAGGGATGCCGCTGTCGTGACCTTCGACGTCTCCCAGTCCGCCTACCGGTCCCTGCGCGGGATCGTCGCCGAGCGGACCAACCCCGTGCTGGCCTGGGTCGGGTCGGGCCTCAGCATTCCGGCGGGCCTGCCCAGCTGGGCCGAGCTAAGAGTGATCCTTCTCGACGAGTTGCTTGACAAGGCCAAGGGTCTCGATGGCAAGGATCGCGAACAGCTCGAGGCGCGCGTTCGGCAGATTCGCCTCGAGCCGAACAACTGGGTCGCCTTCTCGATGCTGAGGGATGAACTCGGGCAGGCGACCTACCGGGACACGGTTCGTGACGCCTTCGCCGGCGCCGCCACGGCGGAGATCCCGGATGCCTATCGCAAGCTCTGGGGCCTCGGGGTGCGGGGCATCCTCAACCTCAACATCGATCGCCTGGCGACTCGGGCCTGGGGAGCGCATAAGCCAGGGGCGCAGATCGGCGAGTACAACGGCAACGAGGTTCGGGACATCGGCCAGATCCTCAGCGGCCGCATCCCGTTCGTGGTGAATCTTCACGGCAGCATCGAATCGACGCGCACCTGGGTCTTCACTCGCAAAGAGCTCAGCGCTCTGACCCGGAACGATGCCTACCGGACCTTCATCGACGTCTGCCTTTCAACCCGTACCGTCCTCTTCCTCGGCCTCTCCGTCGACGACGTGGCCGTGGGCGGTCACCTGCGACGACTGGCGGACGCGGGGATCGAGACCGGCCCGCATTTTTGGCTCACCGATCGCGGTGACGTCGAGACCGACCAGTGGGCCGAGGAGGCGGGCATTCGCCGCATTCGCTACCGCTCACCTGGGGAGGATCACAGCGAGGTCGATGAATTCTTCCTCGATCTGGAGACCTACGTATCGCCGGAGCCGACGACCCCGCTGCCGCCCGTGGCCCTCGACGGCCCGACTCCCCCCGACGGTCGCCTCCCCGCCCCCGAAGAGCTGGAACGGTTGGACGCCGAGAGTATCCGCAGCACCCTCAATGCGCACGCGAAGCAGCTTCTGCTCGAGGAGAAGGACGAGAGCTACGCTGACTATCAGCGCTTCGCCGAGGAGTACGAGGGCGCGATCTACCGCGCCTGGTACACCAGCGCGCGACCGGGATCGAACAAGTTGCTCGGTTACACGCTGGAGGCAGACATCGCCCGCGGTGCCTTCGGCCACGTCTACCGAGCTACGGATCCTGACGGCAAGCAGGTTGCTGTGAAGGTCCTGCTCGAGGAGGTGCGGAGGGACCCCGGCCTCTTGCGCACCTTTCGTCGCGGTGTCCACTCGATGCGCATTCTCCGTGGTCACGATGTCTCGGGAATGGTCGCCTACCTGGAGGCGTCGGAGATACCCGCCTTCGTGGTGATGGAGTGGATCGACGGTCCCAACCTGACCCAGGCTCGCGAGGGGAACATGATCGGGGGATGGGAGGACCTGCTGAAAATCGGCAGTGAGCTGGCGCTGATAATCAGATCCGCCCACATCCTGCCCGAGCGCGTGCTGCACCGCGACATTCGACCTTCGAACGTTATGCTCAGCGGCTTCTACGGTCAGCCCAACGAGTGGGAGGTCGTGGTTCTCGACTTCGACCTCTCCTGGCATCGCGGCGCCTACGAGCAGTCGGTTCTGCATACGACTTCGGGCGGTTTCCTCGCGCCGGAGCAGATCCGCCATGTCAAAGACGCCTCCACTCGCAATGCGGCGGTCGACGCATTCGGCATCGGGATGACGCTCTATTACCTGTGCAGCGGCGAGGAGCCGCTTTCGGGCCAGCACCGCAACGTTGGATGGGAGGAGCAGGTCCGCACGGCGTGCGCGAAATTCTCGCGCACGGAGTGGAAATCCATCCCCGTCCGCATCGCCCGCCTGATTCTGGCGGCGACCCAGGACGAACAGGCGAGCAGGTGGGATCTGGCTGAAATCGCCGGTGAGCTGACGCGGCTGAGAGCGGCGGCCGAAGACCCCGGTGGGGTTACCGCCACCGAGTTACTGGCAGAGGAGCTGGCAGCCAATTGCGAGGGGATGCAGCCGTACGACTGGGACCCCGACCGGCTCTGCGCCCGGCACGAGCAGCAGACTGGGTTGAAGATCGAGATCGCGGCCGACATCAAGGAGCAGCGGGTGCGCCTGTCGGTCTCCTGGCAACGAACTGGCGCCGAGGACCGCACCAACGTGGGCAAGTACATAGTCACGGCCTCGAAGGCGATGGACGATCAACTGAAAGCAGGAGGCTGGAAGACCAGTCGGAGCGTCGACCGGTCCTCGATGCACTTCGAAGCCGCGCTCGAGGCTGATGTCTTGCGGGGAGACATCGCGACGGTAGCCGAGCGAGTTGATGCGGCAACCGAGGGAATCCTGCGCTTCAACCGCTGAGCCGCTCAGCCGATCGCGACCTCGTACGCCTCCTCGACCTCGAGGAACGGGGCCAGGGTCACGTAGACGAGGGTTGGGACCAGGTCCGGCAGGGTCTCGGGGCCCTTCTTGTTGACGTGGTCGTAGAGCAGGGAGTAGAGGGCGCCGCCGATCGCCTCGGCGGCGATTGGCGGGGTCTCGGGTTTGAGCTCGTAGCCGGGGGCGAGCAGGCCCTCCATGCCTTCGGTCACGACCTCGCGCTGGTCCAGCGCCCGTTTGCCCGCCGCGTACATCTCGACCCCGCCGAGGCGCGCGTACTCGGGCTCTTCGGCGCCGAAGGCGAACATCGCCTCCTGCGTGTCGTGGACCGCGTGCGGCCAGTCGGGGGCGCGGCGGAAGGCGGGCAGGGCGGCGGCGAGCATGTGGGCGGAGCCGCTGTCGAGCGCCGCCACGATCGCGTCCTCCTTGTTCTTGAAGTGTTCGTAGAAGGTGCGCTGCGAGGTCGAGGCGCGTTCGACGATCTCGGCCACGGTCGTGTCCGGGTAGCCCTTCTCTGAGACCACTGCGGCCAGCGCCCGCAGCAGCCGCTCCGGTGGGTTGGACTGGGCCTGGCGTTCGGCGAAGGGGACCGCTTTGACCGTGCGCCGGCGCGTCGCCTTCAGCGGGCCGGGGGGGACCGGGTAGCAGAAGAGCCAGTCCCAGAGCTGCGGCGCCAGCTCCAGCAGCTCCTCCTCCTGGCCGCGGTAGAGGCGCTTGTGGATCACCTTCTGGATCCCGCCGACGATCGCCCGCACCAACTCCAGCGGCATCCCCCGGCGCTCCGGCACCTGCTCCAGCAGGCTCGCCGCCAGCGCCGTCGCCTGATCCATCGAGCGATCGACCAGGGCGGCGCCCTCCGGGCCGGCCGCGTAGGTCTCGACGATGCACATCTTCGCCGCCGCCGGCTGGTCGACGATCAGCTCGATCAGCGCCAGGAAGGCCTGTCGCGCCCGCTCCATCCCGGCCGGGGCGCTCTCGTCGCCCCCCAGTTTCTCCAGGGTCGGCTCGACCATCGTCTCGACCGCGGCCAGGAAGCAGGCCTGCTTGTCGTCGAAGTGGCGGTAGAAGGCGCTGCGCGAGACGCCGGAGAGCTTGACCAGGTCGGCCACCGTGGTCGCCTCGTAGCCCTTCTCGGCGACCGTCGCCACCATCGCCGCGAACAGCCGCTCACGCTGGTTGCGCTCGGCCTCGTCCCGGGGCGTTCCCCGCCCCGGACGCAGTTTCCTCTCCCGCAACTGTGCGGCATCCCCCCACGGAGTTCGCGCCATCGCCGGCGGACCATATCCCGGCGTTCGCGCGTCTCTCAGCGTCGCCATCCGACGCCTCGCAAGTGGTACGCCACCGACTCATAGAGCGAAATGATCGATCCCTTCAGTTTCCCTGAATTCCCCATTCTAGAGCAGGTTTCAAGGGCATTCCCGGAGCTGGCCTCCGACGTGTCCCAGCCTGAAGCGGCCGACTCGGTCTAACCCTGTTCCAATTCGCGACGGGCGAGATCCTGGCTTCCCAGAAATGGAGTCCCCGCGCGTTTACGCCGCGTCGGGCGACCGAGCGCAATCCGGGCGATTGCTCCAGCAAAGTCGTGCGGTACGCGTAGATCCGCTTACCAGCGGCGTTTCAGCGCATCAGCTCGTTGCTGAGGAACAAAGATATCCGCGTTTACTTGACAGATCGGTATGGCTGTGTTCCAATTACTCCAGCTTTTGGAAACACGGGTATCCACCCGGCCCGAAAGTGGAGAGAGAAACGACCGGCGCCTCTGCCGGGGACCCCGTTCGCGGGGAGGGCGAGGCCAGGGTCACGGGACAAGGAGAGAGTTTGTGAGACGCCACGCCAAGGCCATCGCCGCCATCGCGGCACTGCTGCTGTTGACCCTCGCCATGGGAGCGATGTCGGCAACCGCCGCCGCGCCGGTGGTCTCGATCGACTCGGCCTCGTCGGTCTCGTACACCTCCGCCCATCTCGCGGGCAAAGTCGATCCCCAGGATCAGGACACCACCTACTACTTCCAGTACTCGGCCGATCCGAAAGGCGAAGGCTGGTCCTTCGGCGCCTTCCAGGGTCCGCTCGCCGCGGGCTCCGGCGAGACCCCGGTCTCGGATGACCTCACCGGGCTCCGGCCGGGCACCGAGTACCTCGCCCGCCTGGTCGCCGAAAACGCCGATGGCCAGTCGGTCTCGAAACTGAACGTCGCCTTCACCACCGACCCGGTCTTCGCCCCTGCCGTCTCGCTCTCCGCCCCCTCTGCGATCACCCCTACCTCCGCCCACCTCGAGGGCGAGATCAACCCCGGTGGCACCGATCCCGCCTTCGGCGGCAGCTGGCGCTTCGAGTGCACGCCGGCCTGCCCCGGCCTCAGCGGTACCTTCCCGGCCGGTACCAGCGGTCAGACGGTCGAAGCGGATGCGACCGGGCTCAAACCCGGCACCACCTATGAAGTGAGGCTGGTCGCCGAGAACGCCGGCGGCGCGGGCAGCGCCGGTCCGGAAAGCTTCACCGCCACCGCCGTGGCGCCGCAGGTCGTCAGCACCACCGCTACCGCCTTCGCCAGGGAAGCGACGCTGAAGGCGGCGCTCAACCCTGGCGGCCTGGAGACCAGCTACCACTTCGAGTACGGGCCGACGAGCGCCTACGGCTACAGCACCCCCGCGCAGAGCGTCCCCGCCGGCGCCGATCCGGTCCAGGTCCAGGCCACCGTCTCCGGGCTCGCCCAGGCGAGCGGCTACCGCTTCAGGCTGGTGGCGACGAACGCCGCCGGCTCGGTCGCGGGCCCCGATCGCGGCTTCACGACGCAGAGCCCAGCCGCGGCGGAAGGCTGCCCGAACGCGGCGGTCCGCCAGGCCCAGGGATCCACCCACCTACCCGAATGCCGCGCCTACGAGATGGTCTCACCGCTGGCCAAGGGCGGCGCCGACGTGCTCGGCATGACCCAGCGCTCCTTCACCAAAGGCAGCGCGGACGGCAACGCGATCGCCTACGGCTCCTCGTCCGCCTTCGGCGACTCCACCGGCGCCGCCTTCCCGAGCATCTACCGGGCGCTGCGGGGAGCCGGCGGCTGGACGACCAGCGCGATCTCACCAGCCCAGAACGCCAGCGCCTACGGCGGCGGCGCCGGTTTCACCTCGATGGTCGAAGCGGTCAGCGACGATCTCAGCAAGGCGATCGCCCTCACCAACCGCTCGCTCGCACCCGGAAGTACCGAAAATGTGAGCAACATCTACAGCCGTAACCTCCTCACCGGCTCCTACGGCCTCCTGACCCCCGGCGGCCCGTCGCAGGCCGACTTCGTCAATCCGATCCCGCGGTTCACCTGGGCGACGCCGGACTTCTCGAGCATCGTCTTCGACTCGGAGTACGCGCTCACTCCCGAAGCCCCGGTCGGCCCTTTCCCGAAGACCTATGTCTTCGACGGCGGGTCGGTGCGGCTGGCCAGCTTCCTGCCCGACGGTACGCCGTCAGGCGGCATAAGCCGCAACGGGACGCTCGGCGTGTACGGCGACGAAGGATCCCAGGGGGCGATCTCCGCCGATGGCACCCGCGTCTTCTTCAGCATCCCCGATTCGGCATCCAACAACACCCGCACCGGGCTCTACGTGCGCGATCTCGAAGCCGAAACGACCACCGAGATCGCCCCGCTCAGCGATCGGACTCCATTGGTCGCCGCAAGCGAAGACGGCTCGAAGGTTCTCTACACGCCTTCGGCTCCTGGCTACGTCCTCTACGACGTCGCCACCCACACCCGCGAGTTGCTGACCGACGATATGACGGGCGCCGGCCCGCCTGGTCAGCTCGTGGCCCTGTCGGTCAGCTCCGACCTCAGCTCGATCTACCTTTTCGCCAGGGGTGAACTCCTCGCGGGCCTTGGAGCCGACGGCAACTTCAAGGCGATCTATCGGTGGCAGCCCGAGCAGGGCAGGCTGACCTTTGTCGCGGAGGTGAAGAAGGACGCCACGATGCTGGGCAGCCTCGGGGCCATCTACGACTCTCTGCCCACCCGCCGGGATACCGCCCAGACCGCGGATGGCTCGAGTTTCGTCTTCACCACCGATGCCGAACTGGAAACGAGCGCCGGTCCTGTCTACGACAACTCGACCACCTCGACGGACTGCGACACGTCAGTGACGACCGGGCCGTACGAGTTCCGCTGTCCAGAGGTCTATGTCTACGAAGCGGGAACCGGAGCGCTCACCTGCATCTCCTGTCCGAGTGGCCCCGCGAAGGCCCCGGGCCTGCTCGCCGGTCTGGCAACCGTTGCCCAGACCTCGTCGATCAACCAGCGTTCCTTCGGTAAGGCCCGGTCGATCAGCGCCGATGGATCCAAGGTCTTCTTCGAAAGCGGTGAGCAGCTCGTCCCCGCTGATACCAACAGCCGAGCCGATGCCTATATGTGGGATCGCGACGAGGGCCTGAAGCTGATTACGACCGGCACCAGCCAGTACGACGCCCGCATCCTCGAAGCCAGCGCCGACGGCAGCGACGCGTTCATCGTCACTCGCCAGCGCCTCGTGCGGGGCGACGTCGACGACCTTGCCGACGTCTATGACGTCCGCGTCCGCGGTGGCTTTGCCGAACCGGGCGCTCTGGCCCCGCCCTGTCGCGGCGAAGACTGCCACGGCGAACCGGCCGCGCCGCCGCCCGCGTCATCGCCCGCCAGCTCGGGGCTCGTCGCCGCCGGCAACCACAAGCAGCGGGTGAAGAAGCACACCAAGAAGCGCAAGGGCAAGCACAAGAGCAAGAAGCACCACAAGAAGAAGGGTGCGAAGAAGAAGAGTTCCGGCGCCAACCGGGGGACGGGCCGATGAGGGCCTTCGCGGAGCGAGCGAGCAGAGGCATACCGCAGCAGAAAGGAACCGAGACCGTGAACTCCCACCGACCCACTCCGAAACGCCGGCGCGGCCGCTTCGTCTGCGCCGTGATCCTGGCCGCTCTCTGCCTCGCCGCTTTCGCGCCCGCGGGTGCGAACGCCGCCTTCGGGGTTGAAACGTTCGACGGCATGGTCGGCGATGGCAGCGGCGGCGCTTACACCCAGGCGGGCGGGCATCCATATAACGCCTCGGCCGTGATCGCCTTCAACACCCACGCCGACCCCGGCCTGTTCGGACTCCAGGTTCCGGACGCCGACCCGAAGACCATCGATGTCGAACTGCCGCCGGGATTGATCGGCAACCCCGGCGCGGTGCCCAGGTGCGCCCAGGTCGAGTTCTTCAGCTTCATCCCAGTGCGCAAGAACGGCACCAACTGCCCGGTGGAGAGCCAGATCGGGGTCGCCGACATCGAAATCCTCGAAGGCTTCCACGCCACCAGCGCGGTCTGGAACCTGGATCCGATGCCGGGGTCGCCGGCAACCTTCGGCTTCCAGGTCTCCGGCATCCGCATCGTCGCCGAAGCCAGACTGCGGAGCGGCTCGGACTATGGGGTCACCCTCAGGTTCCCCAACATCAACCAGGGCGTGCAGATCATCAACTCGACGACGACCCTGTGGGGGGTGCCTTGGGACAGCGCACACGACCGCCAGCGCTGCAGTTTTCCCAACGCCTTCACTCCCACCCAGGAATGTGAAGGGACCCCCGGCGAACGGGCGGAAGGGCCCAACAGCGTCAGCGGCGCGCCCGTTCCCTTCATCACCAACCCGACCGCCTGCACCGCGCCCGGGGCGGGCCTGAACACCAAGCTCAGCGCCAACTCCTGGCAGAACCCGGCGGTCACCGAGTACGCCGGCTTCGAGAGCCACCTGCCTCCGGGTTACCCGCTGCCGAAGGAGAGCTGGGGTGCGCCGCAGGGCCCGAACGGCTGCAACCGCGTGCCATTCCAGGTCGAGGCCTCGGTCGAGGCGACCTCGAACCAGGCCGACAGCCCGACCGGGCTGCGGGTGAACCTGCACATGCCCCAGGACGGCCTGCGCGACCCTGGCGGCATCGCGACCGCGCACCTGAAGGACGCGGTGGTCACCCTGCCGGAGGGAATGGCGGTCAACCCCGCGGCCGCCGACGGGCTCGGTTCCTGCTCGCAGGCACAGATCGGCCTCGCGAGCGAGCAGCCGGCGAGCTGCCCGGAGAGCTCCAAGATCGGGTCGGTGGAGATCACCACCCCCTTGCTCGATCACCAGCTCGAGGGCTCCGTGTACCTGGCCAGCCAGGGCGACAACAAGTTCGGCTCGCTGCTGGCGGTCTACATCGCCGTCGACGATCCCGAGACCGGCGTCGTCGTCAAGCTGCCCGGCAGGGTCACGGCCGATCCGCGCACGGGCCGGCTGACCGCCTCCTTCGAAGGGCAGCCGCAGCTTCCCTTCGAAGACCTCGCGGTCGAGTTCTACGGGGGCCCCCGGGCGGCCCTGGTCAACCCGCCGAGCTGCGGCGCCCACACCGCCGAGCTGACCTTCACCCCCTGGTCGGGCGGAGCACCGGTCGGCGCCGGCAGCTCCTTCCAGATCAGTAGGGGGCCGAACGGGAAGCCCTGTCCCAGCGGCGGCTTCGAGCCGAAGCTCGCGGCCGGGACCGTGAACCCAGTGGCCGGCTCCTACTCGCCGCTGCAGCTGGCGCTGAGCCGCGAGGACGGGACCCAGCTGCTCGGCGGGATGAGCGTGCGGATGCCCGAGGGCCTGCTCGGCAGGCTCGCCGGCATCCCCTACTGCCCGGACTCCGCCCTGGCCGGCATCCCGGGCGCCGAGGGGAGCGGGGCGGCCGAGCTCGCCTCGCCCGCCTGTCCGGCCGCTTCGCGACTGGGCACCGTCTCGGTCGGCGCCGGCGCCGGATCCAACCCCCTCTACGTCCACACGGGAAGGGCATACCTCGCCGGCCCCTACAAGGGCGCGCCGCTCAGCATCGCGATCGTCACGCCGGCGGTTGCCGGTCCCTTCGACCTCGGCAACGTCGTGGTCAGGACGGCGCTGCGGGTCGATCCCGAGACCGCGCAGATCACTGCCGTCTCCGACCCCCTGCCGACCGTCGTCCACGGCATCCCGCTGAACCTGCGGGACGTGCGGGTGGAGATCGATCGCCGGGAGTTCACCCTCAACCCGACCTCGTGCGACCCGATGACCTTCAGCGGCGAGGCCAGCTCCCCGGCGGGCACGAGGGTGGCGATCGGCGACCGCTTCCAGGTCGCCGGCTGCGAACGCCTCGCCTTCAAGCCGAAGCTGGCCCTGAAGCTGAGCGGCAAGACCAACCGCTCCGCCCATCCGGCGCTGCGGGCGACGCTGACGATGCCCCAGGGGGGAGCAAACATCCAGCGTGCCCAGGTGACCCTGCCGAAGACCGAGTTCCTTGCCCAGGAGCACATCCGTACGATCTGCACCCGGGTCCAGTATGCGGCGAAGAGCTGCCCCAAGGCGAGTGTCTACGGCTACGCGAAAGCCTGGTCGCCGTTGCTCGACAAACCCCTGGAGGGACCGGTCTACCTCAGGTCCTCCAGCAACCCGCTCCCCGACCTGGTCGCCTCCCTCGACGGGCAGATCCACATCGACCTCTCCGGTCGCATCGACACCAAGAACGCGAGGATCCGCAACACCTTCGACCTCGTGCCGGATGCCCCGGTCTCGAAATTCGTCCTCACCATGCAGGGCGGTAGGAAGGGCCTGCTGGTCAACAACACCGAGCTCTGCAAGGCCAAGCCAAGGGCCGACGTCAAGTTCGACGGGCAGAACGGGAAGACCGCCGACTCCAGCCCGCTCGTGAAGGTCGACTGCGGGAAGAAGCGGAAGGGGAAGGGCAGTAAGAAGTAGCGCCCGCTCGGCCTCGGCCGAGCCTCACCGCCGCTGTCCCAGAGCCGCCGGCGAGAGACGGCGGCTCTTCTCGTTGGTACGCGCCCGACTCATTCCAATGCCCTGTTTTCCCCGCTCTAGAGCGCTTTGAAAACACTCGTTTGCGGCTAAAAACGAATTGTGTCTTGACAAAAGTGGTCTGTTTCTGTTCTTATTCCAATCGGGATATGAACGACCGACCGCCTCGGTCAGGGAACCCGGCGACGGGTTGGGACGGAGGCGACGGTCACGGGACAAGGAGAGTTACGTGAGAGGTCGACCCGAGACATCGTCCGCGCAACCGGATCGCGACTTGAAGGTGAGGGGCTTTGTCGGCCTGTTCCTGGCGGGTCTTGCTGCGCTGGTCCTCGCCGGACCCGTCGCGAGCAGTCGCGCGGCCTGTCCGAACGAAGCGCTCAGGCAGAGCCAGCGAGCGACTTTCCTGCCCGAATGCCGAGCCTTCGAGATGGTCTCGCCGGCCGACAAGAACGGCGCCAACGTCTCGCAGGCGGAAATCGCCAGCGGCGAACCGCGCGCTCTTGCCTCCCTGGTGACCGCGGATGGAAACGGCATCTCCTACGTGCTCAGCGGCCCGTTGAAGGATGCCGAGGCCTATCCGCTCTACAACTTCGTCCGTTCCTCTCGCGCGTCCGACTGGATGACCAGGAGCATGGCCACCAAGCAAACGCCCTGGCCGGTGGGGACGATGATGAGCACCTCCGTCGCGATCTCGGCCTCCACCACCCTGGACTACTCGGAACTCGGCCTGGTACCGGGCGCGGTGACAGGCAACGGCAACCTGTACCTGCGGGACAGTGCCACCGGCGCTTACACCCTGGTCGCCTCCTATCCGAGTCCGGCGGCGCCGACCTACGAGCAGCAGGCGGCCTTGGCGGTGGGCAGGGACTTCGCCGTCTTCGGGCAGCCACATGCGCTCACTCCCGAGGCGAACGAGTACACCGGCATCGACCAGAACCTCTACTCCTTCTACGGGGGCGAGCTGCATCTCCTCAACGATCCCGCCTCAGTGGCGCCGGTCTATGAAATGCAGGACAGCCGGGCACGCTACGTGTCCGAGGATGGATCTCGGGTCTATTTCAAGCAGGCACCTCAGGGCAACCCGCAGGCCTCTGCCCTCTACCTGAGCGAAAACGGCGCCCCGGGCAGGCCGATCTCTGTATCCCGGCGGCCAGGCGATCTCCCAGCCCCGGTGCCAGCCGAGTTGATTGGGGCAAGCGCCGATGGGTCCGTCGCCTACTTCACCAGCTTCGCCCCGCTAACCGCCAATGCGGAACCAAATAGACGCGAAGTCATCTATCGGTACACGGTGGCGGACGACGAACTGGTCGCCGTGACTCTGGGACCGGAACCCTACGCATACAAGTTCGATAGAGAGGGACAGGCCACTCCGGTCAGCGAAGACGGTTCATATCTCTACTTCATCGCCCAGGCCGCACTCGCGCCAGGGGGGGTAACCGGTAGTCAGAACATCTACGCCTGGCATGACGGTGAGACGCGCTTGGTGGCGAGTTTTCCGGAAGGGTTTCAAAACGACCCCCGCCCCTTTTGGTCTCTCAGCTCGGATGGCACGAAGCTGGCCTTCGTTTCCCTCTCCAGCCTGACCGGCTACGACAACGCCAGCGGCAGCAGTGGTTGCGACGGTCTAGGGGGAGCCTGTGGGGAGGTCTTCGTCTACGACTGGAGCAAAGACCAATTGCACTGCGCCTCCTGTCCCCCGGCTGGTGAGCCGGCGCGGGGCCATGCCACCGTTGGCGGGATCCAGCAGCTGACCATCAACCCGGGCCAGCGCACCTACTCGAGGTCGATCCGAAACGACGGCACGGTCTTCTTCGACACCCAGCAGAAGCTGGTCGCGAGCGACACCAACGGCAAACGGGACGTCTACTCGTTCCAGGAAGGCGCGGTCAGCCTGATCAGCACCGGCAGGAGTCCCTCGGACTCCGTGTACCACGGCATGAATCCCAGCGGGACAGATGTCTTCTTCGGAACCGAGGAGCGGCTCGTCGCCGCCGACACCGATGCCCAGGTGGACATGTACGACGCCAGGGTCGGCGGCGGTCTCGCCTCGCAGGGGCGGCACCCAAGCACGGCGCCGTGCGCGGGAAGCGGCTGTCAAGGGACGGCCGAAGCACCACCCCCGCCGCCGGCCGTCGGCAGCAGCGAGGTGCGCGGCGACGGCAACGCGTCCAATCGCCGGGATCGCGGGAAGCGCTGTTCGAAGAAGCCCCCGTCCAGGCGGGCGCAGAAGGGGAAGAAGAAATCGAAGAAGGCCGGCCGACAGGGTCGCCGTGCCGTGGCCTGCCGGGGAGGCAACCGATGATCGCTTTGCGGAAGCTCGTTAACACCTTCACGCTTGCCCTGGTGCTCGGCGCCGCTTTCGGTGCGGCCCAGGCCCCGGCGGCCTTCTCGATCGAGACCTTCGACGGGGAATGGACCGCCCTCGACGGCAGCTCGCTGACGCAGGCCGGGGCGCACGCGGAGGTTCATTTCGACATTCAATGTCCCTCCGTCGCCAACTCTCGCGGGGAAACCGTCCCCGATGGGACCGTCAGGACGGTGAAGGTGGACCTGCCCCCGGGGCTCGTCGGCAACCCCACCACCGTCGGCACCTGCCCAGAGGCAAAGCTGGTGTTCAACCCGGTCCTGGGCAACCTCTTCTCCAGCTGCCCACCCGACTCCACGGTCGGCCTGGCGGAGGTGAGGCTGGTGCAGGGGGGATTGATCGCGGTTCCGGTGTCGAACCTCCAGCCCGCTCCCGGAACCGCAGCGCAGTTCGGGTTCAACCTCTTTGGCGGGATCGTGAGAATCAGCGCCTTCACCGGCGAAGGGGGGCGGACCATCTCCACCCTGACCCAGGTCTCGCAGGCGGCCCAGGTGGTCGGGACCGAGCTGACTCTCTGGGGCGTACCGACTGCAGATGCGCACAACGCGGAACGCGGAATCATCTGTGAAGGCGAATTCGGTGTTCCGGACTGTCCGGCCAATCTGCCGCCCGCTCCCTTCATGGCGCTGCCGACCGACTGCGCGGCGGGGCCGCTGAACACCCAGGCGGCGGCGGACTCGTGGGAGCAGCCGGGCCTGTTCTCCAGCGCGAGCTCCATCAGCCACCTGCCAGACGGCACCCCGACCGGGGTCTCAGGTTGCGAAAACCTCGACTTCAAACCGACGATGACGGTGAGCCCGACCACCAGGGAGGCCCTGGCGCCGACCGGGCTCGAGGTCGAGCTGACGGTGCCGCAGGACCAGAACCCCGAGTCGCTCGCCACCCCGCACGTGAAGAAGGTGGTGACGCAGCTGCCGCCGGGGCTCACGGTGAACGCGTCGCAGGCCAACGGGCTCGCGGCCTGCTCGCCGCAGCAGATCGGCCTCGGCACCAACTCTGCGGTCACCTGCCCCGAGGCATCGACGGTAGGGACGGTTGAGATCGAGACGCCGCTGCTCGAGGAGCGGATCGAGGGCTCGGTCTACCTGGCCCAGCAGGGCACCAACCCGTTCAACTCCCTGCTCGCGCTCTACATCGTCGCTGCCAACCCGGAGCGGGGCGTGCTGGTCAAGCTGGCCGGGAAGGTTGCGCCCGATGCCCGGACCGGCCAGCTGATCGCGACCTTCGACGAGACGCCGCAACTGCCGTTCGAGACGCTGCGCCTGCGCTTGAACGGCGGCGACCGGGCCGCCCTGGTGACGCCGTCCTGTGGCACCTACGGCACCCAGGCCGAGCTGACCAGCTGGGCGCAGGCCGAAGCGGTCGAGTCGGATTCCAGCTTCACGATCGACCAGGGATGTGGCAGGGGCGCCCAGTTCACGCCTGGTTTCACGGCCGGGACCAGCAACCCGGTGGCGGGAAAGAGCTCGTCGTTCAGCCTCCGGGTGACCCGACCCGACGGCCAGGAAAACGTCGCCCGGGTCGAGAGCGTCCTGCCGGAGGGACTGCTGGCGAAGCTAGCGGGCGTGCCGCTCTGCGCCGATGCAGAGGCGGCCGCCGGCGCCTGTCCGGAGGCGAGCAGGGTGGGCGCCGCCGCTGTCGGCGCCGGAGTCGGCGGCAGCCCTGTCTTCGTGCCCCAGCCCGGCAAGTCGGTCCCCGGCGTCTACCTGGCCGGCCCCTACAAGGGCGGGCCTTACAGCCTTGTTGCCCAGGTCCCTGCCCAGGCCGGCCCCTTCGACCTCGGCACGGTCTCGGTGCGCACCAGGATCGAGATCGACCCGGTGACCGCTCGGGTCTCGGTCTCCTCGGATCCGCTGCCCCAGATCCTTCAGGGCATTCCGATCTCCTATCGCGACATCCGGGTCGACGTGAATCGCGGCGGCTTCACGCTCAACCCGACGAGTTGCACCCCGATGGCTGTGCAGGGCACGATCGGCTCGGTCGGAGGCAAGGCGGTCAGCGTTGATTCCCGCTTCCAGGTCGCGGGCTGCGAACGCCTCGGCTTCAAGCCGAAGCTCGCCCTGAGGCTCTCCGGCAAGACCAACCGCTCCGCCCACCCGAAGCTCCAGGCAACCCTGACCATGCCCCAGGGCGGAGCCAACATCGCCCGGGCGGCGGTCACCCTGCCGAAGACCGAGTTCCTCGAGCAGTCCCACATCAAGACCATCTGCACCCGGGTCCAGTACGCGGCGAAGGCCTGCCCCAAGGCCAGCATCTACGGCTACGCCAAAGCCTGGAGTCCGCTCCTCGACAAACCGCTGGAGGGTCCCGTCTACCTGCGCAGCTCCAGCAACCCGCTCCCCGACCTGGTCGCCTCCCTCGACGGGCAGATCCACATCGACCTCTCCGGTCGGATCGACACCAAGAACGCGAGGATCCGCAACACCTTCGACTTGGTCCCCGACGCCCCGGTCTCGAAATTCGTCCTCACCATGCAGGGCGGCAAGAAAGGCCTCTTGGTCAACAACACCGAGCTCTGCAAGGCCAAGCCACGGGCCGACGTCAGGTTCGACGGGCAGAACGGGAAGACGGCTGACTCCCAGCCGCTGGTGAAGGTCGACTGCGGGAAGAAGGGCAAAGGCGAGAAGAAGTAGCGCCTTGGCTCCGCGGTTCCAAGGCCCCGGGGGCGGTTCTTATTGAGACGGTGACGTACCGTCCCAAAAAGAACTCTGACGTAGAATTCCCGGGCCTATGGGAGGGATTTTCGGTCGGTGAGTCACCGGCGGCCCCTCGCGGGCCTGATCGTCGTGCTGCTCGCCGCCGCGGTGCTCGGGGTGCTCGGGCTGCAGGTCGAGGAGAAGCTCTCGCCGCTCTCGCTGAGCATCCCCGGGACCGCGGCCGACGAAGGGGAGAGGCTGGAGCAGAGCCACTTCGGCGACTCCTCGCCGTTTGTGGTCCTACTCCGCGGGCCAGCGGGGGCGGTGGATCGCCAGGGGCCGGCGCTGGTCCGGGATCTGCGCCGCGACCCGGCGGCGACCGTCATCTCGCCCTGGGACCGGGGCTCGGTGGCGGCGTTGCGGCCGGCACCGCGCAAGGCGCTTGTTTTAGTCGACTACCGCGTACCGCTGGCGCAGGCGATGCGCGAGACGGTGCCCGCGCTCGACGACACCCTCGCGGCCCGCGTTCGGCCGCCGGTGGGGGCGACGCCGTCGAGCTTCGCCAGCGTCTCGCGCGCCCTGCAGGAGGAATCGCTCAACTCGACCGAGCGGGCCGAGCTGCTGGCAACGCCGCTCCTCCTCCTCGTTCTCCTGCTCGTCTTCCGCTCCGCGGTCGCGGCGGCGATCCCGCTGCTGTTCGGGGCGCTGACCGTGTTCGCTGGCCGCGGGGTGCTCGCCCTGCTGAGCGAGGCGATGACGATCGACGCGCTCTCGCTGGTCGTCTGCACGATGATGGGCCTCGCCCTCGGGGTCGACTACTCGCTGCTGATCGTCTCCCGCTTCCGCGAGGAGCTCGAGGCCGGCCAGCCGTCTTGGGAGGCGGCGGCGGCGACCCGGGCCAGCGCCGGCCGCACCACCCTCTTCGCCGGCGCGACCCTGATCGTCGCCCTGCTCGGCTCCGCCCTGCTGCAGCCCGGCTCACTGCTGCTCTCGCTGGCGACGGCGACCGCGGTCGTAACCGTGATCAGCGTCGTCGTCTCGACCCTGGCGGTGCCGCCGCTGCTGGCCCTGCTCGGTCCCCGCATCAACGCCGGCCGTATCGGCCGCCGCCGATCGCGCGGTTCCTTTGGGACCGATGGCTTCCCAAAGGAACCGGAACCGCGCAAGGCCTGGAGCGTCGCCGCCGCGGCCTCCGCCGCCCTGCGCCGCCCGGCCCTCGCCGCCGCCCTGATCGCGATCCCGCTGGTCCTGCTGATCCTGCCGACGCTGGCCTTCACCACCGGCGCCCCGGGGATCGACGAGCTGCCCTCCTCCAACCAGGCCCGCGAGGACGCGGAGACGATCGACGCCGCGGTCGGCCCCGGCTGGGGCGCCCCCTTCGTGCTCGTCGCCGCGACCGAAAGCGGCCCGATCACGACCAAGCGAGACCTCGCGCTGCTCGCCCGCTGGCAGCGCCGGATCGCTGCCGAGCCCGGCATCCGCGCCGTGATCGGTCCCGGTCCGGTCGCCCGCCGCGCCGTCCCTCTCGCCCGGCTCGGCGACTCGCTGGTGGGTGGGGCGGGAGACGACCCCGCCGGCGGTGCGCACGCGCTGGCCGAGGTCGAGCGCCTCGGTCCCGGCCTGCGCCGGGCGGCGCGCGCGGTCGAGCAGCTGCGCGGCGGGATCGCGGAAGGGGCGGAGGGCAGCGGCCTGCTCGAGCAGGGCTCGGAACGGGCGGCGGCCGGGGCCGACCTGATCGCCAAGGAACTCGGCCGCGCCGCGGTGCGCGGCGAAGCTGCGACGGGGGCGATCGGGCGGCTGCAGGAGGGCAGCGAACGGCTCGCCGAGGGCCAGCGCAAAGCCGCGGTCGGCAGCCTCACCCTGACCCTGGGGCTGCGCTCACTGCTGCCGCGGGTCAACGGCGGCGAGTTGGCCCGGGCGCGCAAGCTGGCGCGGCAGCTTGAAACGGCCGCCGCCGCCGACCCATCGCTGCGCGCGGCCGCCAGCCAGGCCCGGGTCCTGGCCCGCGCGATCGCCCTCAACCGCAACGAAGTGCGGCAACTGCGCGAAGTCGCGCAGGAGGTCAACGGCGGCCTCAACCGGCTCGTCCCCGGCGGCAAGCGGCTCGAAGACGGGGTCGGGCAGCTGGCCGACGTAACCGCCGGACTCAGCGACGGTTTGGGCCGGCTCGGCGACGGCGCCGAACGGCTGGCCGGCGGTCTGATCGAACTGCAGGGCGGGGCGGGGGCGCTGCGCAGCGGCCTCGCCGCGGGCTACGCGCGCTCCTACCCGCTACAGGCGAACCTGCGCCGGGCTGGGGTCCGGGTCAGCGCCGTCGCCGCCCCGCTCGCGCTCGGCGCCCGTCAGCTCCAGCGCTCCTCGCCCGGCCTCTTCGACTCCGGCTACTTCGTCCTCTCCGCCCTCGACGGGGCGCCGCCGGCCGCGCGCGCCGCCGCCGGCGAGGCGATCAGCGTCGAGGGGGGCGGCCAGGCGGCGCGGATGCTCGTCATCTCCACCCACCCC
>DASUNU010000159.1:0-2598 GCA_036276995.1 Solirubrobacterales bacterium
CAGCGCGTCCGCCCCTCCGCCGGCCGCCCGGGCCAGGTCCGTCCGAACATCCAGGTCCTCTCCGAGCTTTCCGCCGCTCTGGGCCACGACACGGGGATCGACTCCCAGCCTTCGGCCTTCGCCGCCCTGACCGAGGCGGTCCCCTTCTACTCGTCGATCGGCGAGTCCGAGATCGGCGGCCAGGGCATCCGCTGGCAGGACACCCCATCCGCCGCCAACGTCCCGTCGGCGAGCCCCACGGCGGATGCCGGGGATCCCTCCGAACGTTTTGCGGAGGAGGAGGGGAGCACCCAGGTGGCGCCAGCCAGCGCACCCAAGATCGACGAGGTACCGAGTGAGGAGGGATCACCGGTGGCCGCCGCGTCCCTCGCCCTCGGCACCTACCGCGACCTCTGGGCTGGCCCAATCACCGAGCTCAACCCACCTTTGAAGTTCCTCACGCCTCAGCAACGCGTCGAGCTCTCCCCAGCCGACGCCCAGCGCCTCGGCCTCAAGTCCGGCGACCGGGTCGAGGTCGCCAGCCCCCAGTCCGCGGTCACCGCCGAGGTCGCGATCAAGGAGCGCGTCCAGGAGGGTGTCGTCTTCCTCGCCGAGGGCGTCGCAGACGGCAACGCCAACGCGCTGCTCAACGGCGGCCCCGTCCAGGTCCAGGTCCGCAAGCTCAGCGAGGTCGGCGCCTGATGCTGCCGATCGCCGACACCACCTTCGTCGAAGCGACCTGGATCATGGTCCTCAAGTCGGTGGTGATCTTCGCCGTGATCTTCGGCATCCTGCCGATCCTGACCGTGGTCGAGCGCAAACTGATCGGCCGCTTCCAGCACCGCTACGGCCCCAACCGGGTCGGCCCCTTCGGCCTCCTGCAGCCGCTCGCCGACGTCGGCAAGCTCATCTCCAAGGAGTCGTTCCGGCCCGCCAACGCGGTCTCGACCCTGTTCATCCTCGGGCCGCTGCTGCCGGTCCTCTCCGGCGTGATGGCGCTGGCGATCATCCCCTGGGGCGACGTCCAGGACGGGGTCGGCCTCTACGGGATCGACGTCCCGATCGGGGTCCTCTACTTCTTCGCGGTCGGCTCGATCGCCTTCTACGGCCTTGTCCTCGGCGGCTGGTCCTCGGGCTCGAAATACAGCCTCCTGGGAGCGATGCGCTCGGCCGCGCAGCTGATCTCCTACGAGGTCTCGATGGGCCTGGCGCTGCTCGGCGTGATCATGATGAGCGGCTCGCTCTCGCTGGTCGACGCGGTCCATGCGCAAGGCGACGTCTGGTTCATCGTCCCCCAGTTCCTCGGCTTCCTGATCTTCATGCTGGCCGGCTTCGCCGAGACCAACCGCACCCCGTTCGACATGCCCGAGGCCGACGCCGAGCTGGTCCAGGGCTTCATGACCGAGTACGGCGGCATGCGCTTCGGCTCCTTCCTCCTGGTCGAATACATGGAGATCCTGGTCGTCTCCGGGATCGCCGCGGCGATGTTCCTCGGCGGCTGGATGGGTCCCGGCCCCAGCTTCCTCGACCCGATCTGGATGCTGGTCAAGATGCTCGCCCTGGTGATGGTCTTCATCTGGGTGCGGGCGACGCTGCCGCGGCTGCGCTACGACCAGCTGATGGGCCTCGGCTGGAAAGTGCTGCTGCCGCTGGCCACCCTCAACGTCCTTGTCACCGCGGTCCTGGTGGTGGTCCTGTGAGCACCCGCCCCAATATCGCCGCGCCGCACTTCGACGAGCAGCGCGAGCACCCGGGGTTCAACTGCCGCCGCGCCCGGCTCGGGCGCCAGGCCGGCAGCGAGAAGACCGGGCTCAGCCTCTGGGAGCTGCCGCCCGGGGAAGCCGCCTACCCGTACCACTTCCACCTCGCCGAGGAGGAGATCCTGGTCCTGCTCGAGGGGCGCCCGAGCCTGCGCACCCCCGATGGCTGGCGCGAGATGGAGGCGGGTGAGGTCGTCTGCTTCCTGGTCGGCGAGGAGGGCTCGCACCAGCTCGTCAACCGCACCGACGAGACGGTTCGCTTCCTGGCGTTCTCCAACCAGCAGCCGGATGTGATCGTGAAGCCCGACTGGAACGCGATCAGCGTTGCCGAGCGGCGCCCCGATGGCGGTGGCCTGAGCAAGCACTTCAGCGTCGAGGACGCCGCTGGCTACTTCGACTTCGAGGGTGAGGAGGGGCAATGAGCGACGGCAGCGGCTTCGACCCCAAGAGCGCCTCTTACCTCGACTCGATCGAGGTGGTCGCGGTCCAGCGCGGGCCCGAGCCGGGCGGGCTGGGCGGCGCCTACCGCGCCTTTGGGGAGACCCTGCGCGGGCTGAAGACGACGATGGCGCGCCTGATCGAGGGGCCGATGACGATCGAGTACCCGGAGGAGAAGACGCCGGTTTACCCGCGCTTCCGCGGCCGCCACAAACTGCACAAATTCGAGGACACCGGGCTGGAGAAATGCGTCGGCTGCTCGCTCTGCGCCGCCGCCTGCCCGGCTGACTGCATCCGCGTCGTCGCGGCCGAGAACATCCCCGGCGAGCGGGTCTCCGCGGGCGAGCGCTATGCCGCCGTCTACGAGATCAACCTCAGCCGCTGCATCTTCTGCGGCTACTGCGAGATCGCCTGCCCGTTC
>DASUNU010000160.1:0-7172 GCA_036276995.1 Solirubrobacterales bacterium
CGACCCGGGTGATCAGCAGAGCGTTGATCGTCCCGACCAGGATCCCCAACCCGATTCCGAGCGCGACCCCGAGCGCGATCGAGGTGGCGCTGGCGAGGGCGGTGGCGACGAAGACCGAGGAGAGGCCGGCGACGGCCCCGACCGAGAGGTCGAACTCGTAGGCGACCAGCGGCACCAGGGCGGCGAGCGCAACGATCGCGATCACCGAGTTGGCCCCGACCAGGGTCCGCAGGTTGGCCGCCGAGGGAAAGGTCTCGCTGGTCTCGGGCCAGACGCTGAAAAAGACCGCGGCTGCGACCAGCAGCCCGAGGAAGGCGTAGGCCTCGAGGTAATGGCGCAGCGGCCGGCCGCGCAGGGTCACACCCGCACCTCGGCGCTGGCGAGACGGGCGAGGCGCTCGGCGTCGAGCTCGGGGGCGCCGAGCTGACCGGCCACCCGGCCCTTGCGGAGGACGATGACGCGATCGCAGATCCGCGCCAGCTCCTCGAAGTCCGAGGAGGAGACGAGGGCCGTGGCGCCAGCGGCGACGGCGCCGTGGACGAGCTCGTAGATCTCCGCCCGGGCGCCGACGTCGACGCCCTGGGTCGGCTCGTCGAGCAGCAGCACGCGCGGGTCGCGGCGCAACCAGCGGGCCAGTACGACCTTCTGCTGGTTGCCGCCGGAGAGGGTGCGCAGCGGCGCCTCGGGCGAGGCGGCGGCGATCAGGAAGGAGTCGAAGAGGCCGAGCGCGTCGCGGCGCTCGCGGCGGCGGTTGAGCACGCCGCGGTGCCAGTAGTCCGGGACGACGCTGAGCGAGAGGTTCTCGCCGACGCTGAGCTCCGGGAAGGCGGCGTCGCGCTGGCGATCCTGCGGCACGTAGGCGAGCCCGGCCGCGATCGCCGCCGCCGGCGAACCGACCTCGCGGCGGGCGCCGTCGATCCAGACCTGACCGGAACGCAGCGGGCGGGCGCCGAACAGCGCCCCCAGCAGGGCCGAGCGACCGGACCCGATCAGGCCGGCAGCGCCGACGACCTCGCCGGCCCGCAGCTCGAGATCGAGCGGCGCCAGCGGCCCGGCCGCGAGACCGCGTGCCGCCAGCACGACCGCCCCTTCGGGGCGGCCGCGGAGGCGCTCGATCTGGGCCACCGAGCGGCCCATCATCAGCTCGGCCAGGGAGTCGTGGTCGAGGGCGCCGGGCTCGACCGTGCCGACGACGCGGCCGTCGCGCAGCAGGGTCGCCCGGTCGGCGACGGCGAAGACCTCCTCGAGGCGGTGGGTGACGTAGACGATCGCCTGACCGGCCGCGGCGTAGCGACGCAGGGCGGCGAGCAGCAACGCGACCTCCGGCGCCGGCAGCGAGGCGGTCGGCTCGTCGAGCAGCAGCACCCCCTCCCCATCGCTGTCCTGGTCCTGCAGGGCGCGGGCGATCGCCACCATCGTCTGCCGCGCCGGCCCCAGCTCGCCCAGCGGCTGGCGGGGGTCGGCCTCGATCTGGAAGCGCTCCAGCACCGCGGCGGCGCGGGCGCGGGCGCGGCGCCACTCGATGCGGCCGCCGCGACCGGTCTCGAAGCCGCGGCCGATCGCGAGGTTCTCGGCCACGCTGAGGGTGGGAAAGACGGAGGTCTGCTGGTGGACGAAGTGCAGGCCCTCCGCACGGGCGAGGGCCGGGGTCATCGCGCTGAGCTGGTGGCGCCGGCCGCGGACTTCGAGCACGCCCGCGTCGGCCCGCTCGACCCCGGCGATCAGCTTGACCAGGGTCGACTTGCCGGAGCCGTTGCCACCGAGCAGAGCGTGGACCGAACCCTTCCCCAGCTCCAGGGAGACATCGTCCAGAGCCTGGGTGGCGTTGAAGGACTTCGATGCACGCTCCACCCGCAGGAGCTGGGAGTTGCGACGGTCGATGGCGAGCAGCCTAAACGAAACTCGCCGATCACTCGGTAAAAGCTTTGTGGTGCTTCAGAGGCGACAAACCGGCAGACTTACGGGATCGGCGGCAGCGGCAAGCCCGCCCACTTCGACAGCTGAGAGAAAGGCACCAATGGACTTCACCCCCAGTCCCCAGGTCGTGGAGCTGCGCGAGCGCGTGCTCGACTTCATGGACGCCGAGGTCTACCCGGTCGAGCGCGAGATCATGACCGCGCTCGACGAGGAGGTGACGGTCGCGACCGGCACTCCCTATCCGGAGATCCTGGTGGGGATCCGGGAGAAAGCGAAGGCGGAGGGGCTGTGGAACCTGTTCATGCCCGACGAGCGGTTCGGGCCCGGGCTGAGCAACTGGGAATACGGGCTGCTCTGCGAGGAGATGGGGCGCAGCCCGGTGCCGGCGGCGATGGCCTTCAACTGCGCCGCTCCCGACACCGGCAACATGGAGATCCTCGCCGAGCACGGCAGCGACGAGCAGAGGGAACGCTGGCTGGAGCCGCTGCTCGAGGGCCAGATCCGCTCCTGCTTCTCGATGACCGAGTTCGAGGTCTCCGGCTCCGACCCGACCCTGCTGCAGGCCCGGGCCGAGCTCGACGGCGACGAGTGGGTGATCGACGGTCACAAGTGGTTCACCTCCGGTGCGGTCGGCGCCGACCTGGCGATCGCGATGGTCGTCACCGATCCCGAGGCCGCTCCCTACAACCGCGCCTCGATGATCTGCGTGCCGACCGACACGCCGGGCTTCAACCTGGTGCGGCCGCTGCCGGTGATGGGCCACGACAAGGGGCCGGGCCACTGCGAGATCCGCTACGAAGGCGTGCGGGTGCCGAAGCAGAACCTGCTGGGCGGACGCGGGGCGGGATTCGAGATCGCCCAGGACCGGCTCGGGCCGGGGCGCATCCACCACTGCATGCGGGCGATCGGAACGGCCGAGCGGGCGCACGAGATGATGTGCCGCCGCGCCAACGAGCGCTCCGCCTTCGGCGGCCCGCTGGCCGACAAGCAGTTCGTGCAGGAGGCGATCGCCACCTCGCGGATGGAAATCGACCAGGCCCGGCTGCTGACCCTGTTCGCCGCCTGGAAGATGGACAGCCAGGGCAAGCGCGCCGCCCGTCAGCAGATCTCGGCGATCAAGGTCGTCGCCGCCAACATGGTGATGCAGGTGCTCGACCGGGCGATCCAGGTCCACGGCTCGCTGGGGATGATCGACGACACCCCGCTCGCCCCGCTCTGGCGCTTCAGCCGCATGCTGCGCCTCGCCGACGGTCCTGACGAGGTCCACAAGATGGTCCTCGCCCGCCGCGAGGCCAACCGCTGGGCCAAGCGCGACGAGGCCGCCGCGGCCGGCGAGCTGAACAGCAAGCACGCCCCGCGCATGGTCTGAGCGGGGCGTGCCTGAGCGTTCTATTCCTCGATCAGGTTCTCGACCTGAATCGCCTGCAGCGTGGGAGTGGACGGGCCGGTTACGTAAACTTCTTTCCCAGGATTGTTGGTCGACCAGCAGCCCAGCTCAACGGTGCCGCCCGCGGGCAGGTCGGCCGCCCCGAGAACCACAGCGTCGCCGTTGAGTTCTTCGGGCGTCTGCGCATCGATCGCGATGTCAAGGCCGAGCTGCTCGCCACCAGCGTTAAGCGAGCAGAGGGCGGTGATGGTTTCGCCGGAGAAGTTGGTCAGACTCGCATGGCCGGTCAGCATCCACTTCCCCGCAGGTAAAGCGAGGGAGTCGAGGACCGTCGGCTCGTCCAACGAGTTGCTGATCGGCGGGATCGGGGCGTCGGTGCTGGCGATCCAACCGTCGCTTGGCCCCCGCTCGCCCTGGGCACCGTTCGTCCCATTGGCCCCGGCCGTGCCTCTCTGACCCGGCAGGCCGGTCTCGCCCTTTTCGCCCGGCGCGCCCTTCGCGCCCTTTGCCCCCTTCGGGCCCTTCGGCCCACGCGGGCCCTGCTTGGCCTTCTTGCTCGCGCTGGCCTGACCCTGGCCCTCGCTGAGCTGCGTGGCCGCGTACCCGGTCCCGCCCAGCGCCACGAACAGCGCCAGGCAGGCGATGACCAGCGCCGGTGACGGCAGTGATCGCTTCAACATGCATCCTCCCCCTACTCGAATCAAAGGAGGGACTGCGGCGCCCTCCCTTCGCCGACCGCTTTACCTCCCAGGTTTTGCGCGATGCAATTCGCGACAGCGGTCAAGCGACTTTAAGTCGTTTTGTCGTCCTTGTCTAAAAAAACAGAATGTTTATCCGCTGTCAGGCGGCGCGACAGACCGCGACCAGGTCCAGCGACTCGTCGAGGGGGGACGGGGCGAGGTCGAAGTCCCCGGGGGTGATCGCGGCGGCGCGCGGGTCAGGGGCGGCCCGGCGGCGGCGCAGGCCGGCGTCGTAGAGGTGCTGGCGCAGGCGGCGCGGCAGCAGGCGGCGCAGGCGCAGGGGGTCGCGCCGCAGCAGGCGATCGAGCTCGGCCCGCTCGGCGGCGACGCACTCGAGATAGCGGGGCGAGCCGAAGAGGCCGAGCAGCTCGACCGCGGCGAATACCGGCTCGCAGCAGGCGCGCAGCTCAGCGGCCGAGAACTCGATGTGGTGGTAGGGGTCGATCACCTCGTCCGGTGGCCCGAAGGTGAGCCGGTTGGGGGTAACGAAGATCGCCACCCCGCCCGGCGCCAGGACCCGGTGGGCCTCGGCCAGGACCCGCTCCGGGTCGGGGACGTGCTCGAGCGACTGCACCGCGAGCACCGAGTCGAAGCTGGCCGGCGCGAACGGGAGCGCCCGCATGTCGCCGACCCTGGTCTCGCGCTCCTGGCCGGTGAGGGCCGCCGGATCGAGGTCGAGACCGACGGACTGCCGCGGGGTCAGCAGCTCGTAGCTATGGCCGACCCCACAGCCGAGGTCGAGCACCCTGCCGGGGGGCAGCAGCGGCGCGCAGCGGGCGTAGGCGGCGACGTGGCGCTGCCAGGTCGGGTTGAAGCCGTTGGCGGCGGTCGAGACCCGCTCGCCGGTGACCCGCCCGGAGTCCCCGCGCCGCATCGCTAGGCGGCGATGTCGACCCAGATCGCGTCGGGCCCGGGCGCGGTCTTGCCCTCGCGCGCATCGTCGACGCCGATCGTGATCGCGATCTTGCCCACGTGCTGGTTCTCCTGCACCAGGCGGTGGGCCTCGGGCAGCTCGCCGAACCCCAGCGCCCGCCAGAGCACGGGGCGGATCCTGCCCTGGTGGATCAGCTGGTTGGCGCGCCAGGCCTCGTAGGCGTTGAAGGCGTGGGAACCGATGATCTGCTTCTGGCGCATCCACAGGTAGCGCACGTCGAAGTCCAGCTCGTAGCCGGTGGTGGCGCCGCAGGTGACGACCTTGCCGAACGGCTTCACGGTGAAGACCGAGGCCGGGAACACCTCCCTGCCGACGTGTTCGAAGACGATGTCGGGTGCATCGCCGAGGATCTCCCGCACCCGCTTGGCGAAGGCCCGGGTCGCGGCGACGCGCTGCCGCTCCTCCGCGGCGCTCTCGCCCCCGCGGCGGATCATCGCCGCGAACTCGTTGCGGTCGATGTAATCGACCGCACCGAGGCTCTTCGCCAGCTCGCCTTTCTCGGCCGAGGAGACGACCGCCACCGCGTTCGCCCCCGCGTTCGCGCAGAGCTGGGCGGCGAAGACGCCGAGCCCGCCGGCCCCACCCCAGACGAGCACGTTGTGCCCGGCCTGCATGTCGCATTTGGTGATCAGCATCCGGTAGGCGGTGAAGTAGGTGACCGCGTAGGAGGAGGAATCGACCCAGGAGAGCGCCGGCGGCTTGACCAGCAGCTGCTGGGCCTGGACCTTGCAGAACTGGGCGAAGGAGCCCCAGGTGGTCTGGTAGCCCCAGCCGAGCTGACTCGGCGCCGCCAGCGGGTCGAGCCCGTGCACCTCGGTGTCCTCGTAGGAGGCCCAGTTGGCCTGGACCACCACCTCGTCGCCCGGTTTCCAGCGGGTGACCCCGGCGCCGACCTTCCAGACCACGCCGGAGCAGTCCGAGCCGCCGATGTGGTGGCCCCAGCGCGGATGGTCGCCGTAGGGGAAGATCGAGATCGGCTGCGCCAGCGCCGCCCAGATGCTGTTGAAGTTGACCCCGGCGGCCATCACCCGGACCACGACCTCGAACGGGCCCGGCTCCGGCACCTCGACCTCCTCGATCTCGTAAGCGCTGGCGAGGTCGCCCTCGCGCTCCGGCCGCAGCACCCAGGCCGCCATCGTCTGCGGCAGCTCCCCCGGCTCGACCTCGATCCGGGGCAGGACGGCAGCGTCGACGCTCACCCGGCGGCTTCTTCTGCTTCGCGCTGGCGTTCGAAGATCGGCCGTAGCACCGCTTCGCACTCCGGCGTCGGCCTGGCGAGGCATTCCTCGACCCCGACCGAGACGCCGTTCGCGCTCGCCGCCTGTTTCTGCGCGGCGTAGAGGGCTTCGCACTCCTCCCTGCTCATCGCCTTCAGACAGTCATCCGGAGCCGTGACCGGGTAGGACGGGGAGCCTTCGCTCTGCTTTGCGCCCTTGACCAGGGTTTCGCAGCTGGCGAGATCGAGGCCCGGCGGGCAGTGTTCGGCGGCGGCCCTGACCGTGGCGGCCCCTCCCCGGGCCGACGGGGTGTCCGCCGCGCCGTTCCCCCCGCCAGCGGGCTTTTTCCCGGCCCCCCTGGCGACGTCTCCGCCCGCGGATGCGGGCGCGTTGTCCTGGCGGCCCTGCCCGGGCTCGCGGCGGTCGCCGCTCCCCTGGTCCCGGGACGGGGAGCCGGCTGCCTGCGGGCGCTCACCGCCGGCGACGACCTCGGAATCCGGCCGGGGCGCGGCGGCCCCGGCGGTGGTGCCCGAGTCGTCGCTCGACCCACAGCCGAGCGCGCCGACAGCGACCAGAAGGGCCCCGAGCAGGGCGATCACACCGAGGTTCCCGCGGCGCGGCCTTCTCGCCGAATCGATCACCCCGCCAATGTAGAGGACGGGCGCGGTGGCCAGGGGATTGGATAGCTTGGCGGCGTGCACTGCCCCCGCTGCGGAACCCCGAACGAGCCCGGCGACAGATACTGCAGCTCCTGCGGCGCCGCGCTCGAGCAGGCCGGGGAGTCGAAACAGCGGACCGGGGGACGCGACCGCCTCGACCGCCTGATCGGCACCACGCGCCGGGCCCGGATCATCACCGCGGCGACGGCGATCGCCCTGATCGTCGCCATCGTCGCCTTCATCGCCCTCGAGCCGGAGGACGACTCGATCCCCCGTGACTCCTACACCGTCGCCGCCGACCAGCTCTGCCTCGATGCA
>DASUNU010000161.1:0-5061 GCA_036276995.1 Solirubrobacterales bacterium
TCTCGATCTGGCGGCCGCCTTCGGCCGCGGCGCGTTCGCTGTCGCGGGTGTTGCCGCCGGCGACCCGCTCCATGTCCGAGCGCTGCAGGGCGAAGAGGCCGATCACGAAGACGGCAAGCACGCCGAAGATCAGCGCGTAGGTCAGCTTCGGGTTGCTCTGCCCGCCGTTGGTGCCGAGCGCGATCGCGACCACCAGCGCGGCGACGACGAAGACCCCGATCAACCCATAGCGCGAGGAGCGCTTGAATCCCCCCGAGAACACGGGCATCAGGCTATCCCGGTTGTAAGACTGCGGCGCGATGCTCGACGAGCGCTGGATCAGATCGCTGCACGTGGAGTCGATGCGGCACGCCGACCTGCACGCCGAGCGCGAGGCGCACGTGCTGTTCCAGGCCTCGACGATCGGCGCCCTGCTGGAGGGCGCCTACGACGGCGACCTCAGCTTCGCCGAGCTGGCCGAGCGCGGTGACCTCGGGCTGGGGACGCTGAACCGGCTCGACGGCGAGATGATCGCCCTCGACGGCGAGTTCTTCCGCGCCGACGTCGACGGCGCGATCCACCCGGTCGCCGCGGAGGAGCGGACCCCGTTCGCGGTGGTGACGCGGTTCGAGCCGGCGGTCGACCTGCCGATCGAGGAGCCGCTTGCGCACGAAGCGCTGCTGGCGCGGCTCGACGCGCTGACCCCGCCCGAGGCGACGACCTGCGCGATCCGGCTCGACGGCCGCTTCGAGCTCGTCCGCGCCCGCTCGGTCCCGACCCAGAGCCCGCCCTACCGGCCGCTGACCGAGGTCGTCGCCGACCAGCACGTGTTCGAGCTCGAGGACGTGAAGGGGACGATGCTCGGCTTCCGCTTCCCCGACTACGTCGAGGGGATCGAGGTCGGCGGCTACCACCTGCACTTCATCGATGCGGGGCGGAGCCGCGGCGGCCACGTGCTCGACTCGCGCAGCGCCGGCCTGCGCGTCCGCCTCGACCCCTCCAACGACCTCCACATCGAGCTGCCGCCCGCGGTCGAGCTCGCCGACCCCGACCTCGCGGCGGCGACCCACGCCGCGGTCGACGCGGTCGAGCGCCTCAATGACTAACCGCGCCTGTCCTTAGTAACCCTCTGGGTGACAAGGACAGGCGCGTGAGTTCTCGACCGGGGCTCAAGTCGGGACGCGGAGAGGCCGACAAGGTGCGGGATGCGTCTCGTCGCCCCCTCGTTCAAGCGTGAAGCTGTCGCCGCCATCGCCATCCTGGTGCTCGGCGTCGTCGTCTGCCTGCTTGCTGCCGGGGACTCCTCGGCTCGCCCCGCCCACCGGGCGCCGACCGCGGTCATCCCCAATGGGACCTACGGCGCACTGAGCCCGCGCGGCGAGTACGTCGTCTTCGAGGTCCGCAACCGCAAGGTCCGCAACCTCAACTTCAACATGCAGATCACCTGCCAGGCTCCGGACTCGCCGAGCGAACAGCGGTTCTTCAGCGGCGGTGCCCGCGCTCCCGAGGGACGCACGATCCCCGCCAACGGGAAACTGATCCTCAACTGGCAGGAAGACGGAGGCGGTCGCTACGGCCAGGTCCACGTCGAACTGAAGTTCGGCGTCCGCGACATCGCCAACTTTGCGGTGATCGTCCCCGAGGACCGTTCGGGCGCCGGTCCCGAAGATGCGCGGGAGAGCTGCGACGGCGTCAGCGCGCAGCGCTTCCACCGCGGCTTCGAGCTGACCCCGCCGGTGCTGCCCTGACCCTTTGACTTGGTCGCCCAGGGGGCGACAAAAGTCAAGAGCGCTGGTCAGCAGTTGCGGTAGACCAGCCAGGACTCGTTCTCGGCGACGAGCTGGAAGCCGGCTGGGACCGGGATGTCGACCCTGGTCGGGTCGCCGGGGTCGAGGATGAAGTTTTCGACCACGAACTCGCTGGCCGGAGCGACGAAGTAGCCGCGGTCCGGCATCGCTTCCTCGCTGGCGCTGACGACCTGGGTCGGGCGGATGTCGAGGCCGAAGGCGAGGCGGGGGACGGCACGGTGGTTGGGGACGGCGATCTTGCCGCAGAGCGGCTCGAAGGCGCCTTCGTCGACCAGGTCGGCGAGGTCTCCCTCGATCCGGGCCTGGTTGGTGAGGTCGGTGTCGACGCGCGAGTCGAGGTCCCACTGGTTCGGCGCCCAGGCGACGAACATCAGCGCGACCACGCCGGCGAAGACCTGCCAGCGGCGGCGCCAGGGGTGGCCCGGCTCGAGCAGGCGCCAGCCGAGCAGGCCGACCCCCGCGAAGATCGCCAGGATCGCCGCGGCCAGCATCGTGTAGCGGGGCAGGATCGCGAGGCCGCCGCAGGCGAGGATCGCGAAGGCGAGCAGGGCGAGCGCCGCGGCGGCGACGCCGAGCGCCGAGCGGCGGCGCAGGAAGGCGAGGCCGAGAGCGACGCCACCGGCGGCGCCGACCATCCCCGGCCACTGCAGGACCTCGCCGAGCCGTCGCGGTCCATATAAGACGAGGTCGACCGGGCCGGTTTGCCGTTCCAGCGTCTCCACCGTTTCTTTGGTCCCGGTCCAGGAGTAGAGGGGGTCGCCGGCGGTGATCGCGTCAAATAACGCCCAGAGGACTGGGCCGGCGGTGGCGAGAAGCGCGAGCCAGACGAGCTGCTGGGGCGAGCGCTCGCGGCGCCAGCGAAGCGGCCGGACGTCCAATGCCAGCCAGAGCCAGTAGACGCCGGCGAAGAGCCAGGCCTCGGGGCGGAGGAGGCCGGCGAGGGCGAGCAGCACCAGGACCGGCCAGCCGGCGCGGGGGCGCTTGGCCTCGACCAGGAGGGCGGCGAGGCAGAGGGCGATGTAGGGGAGGTCGATGTAGGCGCGCAGGCCGTTGGAGAGGAAGGGGGCGCGGGTGAGGACGATCGCGGCGGCGACGCCGCCGACCCAGCGGTCGAACCAGATCGCCCCGAGCCGGTAGACGAAGAACCCGATCAGGCCGAGGACGGCGTAGGCGACGACCATCGTCACCGTGATCGCACCGCCGCCGAGCGGGGTCGTGACCAGGCCGAGCAGCTCGGTCAGCGGGTGCGGGGTGGGGGGCAGGGCGGAACCGGTGTCGGGGCTGAGCCCGTGCGCCAGTTCGCGTCCCCAGACGAGGGCGTAAATCGTGTCGTAGTTGGGGAAGCCGACGGGGAAGAGCAGCAGCAGCGCCGCCGTCACCGCGGCGACCCAGGCGGCCGGCACCAGCCAGCTGGAGACCCTCGGTGGCACGCGCGCACGGTATCGGGGCGGTCGCCCGCCGGGTGGGGCGACTTAGTGCGCCATAGGTGGACAAAGTCGACCCGGGGCGCTCTCGGCCCGTGGATACACTGGCCTCGACCCCTTGATGACCGAGTCGACCTCTCTATATAGACGCCACCGCCCAGGCTCCTTCGATGAGGTGGTGGGCCAGCAGCACGTGGTCCGCACCCTGCGCAACGCGGTCGAGCAGGACAAGGTCAACCACGCCTACCTCTTCGTCGGCTCGCGCGGGACCGGCAAGACCTCGATGGCGAAGATCCTGGCCCGCTCGCTGAACTGCGAGCGCGGCGGGCCGACCGTGACGCCCTGCGGCGAGTGCGAGTCGTGCACGACGATCGCCGCCGGCATCTCGATCGACGTGATCGAGATGGACGCCGCCTCGAACCGCTCGGTCGACGACGTCCGCGACCTGCGCGAGCGGGTCGCCTACGCCCCGGCCGGCGGCCACTGGAAGGTCTACATCCTCGACGAGGCGCACATGCTGACCAAAGAGGCCTGGAACGCCTTCCTCAAGACGCTCGAGGAGCCGCCGCCGAAAACCGTCTTCGTGCTCGCCACCACCGAGTCGCACAAGGTGATGGCGACGATCGCCGACCGCTGCCAGCGCTTCGACTTCCAGCGGCCCTCGCTGGAGCAGATCTCCGAGGTGCTGACCCGGGTGGCGGCGACCGAGTCGATCGAGGTCGACGAGGGGGCTCTGGCGCTGATCGCCCGCTCTGCCTCCGGCAGCTTCCGCGACGCGCTCGGCACGCTCGACCAGCTGGTCGCCTTCGGCGGCAGCCACGTCGAGCTCGACGACGTCCTGCAGATGCTGGGTGCGGCCGATGCCGAGCTGCTCTTCGAGGCGGTCGACGCGGTCGTGGCCGAGGACCCGAAGGGGGTCCTGCTCGGGGTCGAGAAGATGGCCCGTTCCGGCCGCGATCCGGCCCAGTTCGCCCGCGACCTGCTCGCCCACCTGCGCTTCCTCCTGGTCACCCAGACGACCGGCGAGGTGCCGACCTCCTTCGTCGTCACCGCCACCGACTCGGCCCGGCTGGAAGCGCAGGCGAGCGCGATCGGGACCGCGACCCTGGTGCGGACGGTGGACGAGCTGGCGAGCGCGCTGACCGCGGTGCGGGAGGGCGACGACGCGCGGATGGCGGTGGAGATCGCGCTGCTGAAGGCGGCGCGGCCTGACCTGGATCCCAGCACCGAGGGACTTCTACGCAGGATCGAGCGGCTCGAGGGACAGCTTGCTGGGGGCGGTAGGGCTTCAGATGACGCCACTGCTCCGGACGATGCGGCGAACGCCGAAACGGATGAAGGGGCACAAGCCGTTGCTGACGAGGAGTCGCCGGCGGACTCCGTGCCTGCGCCAGCAGATGAGAGCGACCTCGACCTGGGCGACTTGCACCGGATTTGGCCGGCGGTCCTCGACAAGCTGGCCGAGACGGCGCCGGCGCTTGCCGCGACCTTTGAGGGGGCGCGCCCGGTGGCGCTCGATGGGGAGGGGCTCAAGGTTGGGTTTCCCGCGGATAGGACCTTCAACAAGCGCAAGGCGGAGTCGCCGGAGCGGCGGGATGCGGTGGCGGCCGCTTTCGAGGCGGTCGCCGGGCGGGCGCTGAAACCGACTTACGTCCTGCTCGAGGAGGGCGAGGGCGAGGAGCCGGCGGCCGACGCCGCTGCGGCACCCGCCGCGGCGGACGAGAAGATGGACGAGGAAGAGCTGCTGCAGCGGCTGAAGAGCGAGTTCGACGCGGAGGAGGTCAGTTAGTGGCGCGAGGAGGCGGACCCGGGGGCTTCGATGTGAACGCCCTGATGAAACAGGCGCAGCA
>DASUNU010000162.1:0-23760 GCA_036276995.1 Solirubrobacterales bacterium
GCGCGCAGGAATCAGATTGCATATCGCGCGCTTCGCGACATTCCCGCACAGGGGTACCGGCCCTTGGCGGCTAACTCCAAAGCCGCTCCGGCGAGCGTTGCGCCCGGGACCCGCCCTCGCACAGCAGAGAAGCTCTGGCGACGCGGACGGCGCCGTCTCTTCTGAGGTTCACATAGAGACGGTGCGCGGGCAACCGGCGCTCGTTTGGGCCCGGGGAGCCGGGCTTACGCAGGCTTCGAAGCCCAGCGCGGCGCCCGCATGAGGAGCACGGGCTGCTTGGGCGGAACGAGGCCCTCCGGGCGATTCGGCCGGAACGTCGCGCAGGTCTCGTTCAGCTCGAGCGCGCAGAGCATGTTCTTGTGGAAGTAGCAGTCCTCGCAGGTGGGGGCTTTTGGCTTGCGCGGCACGGGCGGGCATATTGGCAATCTCGCGACGGTCTCGTGAGGGGCAATTCCGCAAATCGCTACCTCTTTGACACAGAGACTTCACAGGTTCCCCGCGTCTTGCGGGAGCGCGGGAGCCCATCGCTACTATTGGCCCCCGATGGAGGCTCATAACCGCACCGAGAAGCTCTCCGCTTCTCCGCCGCTTTTCAAGAGCGAATTCCTCAACTTCTTCTCCCGCGTCCATCCGGCCGTGCCGGCGATCATCTTCGTGCCGGTGATCGTGGCGATGGAGTGGCTGGGGGCCGATCGGGGCTACGCCGCCTGGGAGCTGATCCTGCTCTCACTGGCCGGGATCGGAATCTGGACCCTGACCGAGTACTGGCTGCACCGGCTCGTCTTCCACTGGGAGCCGGATAACGCCTTCGGGCGCCGCATGCACTTCATCATCCACGGCATCCACCATGACCATCCCAACGACAAGATGCGCCTGGTGATGCCGCCGTCGGTCTCGATCCCCCTCGCCGCCCTCTTCTTCGGCGCCTTCTGGCTGATCTTCGGCGAGACCGCCTTCCCGCTCTTCGGCGGCTTCATCTTCGGCTACCTGATCTATGACTACACGCACTACTACGTGCACCACTTCGTGCCGAAGTCCGAGATGGGCAAGAAGCTGCGCGAGCAGCACATGCGTCATCACTTCCAGGATCACCGCTTCGGCTACGGCGTCTCCTCACCGCTCTGGGACGTCGTCTTCCGCACCCTGCCGCGCAGGCGCAACCACTAAAGCGGCGCCGCGCGCCGCAGCGCGCCTCATTCCGAACATCGCCGTTTCAACCAAACGGCCAGTGGACGAAGTGTTCTTGACTAAATAAAGAGTCACAGTGAATGTGACTGTGCCACACTCTCCTTACGGTTAATCAGTAGCCCCTTATTGGATGGAAAGGAAACCGATGCCCAGTTCCACGAACGTTCTCGACGAGGCGAGAGAGCTTGTAGAGAAGCGCCTTGCCGACCTCGACGAGGAGCGTAAGCGCCTCGAGCGCGCACTGGCCGAGCTTGGCGGCAAAGCGACCCGGCGCGCCCCGGGCCGTCCGCGTGGCAAAAAAGCCGCCGCTTCCGCGGGTGGCTCAACTGCCGCTGCTCCCCGCCGCAAACGCCGTAAACGCCGCGGCGGCACCCGTGCCGACCAGGCCGTGAGTCTGATTGAGAAAGAGCCCGGCATCAGCGCTTCGGACGTCGCGAAGCAGATGAAGATCAAGCCGAACTACCTCTACCGGGTCCTCGGCGACCTCGAGAAAGAGGGCCGGGTCAAAAAGCAGGGCCGCCAGTACTTCCCTGGCCAGGGCTAAGCACCAGCCACAGTTACTTCATGAAAAAGGCCGGCCCCGAGGGGCCGGCCTTTTTCATGCTCAGTTTGGAAGTGGTGCGCTTAGATCAAACCCAACTGGCTGACCGCGTCGCGCTCCTCCTGCAACTCCATCACGTTGGCGTCGATTCGCTCGCGCGAGAAGTCGGGGATCTCCAGGCCCTGGACCACCGACCACTCGCCGCCGCTGCAGGTGCATGGCAGGCCGCAGATGATTCCCTCGCCGATGCCGTAGGAGCCGTCGGCCGGTACTCCCATCGAGACCCAGTCACCCTCGGGGGTGCCGAGCACCCAGTCATGGATGTGATCGATCGCGGCGTTGGCCGCGGAGGCGGCGCTGGAGGAGCCGCGGGCGTCGATGATCTCGGCGCCGCGCTTCGCCACCCGCGGGATGTACTCGCCGGCGATCCAGGCCTCGTCGTCAACCGCGTCCCAGGCGCTGGCGCCGTCGACCCTGGCGTTGACCAGGTCGGGGTACTGGGTCGCCGAGTGGTTGCCCCAGGCGGTCATGTTGGTGACCGAGGACACGGGCCTGCTGAGCTTGTTGGCAAGCTGTGAGATCGCCCGGTTGTGGTCGAGGCGCATCATCGCGGTGAAGCGCTCACGCGGCACGTCGGGTGCGTTCGACATCGCGATCAGGCAATTGGTGTTGGCCGGGTTGCCGACCACGAGGACCTTGACGTCGTCGGCGGCGCCGGCGTTGATCGCTTCGCCCTGCGGCTTGAAGATGCCGCCGTTGGCCTCGAGCAGGTCGGCCCGCTCCATGCCGGGACCGCGCGGGCGCGCCCCGACCAGAAGGCCGACGTTGCAGCCGTCGAAGGCCTGCTTGGGGTCGTCGGTGATCTCGATCTTCTCGAGCAGCGGGAAGGCGCAGTCGTCGAGCTCCATCGCCGTGCCCTCCGCCGCCTTGATCGCGTCGGGGATCTCCAGCAGGCTCAGCACGACGGGGGTGTCCGGGCCGAGCATCTGGCCGCTGGCGATCCGGAACAGCAGCGCGTAGCCGATCTGGCCGGCGGCGCCGGTAACGGTGACCTTGACGGGGGTACTCACGAAATCGTCTCCTCGGAGTTGGGGGTTTGCGACCTAAGCCATCGCCTGATGGAGGTTCTCGTCGATCGAGGCGAGAAACTCCTGGGTGGTCTGGTACTCCTGGCCACCACCGACGAGCAGCGCGAGGTCTTTGGTCATCTTGCCGCTCTCGACCGTCTCCACGCACACGCGCTCCAGCGTCTCCGCGAAGGCCGACACCTCGGGGGTGTCATCCATCCGCCCGCGCGCCGCGAGACCGCGGGTCCAGGCGAAGATCGAGGCGATTGGGTTGGTCGAAGTCGGTTTGCCTTCCTGGTGCTGGCGGAAGTGACGGGTGACGGTGCCATGCGCGGCCTCGGCCTCGACCGTCTTGCCGTCGGCGCTCATCAGCACGCTGGTCATCAGCCCGAGCGAGCCGAAGCCCTGGGCGACAGTGTCGGACTGGACGTCGCCGTCGTAGTTTTTGCAGGCCCAGACGTAGCCGCCCTCCCACTTCAGCGCGGCCGCCACCATGTCGTCGATCAGGCGGTGTTCGTAGCTGATACCAGCGGCCTCGAAGTCAGCTTTGAACTCGCTCTCGTAGACCTCGGCGAAGAGGTCCTTGAAGCGGCCGTCGTAGCGCTTGAGGATGGTGTTCTTGGTCGACATGTAGACCGGGTAGCCGCGGTTGAGCCCGTACCGCATCGAGGCCCGGGCAAACTCGCGGATCGACTCGTCGAGGTTGTACATCGCCATCGCGATGCCGCCGGCGGGGAAGTCGTAGACGTCGAGCTCGACCGGGTCGGAGCCGTCCACGGGGGTGTAGGTAAGAGTGAGCGTCCCCTCCCCCGGCACCACCAGGTCGGTGGCGCGGTACTGGTCGCCGAAGGCGTGACGGCCGATCACGATCGGCTTGGTCCAGCCCGGCACCAGGCGCGGCACGTTGGAGATCACGATCGGCTCGCGGAAGATGACGCCGCCGAGGATGTTGCGGATCGTCCCGTTCGGCGAGCGGTACATCTCCTTCAGGCCGAACTCCTCGACCCGCGCCTCGTCCGGCGTGATCGTCGCGCACTTGACGCCCACCCCGTACCGCTTGATCGCATTGGCGGCGTCGACCGTGATCTGGTCCTCGCTCGCGTCGCGGCTCTCGATCCCGAGATCGAAGTACTTCAGCTCGAGCTCGAGGTAGGGCAGGATCAGCTGCTCTTTGATGAACGACCAGATGATGCGGGTCATCTCGTCGCCGTCGAGCTCGACGACTGGGTTCTTGACCTGGATCTTGGACACCGGCGCGCGATGCTATCTACCCAGCGGGGTCGTCGCGTGAACGTATGGACAAACGCCTAGCTGCGACAATCGGGTACGGATGGCTACCGCGGAGCGCCCCACTTTCGGCAACCACGAGGTCGTGAACCAGCCACCGCCGCTGGTTGACTACAACGTCTACGAGGCGGACCGGCCGCTGGTCGAGGCGGTGCGGCGCGAGGGCGCCGACTGGGCCGAGGCGCGGATCGCCGCGGTCGGCGCCTACGCCGGCGGCGAGCACGCGCAGACGCTGGGCCGGCTGGCCAACGAGCACGGGCCGAAGCTACGCACCCACGACCGCTTCGGCAACCGCGTCGACGAGGTCGAGTTCCACCCCGCCTGGCACGAGCTGATGACCGCCGCGGTCGGGCACGAGCTGCACGCCTCGCCCTGGCGCGAGCCGCGGCCGGGCGCCCACGTCGCCCGCGGCGCCGCCTTCATGTGCTTCTCCCAGGCCGAGGCCGGGGTCGGCTGCCCGATCTCGATGACCTACTCGGTGATCCCGGCCCTGCGCACGCAGCCGGAGCTGGCCGCCGAGTGGGAGCCGCGCTTCTTCTCCGCCACCTACGACCCGCTCAACGCCCCGGCCCCCGACAAGTCGGGCGCCCTGGCCGGAATGGGGATGACCGAGAAGCAGGGCGGCACCGACGTCCGCGCCAACACCACCGTGGCGCGGCCGGTGAACGGCGGCGGACCCGGCGGCGAGTATGTGCTGAGCGGCCACAAGTGGTTCATGTCGGCGCCCCAGTGCGACGCCTTCCTCGTCCTCGCCCAGGCCGACGGCGGCATCTCCTGCTTCCTCTTCCCGCGCTGGACCCCGGACGGCGAGCGCAACCGCTTCCGCCTACAGCGGCTGAAGGACAAGCTCGGCAACCGCTCCAACGCCTCCAGCGAGATCGAGTTCGACGATGCCTCGGCCTGGCTGGTCGGCGAGGAGGGCGCCGGCGTGCGGACGATCATCGAGATGGTCAACCACACCCGGCTCGACTGCGTGATCGGCGGCGCCACCGGGATGCGGGCCGGGGTCGCGGGGGCGATCCACCACGCCAGCCACCGCTCGGTCTTCGGCCGCGAGCTGAGCGAGCAGCCGCTGATGCGCAACGTCCTCGCCGACCTCGCGGTCGAGTCGGAGGCGGCGACGATCGCGGCGATGCGGCTGGCCCGCGCCTACGACGAGGCGATCGCCGGCGACGAAGGGGCGGCCAACCTGAAGCGGATCGCCAACGCCGTGCTCAAGTACTGGATCTGCAAGCGGGCGCCGATGCACGCCGGCGAGGCGCTCGAGTGCCTCGGCGGCAACGGCTATGTCGAGGAGTCGGGAATGCCGCGCCTCTTCCGCGAGAGCCCGCTCAACTCGATCTGGGAGGGCTCGGGCAACGTCCAGTGCCTCGACGTGCTGCGGGCGATGATCAAGAGCCCGGCCGCGCTCGAGGCCTTCTTCGCCGAGGTCGAGGAGGGCGCGGTCGCCGAGCCCCGCCTCGATGCCTACGCGAAGGCGCTGCGGGAGGAGATTCCCGGCGAGGTCGAGACGATCGAGACCCGCGCCCGCCGCGTGGTCGAGCGGATGGCGCTGGCCCTGCAGGCCTCGCTGCTGGTCCGCTACGGCGACGAGGCCGTCGCCGATGCCTTCTGCGCCTCCCGCCTCACCGGCGACTGGGGCCAGGCTTTCGGGACCCTGCCGGCGGGCACCGACTTCGCGCGCATCATCGCGCGGCATCGCGCGGTCATCTAGTCCAGAGGAAAGGAATGGTGCTCGTGGGCGACGGTCCATCGCCCGCCCTGCTTGCGTAGGCCCAGCGTCAGACGGAGGCGGCGCTCGGGGCGCTCGGCGTGTTCCTCGGGGGTGCCGCAGCGCAGCAGGGCGTGGGCGTAGGCGACGTCCTCGCCGGCGGCGATCTCCAGCGAGACGATCTCGAACACCGCGCCTCCCGCCTGCCACTCGAAGAAGGGCGGCCAGGTGCGGCGGTAGGCGTCAAGGCCACGCACGCCGTCGTCGGGCGGCGGCACGTCGAACATGACGATGTCCGCGGCGTGGTCGGCGAGGACGGCATCGAGGTCGCCGGCGTGGACCGCCGCCGCCCAGCGCTCGATCAGGGCGCGGATTTCCGCCTCGTCGGCGGCGGCCATCAGGCCTCGGCGTCGCGCAGGGCGCGGCCGACCTGCTCGATCGTGATCACGCCGCTGAGCTTGCCCTCGGCGTCGACCGCCATCAGGGCGCCGAAGCGGCGCAGGTTCTGGTTGCCGAGCAGCGAGTCGAGCGGGGTGTCGTCACGGACCTGGAAGGTGCCGTCGTCGCGCTCGAGCAGGTCGGAGACGAGCGAGGTCGTGCGCGAGGTCTCGGGCACCTCGTCGGCCTTGTCGCGGACGACCAGGCCGAGGAAGCGGTGGGCGGCGTCGACCACCGGGAACCAGGGCCAGCGGTAGCGCAGGAAGTACTCGTCGAGCGCCCGCTCGACGCTGAGCTCGCCCGGGATCGCGACCGGTTCGCGGTCCATCACGTCGGCGACCCGGACCTCGCTGATCTTGCTGGTGAGCCTGGTCTGCATCGCGGCGCCGCGGGCGGAGCCGTTGATCACCATCCCGATCAGGGCGAGCCAGACGCCGGCGAAGAGGTCGCCGGCGAAGATCAGGGCGAGGCCGCCGGCCATGATCACGTAGGCGAGGACGCGGCCGAGGTTGGCGGCGAAGCGGGTCGCCGAGGTGCGGTTGCCGGTCCGCCACCAGGCGACGGCGCGGGCGACGCGGCCGCCGTCCATCGGGAAGGCCGGGATCAGGTTGAAGAGCAGGACGAGCAGGTTGATCGTCGCCAGCCAGGCGACCATCGCCATCACCCCGGAGACCCCGGCGCTCGTTTCCAGCACCGCCGCCTCGCGGAACTCGCCCCAGCCGACCGCGGCGATGCCGCCGGCGGCGAGGGCGACGACGATCGCCAGCGTCACCGCCGGCCCCGCCAATGCCACCTTCAGTTCGGTCATCGGGCTCTCGGCTTCGCGGTCCATCCGCGCCATCCCGCCGAAGATCCAGAGCTGGATCCCGGTGATGCCGATCCCGTTGCGCATCGCCACCACCGCGTGGCCGAGCTCGTGCAGGAGGATCGAGCCGAAGAACCCGACCGTGCTCAGCACCGCCAGCCCGAAGGGGACGGTGGAGGCAGCCGATTCGTCCAGCAGGTCGCCGTAGAAGTCGGCCATCCAGAAGATCAGGAAGAAGAGGATCAGGAACCAGGACCAGTCGACCGAGATCCTGATCCCGCGAAAGCGGAAGAGGGTGAAGGAGCGGCCGCCGAACACGGCCCCATGGTAAGCGGGTAGCGTCTTCGCTCCTATGGCGGTGGACCAGAGTTGGCTGCGGGAGCGGCTCGAGGAACTGGAGAAGATCGACCGCCCCTCGGCCTCCGAGGGCGAGCGCCGGGCCGCCGAGTGGCTGGTCGCGCAGTTCGCCGAGCTCGGGGCCGAGGCCCGGATCGAGGCCGAGCCGGCGCACGGGACCTACTGGTGGCCGCTGGGGCTGGGCGCGGCGCTCGGCGTCCTCGCCGCGGTCGCGGGGCGCCGCGGTCACCGCCTGCTCGGGGGGCTGCTGGGGGCGATCGGCGCCGCCGGCATCGCCGACGACTTCCCGCCCGGGCAGCGCCGCCTGCGCCGCGTGCTCGCCAAGCGCACGACCTACAACGTCGTCTGCGAAACCGGCGACCTCGAGGCGGAGCGGACGATCGTCCTGATCGCCCACCACGACTCGGCCCACTCGGGGATCGTCTTCCACCCGGAGATTCCCCAGATCGCCAACCGGCTGGGGCTGATCGAGAAGACCGACACCAGCCCGATGCTGATGGCGCCGGTGGTCGGCGGCCCGCTGCTGGCCGGGCTCGGGGCGCTGCTGCGCTGGCGCCCGCTGACCAGGCTCGGCGCCTTCCTCAGCCTCGGCTCGGTCGCGGCGATGGCGGAGATCGGCTCGCGCCCTGTCGTCCCCGGGGCCAACGACAACGGCACCGCGGTCGTCGGCCTGCTGGCGCTGGCGCAGCGGCTGCGCGAGCAGCCGGTCGAGGGCATCCGCGTCGTCCTGCTCTCGGTCGGCGCCGAGGAGTCGTTCAGCGAGGGGATCAAAGCCTTCGGCGAGCGCCACTTCCACGCGCTGCCGCGCGAGAGCACCTTCTTCCTCTGCCTGGAGACGCTCGGCTCGCCCCACCTGCTGGTCCTGCGCGGCGAGGGCTTCCTGAAGATGCACGAGTACCCGCCCCGCTCGCTGGCCCTGATGGACGGCCTGGCCGAGGAGCTCGGCATCGACCTCTTCCCCAACCTGCGCCTGCACAACGGCACCGACGGCCTCGAGCCACTGGCCGCCGGCTACGAGACCGCTGCCCTGGCCAGCTGCACCGACCTCAAGCAGCCCGCCAACTACCACTGGTGGCACGACCTCGCGGAGAACGTCAACTTCGACACCGTGGAGGACGGCATCAAGCTCGCGGAGGCCGCAATCCGACGCCTCGGCGACCGCTGGCTCTGAGCCGCTGAATTCCGACTACGAACTCGGATTTTCGCTCTATAGAGTCCGGCCTCGTGCCTACCCATGACGTTCTCGTAATCGGCGCCGGCCTCGCAGGCCAGCGCGCCGCCCTCGCCGCGGCTGAGCAAGGCGTCTCGGTCGGGATCATCAGCAAGGTCCACCCGGTGAGGTCCCATTCCAACGCCGCGCAGGGGGGCATCAACGCCGCGCTGAACCCCGACGACTCCTGGGAGTCACACGCCTTCGACACGATCAAGGGCTCCGATTACCTGGGCGACCAGGACGCGATCGAAATCATGGCCCGCGAGGCGCCGGAGGAAATCCTCCACATGGAGCACCTCGGCGTCACCTTCCACCGCAACGAGGAGGGCAAGCTCGGGACCCGCGCCTTCGGCGGCGCCTCCGCCGCCCGCACGTACTACGTCGCCGACATCACCGGCCAGGCGATCATGCACGTGCTCTACGAGCAGCTGATGAAGTACTCCGACTCGGTCGCCCGCTACGAGGAGTGGTTCTCGACCGCGCTGGCGATCGACGAGAACGGCGAGTGCTGCGGCGTCGTCACCCGCAACGTCGCCGATGGCCGCATGGAGCTGTTCCAGGCGAAAGCCGTGATCCTCGCCACCGGCGGCAACGGCCAGGTCTGGAAGCCGACCACCAACGCGCTGATCTGCACCGGCGACGGGATCGCGATGGCCTACCGGGTCGGGGCGAAGCTGATGGACATGGAGATGATCCAGTACCACCCGACCACGCTGGCGGGCAAGGGCTTCCTGATCACCGAGGGCGCCCGCGGCGAGGGCGCGCACCTGCTCAACAAGAACGGCGAACGCTTCATGGAGAAGTACGCGCCGAACAAGATGGAGCTGGCCTCGCGCGACGTCGTCTCCCGCGCCGAGCAGACCGAGATCAACGAGGGCCGCGGCTTCCCCGACGGGACCGTCGCCCTCGACATCACGGTGGTGCCGAAGAAGCGCGTGCACGAGGCGCTGCGCGAGATCGTCCTGGTCGGCCGCGACTTCGCCGGGGTCGACATCACCAAGGAACCGATCCACATCAAGCCGGGCAACCACTACACGATGGGCGGGGTCAAGACCGACATCGACGGCCGCACCGACATCCCCGGCCTCTACTCGGCCGGCGAGACCGCCTGCGTCTCCGTCCACGGCGGCAACCGGCTCGGCGCCAACTCGCTGCTCGACACGCTGATCTTCGGCAAGCGCAGCGGTCGCGACGCGGCCTCGCGGGCGAAGCGGATCGAGGGCTCGCGGCCCTCGCGCCAGGTGCTCGAGGACGAGGAGGCGATGATCGCCGACATCAACTCGCGCGCCCACGGCTCCGGCCGCCGCGTCTCCGAGATCAAGCTCGAGCTGGGCCAGACGATGGACGGCAAGGTCGCGGTCTTCCGCGACGAGGCCGGGATCCAGGAGGCGCTGGAGATCGTCCGCCGCCTCAAGGAGGAGGCCAAGACCGCCTACATCGACGACCACGGCAGCATCTTCAACCAGGACCTGCTTGGCGCGATCGAGCTCGGGTACATGCTCGACAACGCCGAGTGCACCTGCATCGCCGCCCTGGAGCGCAAGGAGAGCCGCGGTGCGCAGTACCGCACCGACTATCCGGAGCGCAACGACGAGGAGTGGCTCAAACACATCGACCTCGAGCAGACCGACGACGGGCCCGAGATCTCTTACTCAGAGGTAACCATCACCCAGTGGGAACCTGAAGAGAGGAAATACTGATGGCCGATTACACGATCAAAGTCCGCAGGTTCCAGCCCGAGAGCGGCCAGGGGCCGTACTGGGAGGAGTTCAAGGTCGACCTCGAGCCCTCGCTCTCGATCCTCGACGGCCTGCTCCAGGCCAAGGACCGCGACGACGGCTCGCTCGCCGTGCGCTGCTCCTGCCGGGCGGCGATCTGCGGCTCCTGCGGGATGAAGATCAACGGCCAGTCCGGGCTCGGCTGCAAGACCCAGATCGGGGAGGCCCAGGAGCTGGCGGACAAGAAGGCCTCGGCGCTGGGCGAGAAGGTCGAGAACGCGCCGATCGTGATCGAGCCGATGGGCAACATGCCGGTGGTCAAGGACCTGATCACCGACATGGAGTCGACCCACTGGACCAAGATCCGCCGCGTCACCCCCTGGCTCCTCCCCCACGGCGAGGCGCCCGAGCGCGAGTACGTGGTCGAGCCGGAATCGATGCTCGACATCACCCAGCCGATGGCCTGCATCCAGTGCGGCGCCTGCGTCTCCTCCTGCCTCTCGATGGAAGCCGACCCCGAGTTCATCGGCCCGGCGGCGCTGGCCAAGGCCTACCGCTTCGTCGGCGACCCGCGCGACGCGGAGACGGTCGAGCGCCTGCACGACCTCGCCGCCGACCCGCACGGGATCTACGACTGCACCCACTGCTTCAGCTGCGTCGACGCCTGCCCCAAGGACGTGGCGCCGATGGACCAGATCATGCGCCTGCGCCGTCGCGCCGGCGAAGAGGGGATCGAAGACCCCAACAGCGGCCACGACCACGAGATCGCCTTCGTCAAGATCATCGAGAAGAAGGGGACCCTGGACGAGTCGCTGCTGCTGCAGGAGTCCTTCGCGCCCGGCCTGAAAGGCAAGCTGAAACCGAGCAAACGGGCGATCAAGGAAATGCTCGGCTCGATCCCGACCGCGATCCGCGGGATCAAAACCGGCAAGATGCGCTCGCTGCCGAAGCTGATCCCCGGCATCCACCACAAGCTGCCCGGCGACGCCCAGGACGAGGTCCAGGCGATCTACGACCACACCGAGCAGCACAACTTCGAATTCAACCTGTACATCAAGGGCGAGGAGGACGTCGAACCCGAGCCCGACGAGCCGACCGAGGAGACGCTGGCCGCGGAGGCCGCCGCCTCCGCCGAGGCGAAGGGAGAGGAGTCCCGATGAGCGAGCAGATCAAGGTCGCCTACTGGCCCGGCTGCGTCTCGCGCGGCTTCACCCCCGAGCTGCACGGCTCGATGGCGCTGGTCGCCGAGAAGCTGGGGATCGAGCTGGTCACCCTCGACCGCGCCAACTGCTGCGGCGCCGGCGTGATCGCCGAGCACAACCAGGAGCTGGCCGACACGCTCAACGCCCGCACCTTCGCGCTCGCTCAGCAGACCGGGCTCTCGATGATGAACATCTGCTCGACCTGCCAGGGCGCGCAGTCGGAGTGCCAGCAGCGCCTCGACGCCGACTCCTCCTACCGCGCCCACGTCAACGAGGTGCTCTCCGGCCAGGGCCTCGCTTACGAGAAGTCGGAGGACGGCTCCTGGAACAACAAAAACTTCCTCTGGCTGCTGGTCGAGGACTACGGGCTGGACAAACTGGCCGCCCAGGTGAAGCGGCCGCTCTCCGGACTCCGGGTCGGCCCCTTCTACGGCTGCTACATCGTGCGCCCGAAGGAGCGGCTCGGCTACGACGAGTACCCCGACCGCGACATCTACCTCGAGCAGGTGATCAAGGTCCTCGGCGGCGAGGTCGTCGAGTACGACGGGGCGCGCAAATGCTGTGGCTTCCCGGTGATCACGATGAACCGCGAGACCTCGCTGAAGCAGGCCGGGACCCACGTCGGCGACGCGATCGACGCCGGCGCCGACTGCCTCGTCACCCCCTGCCCGCTCTGCCACCTTAACCTCGACATGCAGCAGCCGGAGGCGGCCAAGGTCGTCAACCGCGACCTCGGGCTCGCCGTCCTGCACCTGCCGCAGCTGGTCGGCCTGGCGCTCGGCGCCGACCCGAAGCAGCTGGGGATGAGCAAGCACATCGCCTCGACCGGCTGGGTCGAGGAGCGCCTGAGCTCCGGCGTTCCCGCCTGACGCTCCGCGCGGGCAATAGCCTGGGGCGATCGTGCCCCTTCCCCTGCCCATCGCCGCGGCCGACGCCGCCGGGGTCCTGACTGACCTGTTCCTGGTCCTGCTCGCGGCCAAGCTCGGCGACGAGGTGTTCAAGCGGATCGGGCAGCCGGCGATCGTCGGCGAGATCCTCGGCGGGGTGCTGGTCGGGCCGGCGGTGCTGGGCTGGGTCGAGGTCAACGAGGTGCTGCGGGTCTTCTCCGAGCTCGGGGTCGTCTTCCTGCTCTTCTGGGTCGGGCTGGAGACGCGGCTCTCGGAGATGCGGGCGGTCGGGCGGGTCGCGGTCGCGGTCGGCAGCGCCGGCGTCGTCCTCCCCTTCCTCGGCGGACTCGGGCTCGGGCTGGCCCTGGGCGAGAGCACCGAGACCAGCGTCTTCCTCGGCGCCGCCCTGGCCGCGACCAGCGCCGGCATCACCTCCGCCACCTTCCTCGAGCTCGGGATCGCCCGCCGCCCCGCCGCCCGCACCGTGCTCGGCGCCGCTGTGGTCGACGACATCCTCGCCCTGATCCTGCTCTCGGTCGCGGTCGGGATGGCGGCCAAGGGCGGCGTCGACGCGGGCGAGATCGCGCTGGCGCTCGCGGTCGCGCTGGCCTTCGTCGCCTTCGTCGCGCTCGGCGGCACCCGCCTGCTGAGCAGCCGGCCGCAGCTGCTGCAGGCGCCCCGCTTCGCCGACTCGCCGCTGCTGCCGGCGGTGATCCTCTGCCTCGGCCTCGCCGCCTTCGCCGCCGAGATCGGGCTGGCGGCGCTGATCGGCGCCTTCCTCGCCGGGATGATCGTCGCCGAGACCAAGGACCAGAACTCGATCGAGGAAGAAGTGAGGCCGCTCTACGGGTTCTTCCCGCCCTTCTTCTTCGCCTTCATCGGGATCGAGCTCGACCTGGGAGCGCTGTTCGAGGCCGACACCCTGTTGCTGCTGGCCGGGGTGACGGTCCTCGCCGCCGCGACCAAGCTCGTCCCTGCATACCTGGCGGCGCGCCCGCTCGGGCGCGAGGAAGCGGCGATCGTCGGGGTCGGGATGATCCCCCGCGGCGAGGTCGGGATCGTGGTCGCCTCGATCGGCGCCGCCGAGGGCGTCGTCGACGCCGAGCTGTTCGCGGTCGTGGTCGGAATGTCGGTCCTCACCACGCTGCTTGCACCCTTCGCGCTACGGCGACTCAGCCGGGGTGGGTCGACTTAGTACACCTATGGCGCACTAACTCGACCCGCGCCGATCAGGTTGCGCTCGACGAGCAACTCAGCAACCTGGACGGCATTCGTGGCCGCGCCCTTGCGCAGGTTGTCGGCGACGATGAAGAGGTCGAGGGCGCGCTCGTTGCCGGGGTCGCGGCGGATGCGGCCGACGAAGACGCCGTCCTTGCCGGCGGCCGCGGTGGCCAGCGGGTACTCGCCGGCGGCGGGGTCGTCGACCACGGTCACACCCGGGGCGGCGGCCAGCAGCTCGCGCGCCTGCTCGGGGCTGAGGTCCTCGCGGGTCTCGACGTTGACCGCCTCCGAGTGGCCGGTGACGACGGGGACCCGCACGCAGGTGGCGCTGACCCGGATCGAGTCGTCGCCGAGGATCTTGCGGGTCTCGTTGATCAGCTTGCGCTCCTCGTCGGTGTGGTCGTCGCCGTCGGGGAAGCTGCCGGCCTGGGGCAGGGCGTTGAAGGCGATCTGGTGCGGGTAGATCCGCGCCTCCGGCGCACCGCCGTCGAGCACCGCCCGCGACTGCTCGCGCAGCTCGTCGATCGCGGCCTTGCCGGTGCCGGAGACCGCCTGGTAGGTGGAGATCACGAGGCGCTCGATCCCGGCCGCGTCGAACAGCGGCTTCAGCGCCACCACCATCTGCATCGTCGAGCAGTTGGGGTTGGCGACGATCCCCTTATGGTCGGCGAGCGCCTCCGGGTTGACCTCGGAGACGACCAGGGGCACGTCGTCGTGCATGCGCCAGTAGCTGGTGTTGTCGACGACGACGGCGCCGGCCTCGACCAGGCGCGGCGTCCACTCGGCGCTGATCGAGCCGCCGGCCGAGGAGAGGACGAGGTCTAGGTCCTGGATCGAGTCCCCGTTCAGCTCGCGGCAGGTGAGGACCTGGCCGTTCCACTCGATCTCCTTGCCGGCCGACCGCGCGGAGGCGAAGGGGACGACCTCGGCGGCGGGGAACTCGCGCGCCGCGAGCAGCTCGAGGATGGTCGTCCCGACCAGCCCGGTCGCGCCCAGAACTCCGACTCTGTAGCCATTGCTCGTCATCGCTTTGAGTATGACGAGGGCTTAGCCGGCGACCGTGGGCCGGTGCTCGGGCCCGGTCGGGTCCTCGGGGCGGACCGCCTCATCGCCGAGCTCGAAGGTCCTGTGCAGGACCTGGACGGCGTCGGGAACGCGGTCGGCCGGGATGACGCAGGAGATCTTGATCGGGGAGGTGGAGATCATCTCGATGTTGATCCGCTCCTCCCCCAGAACCTCGAAGACCTTGGCGGCGACGCCGGGGTGCGAGCGCATGCCGGCGCCGATGATCGAGACCTTGCCGATCTGCTCGTCGGTGCGGACCTTGAGCGAGACGTCGCCGAGCGCAGCGATCGTGTCCTTGGCGGTCTGCAGGTCGGCGCGGTCGACGGTGAAAGAGAGGTCGGCGAGCTGGTCGCCGCCGACCGGCTCGTTCTGGATGATCACGTCGACGTTGACGTTGGCCCCGGCGAGCGCGCCGAAGATGCGGCCGGCGACGCCGGGCTCGTCGCGGACACCGGTCAGCGTCACGCGGGCCTCCGCGCTGGAGTGGGTGACGGCGGTTACGAAAGGTTGCTCCACGGTCTCGTCCTCGGCAACGACGAGGGTACCGGGACCGTCCTCGAAGCTGCTGCGGCAATGAATGCGGACGCCGTGGTTGCGGGCGTACTCGACCGAGCGCAACTGCAGCACGCCGGCCCCGGAGGCCGACATCTCGAGCATCTCCTCGAAGGAGACCTGGTCGAGCTTGCGGGCGTCGGGGACGAGCCGCGGGTCGGCGCTGAAGACGCCGGCGACGTCGGTGTAGATCTCGCAGACGCTGGCCTCGAGCGCGGCGGCGAGGGCGACCGCGGTGGTATCGGAGCCGCCGCGGCCGAGCGTGGTGACGTCGCGGCTCTCGGTCGAGACCCCCTGGAAGCCGGCGACGAGGACGATCCGGTCCTCCTCCAGCGCCCGCTCGATGCGGTCGGCCCGGACGTCGACGATGCGCGCCTTGGTGTGGAAGGAGTCGGTGACGATCCCGGCCTGGGAGCCGGTCAGCGAGATCGCCTCGTGGCCCATGTCGTGGATCGCCATCGCGCAGAGCGCGCAGGAGATCCGCTCCCCGGTCGAGAGCAGCATGTCCATCTCGCGGGCGACCGGGCGCTCGGAGATCTCCTGCGCCTGGGCAACCAGCTCGTCGGTGGTCTTGCCGCGGGCCGAGAGCACCGCGACCACCCGGTTGCCGGCCTCGCGGGCGGCGACGATCCGCCCAGCGGCACGCTTGATCTGCTCGGCCCCGGCAACCGAGGTGCCGCCGAACTTCATCACGACGATGTCGGACTGCTCCCCACTCATGAGCGTCTGAGGATAGTCGGCCTAAAGACGCACGGAGGTTCGCCGATAACCTCGTGCGTGGAGCCCAGTACGAGCAACCTGCCGGTGACGAGCGCGGTTCAGGACACCTCCGTCCAGACCGAGCGGCTGCTCGTCGCCAGCCGTCTCGCCACGGATCTGGCCCACGCCTACAGCATCGAGGAGGTGGCCGGCGTCGCCGTGAGGCTGCTGCACGAGTCCTTCGACTACTACCTCGCCGTCGTCCAGCGCCTCGACCCCGACGGCTACCTGCGGGTCGTCAACGGAGCCGGGCCGCTGGCCGAGGAATTCACCGACTTCCTCGCCCAGGAGCAACCGGTCGAGGTCGGGGTCAACGGCCGCGTCGCCCGCCACGGCCGGGCGGCGATGGTCAACGACACCCGCCTCGACTCCGACTACCTGACCCGCAACCCGCGCACCGACCCCGGCTCGGAGCTGTCGCTGCCGATCAGCGTCGCCGGCTCGATCTGGGGCGTGATGAACCTCGAGCAGGAGCAGCCGGGCGCCTTCGCCGAGGAGGACCTGCTGCTGGCCCACGTGGTCGCCAGCCAGGTCGGCGCGGCGATCCACCGCTGCCAGCTCGTCGCCGAACTGGAGGGGGCTTTCCTCACCACCGTTGGGGTGCTCGCCGATGCGGTCGAGTTGCAGGACGCATACACGGCCGACCACGCCAACGAGGTCGCCGACCTCGCGGCCGCGATCGGCGAGCGGATGGGGGTCGTCGGCGCCGAGCTGGAACGGCTGCGCTACGGCGCCCTGCTCCACGACGTCGGCAAGATCGGCGTCCCCGGCGAGATCCTGCGCAAGCCCGGCCCGCTGACCCCGGCCGAGCGCGCCCGCATGGACGAGCACACCGCGATCGGCGCCCGCATGCTCGAACGGATCCCCTTCCTCGCCCCGGTCGCGCCGCTGGTCCGCTCCGCCCACGAGCGCTTCGACGGCGGCGGCTACCCCGACGGCCTCGCCGGGGCCGAGATCCCCCGCGGGGCGATGATCATCGCCACCTGCGACGCCTTCCACGCGATGACCTCCAACCGCAGCTACCGCCGCGCCATGGACCACGAGGAGGCGATCGCCGAGCTCGAAGCCAACGCCGGCACCCAGTTCGACCCGGCGGTGGTCACGGCCCTGGTCGCCGAGCTGCGCGCGACCCCTGCCTAGGACCCGCCGAGGTTGCCCAGCATCGCCTGTTCGGCCATGCGGACCAGGCCGAGGCCGCTGTGGGGGCGCATGTCGCTGCTGCGGACGCGGACGTGGGAGCCGTGGGGCCCGACCACCTCGACGATCGTGCAGACGTCGCCGATTTCGCAGTCGTCGCCGTAGTCGCCTTCGATCGCCTCCATCTGCTCGGCCACCACCCGGCCGATCTTGCTCTGGTCGAGCGCCATCTGGTGCTCCTCTCCTGGGTTTTGGGAAAACGGATGCTGAGCGACCGACACTACGTGATCGGCGGGCTCCTACAGGGAAGAGATAAGCGTGATTACGATCACACTTCTAGATATATCGGAGCGATATATATGCGGGCATGGAGCAACTTGGCCCGACCGCCTACGTGATCCTCGGGATGATCAGGGGGGCGCCGAAGTCCGGCTATGAGATCAAAGCCGCGGTGGATGGCTCGACGCGCTTCTTCTGGGCGGCCAGCTACGGGCAGATCTACCCGGAGCTGAAGCGGCTCTCCGAGGCAGGGCTGATCCGCGGCGCCGACTCCCCCACCGGCGGGCGCAAGCGGACCGTGTACGAGATCACCGCCGACGGCGAGGACGAGCTCCTCGCCTGGCTGCGGCAGCCGCCGGAGACCTTCGAGATGCGTGAGGAAGGGCTGCTGAAGCTGTTCTTCGCCAGCGCCCTGCCGCCGGCAGAGGCGGCCGAGATCCTGCGCGCGATGCGCGCCCACCGGCTCGCCGTCAACGCCCAGCTTCAGGCCATGGAGCCCCTGGCCGCCGAGAAGGACGACCCCTACCCGCTGCTGGTGCTGCGGGGCGGGATCGAGTTCACCGAGTGGTTTGCCGACTGGTGCGAGCGGATGGAGGAGCAGATCCTCGCCTCCGCTCCCGAGCAAAGGAGCAGCTGATGTTCGACGCCCTCGCCCGCCTCGCCGACGGCAACGCCCGCCGGGTCGGGATCTTCGCGATCGCCTTCTTCCTCCTCGCCGCCGCGCTCGGCGGCTCGGTCGCCAACCGGCTTGACCCCTACGGCGCCGACGACCCGGCGACCGAGGCGGTGCAGGCGCGCGAGCAGCTGCAGGACGCCGGCCTGCGCGGGCCGGCGGTGATGGTCGTGGTCGAGGACGCCCCGGTCGCCGACCCCGCCACCCGGGCGCGGGTGACGAAGCTCGAGAACAGCGTCCGCGCCCGCAGCGACGTCGCCTCGGTCTACGGCTACTACGACACCCGCTCGCGCGCCTTCGTCTCCGACGACGGCGACTCGACCTACTTCGCGGTGACGCTGAAGTCGACCGACGACAAGCGCTGGCAGGAGTCCGGCGCCGCGATCGCCGAGCAGCTCTCGGGCCGCCCCGGCGTCATCGTCGGCGGCGCCGCGGTCGCCCAGGAGCAGGTCAACAAGCAGGTCGAGGAAGACCTGAAAACGGCGGAGATGCTCGCCTTCCCGCTGCTCTTCCTGCTCTCGCTGCTGTTCTTCCGCAGCCTCGTGGCGGCGCTGCTGCCGCTGATGATCGGCGGCCTCGCGATCGTCGGCACCTTCCTCATCCTCCGCCTGGCCAGCGAGTTCGGCTCGATCTCGATCTTCGCCCTCAACCTGACCACGGCGCTGGGGCTGGGGCTGGCGATCGACTACAGCCTCTTCATCGTCTCCCGCTACCGCGAGGAGATCGCCAGGAGCGGGCCGGGACTGACGGCGATGCGGCGGGTGCTCGCCACCTCCGGGCGCACCGTCTTCTTCTCCTCGCTGACGGTGGCGGCGGCGCTCGCCTCGCTGCTCGTCTTCCCCCAGCGCTTCCTTTACTCGATGGGCCTCGGCGGCGCCCTGGTCTCGCTATTTGCGGCGCTGATCTCGCTGACCGTGCTGCCGGCGGTGCTGACCCTGCTCGGCACCCGCGTCAACGCCGGCGCGCCGAAGTTCCTGCGGCGCCGGGCCGAGGCCGACACCCGCCCGGACGAGCACGGCTTCTGGTACCGGCTCTCGCGCTTCGTGATGCGGCGGCCGGCGCCGGTCGCGACCCTCTCCGCCCTGTTGCTGATCGTCATGGGCCTGCCCTTTCTCGGAATCAAGTTCAACACCGTCGACCCGGGGGTGCTGCCGGAGTCGGCGAGCGCGCGCCAGGCCTATGACACGGTCAGCCAGGAGTTCCCGCCCTATCGCGAAACCCCGATCTGGGTCGCGGTCGAGGGCGGCGGACCGGAGGCCGCGGCGGCGGTTGCGAGGGAGGTGCGGGCGACCCCCGGCGTCGCCGAAGTGCAGCCGCCGCAGCCGCTCAGCAGCGGCGTCACCGCCGTGCAGGTGGTCTCCGCCAGCCCCTTCGTCTCCGACGCCAGCCAGGACACGGTGCGGGCGATCCGGGCACTCGAGGCGCCGCCGGGAGCCAGCCTCAAGGTGGGCGGCGCCAGCGCCGACTTCATCGACCTGCAGAGCAGCCTGGTCAGCCACCTGCCGATCGTGCTGGCGATCATCGTCATCGCCACCCTGGTCATCCTCTTCCTGATGACCGGCTCGGTGATCCTCCCGATCAAGTCGCTGCTGATGAACTTCCTCAACCTCAGCGCCGTCTTCGGGCTGATGGTGCTGATCTTCCAGGACGGCCGGCTGGAAGGGTTGCTCGACTACTCCAGCCCGGGGGCGATCGAGCAGACGATGCCGATTCTGCTCTTCGCCGTCGCCTTCGGCCTCTCCACCGACTACGCGGTCTTCCTCCTTTCTCGAATAAAGGAGGCGCGCGACGCCGGCGCCTCTGACTCCGAGTGCGTGGCGATCGGCCTGGAGCGAACCGGGCGGATCGTCACCGCGGCGGCGCTGCTGTTCGCCGTCGCGATGCTTGCCTTCGCCACCTCGGAGATCATCTTCATCAAGGAGAACGGGGTCGGCACGGCGCTGGCGGTGCTGATCGACGCCAGCATCATCCGCGCCCTGCTGGTGCCCTCGCTGATGGAGCTGCTCGGCAAGTGGAACTGGTGGGCGCCGGCGCCGCTGCGGCGCCTGCACGAGCGCTTTGGGATCAGCGAGACCGAGCTGCCGCCCGCGGCGCCGAGCGCGCAGGCGGAGGGCGCATGAGCGACGGCGCGGACACCATCGCGCTGCCGGGGTTCGACGCCGACACCGCGGTCGCGCCGCTCGGCGCCGGCCGCTTCGCGGCGACGATGAGCGAACGCTGGTGGGTCGGCAAAGGTCCCAACGGCGGCTACGTGGCGGCGGTGATCCTGAAGGCGATCGTCGCCGCGGCGGAGGGCGAGCGGCCGCCGCGCTCGCTCACCGTCCACTTCCTCAGGGCGCCGGCGGCCGGCCCGGTCGAGGTCGAGGTCACGATCGAGCGGGCCGGCAGCCGCGCGACCTTCCTCTCCGCCCGTCTGACCCAGGACGGGGCGACCTGCGCCACCGCCCTCGCGGTGCTCTCGGAGGCCTGGAGCGAGGACGGATTCAGCGAGATCGCGATGCCGGAAGCGGGCGAGCCCGGCGAGCTGTACACGCTCGACCCCGCGGCCGAAGGGCGGCCGAACATGCTGCAGAACTACCGCCTCCGCCCCGCCCTCGGCGACGGTGCCTTCTCCGGCGGGCCGGCCCGCAACGGCGCCTGGATCCGCACCCGCGAGCCGCGCCCCCTCGACGCACCCTTGGCCGCGACCCTGCTCGACACCTGGTTCCCCGCCCCCTTCGTCCGCCTCGACGGCCCGCGCCCGGCGCCGACGATCGACTACACGGTCCACTTCCGCTCGCCGCTGCCGCCGCCCGGTGCCGGGCCTGAGGACGCCTACCTGATCGCCTTCCGCTCGGGCACCGCTCGCCACGGGTTCTTCGAGGAAGACGGCGAGCTCTGGTCAGCCGACGGGGTACTGCTCGCCCAGTCGCGGCAACTGGCACTGCTGCTCGACCCGCCGCCCGAGGTCGCTTAGGCGAAGGCTTGGGCGGCGCGGCGGCGCAGATCTGAATTAAGCATGTCCGTGACCTGGCTCGGCCGCTCTCCCGCGGAGGGGACGGCGGCGCCGATCAGGCCGGCGGCGCGGAAGCCGTAGAGCGGGGCGACGAAGCCGAGCTCGCGGATCTTGCGGACCAGCTTGACCGCGTCCTGGGTCTCGGCCCCGGGGCCGCAGAGGACGATCGCGGTCGGGTCGAGGGCGCCGAGCGCGCGCTCGAGCCGCTCGTCGCCGAGCTCGTTGGAGAGGACGAGGACGCGGAAGCCGGCCCGGCGCAGGGCAAGGTCGAGCGCTCCAGTGTGGACCTCCTCGGCGTCGTCGCCGGCACTGGCGTCGAGCAGCAGGATCCCGGCCGGGCGCGAGGCGGCGGAGGCGAGGCGGCGGGCGCCGTGCAGCCAGCCGGTCGCCCAGCGGGCGGCGAACTCGAGCTCGGCCTCGCGGTCGGAATCGCCGGCGAGCTCGTCGATCGCCGGCAGCAGCAGCTCCTCGACCGTGCGCTCCAGCGGCCGCAGCGCCAGGCTCTCCTCGATCGCGCGGTCGGCGGCACTCTCGTCGAAGCTCTCGAAGGCGGCGATCATCGAGCCGCCGCTGGCCGGCGCCGACTGGCGCTGGCGGGCGAGCTCGATCGCAGAGGAGATGTTGCCGGTCTGGGCGAGCGCGTCGCGCAGGGTCTGCAGCTCGACCAGCTCGTAGTTGCGGTGGTTGCCGACCGTGCGCTTCGGGGTCGGGTAGCCGTAGCGGCGCTCCCAGCTACGCAACGTGTTGGGGCTGACGCCCAGCACTTCGGCGGCGGCGTTGGTTCGGATTCCCGGCATCTGCGGGGCATTCTGGCACCACAAATCCGGGTTTACACGAGTTATGGACAGATTTTCGGAATCTGTCAGCGATCTTGCAAAGCGCCGAGCCCGACCGGCTGCCCAACCGCACGGGCGCGCCACATCGCCGCGTCGGCCTTGTGCAGAAGTTTCTCGACGTCGGTGCCGTGGTCGGGACAGGCGACAACCCCAGCCGTGACCGCGATCCGCAGCCCCCCCGCCCGCTCCAGCTCGTCGAGCTGGGCCAGCAGCCGCTCGGCCATCTGCACCGCTTCGACCGTGCGCAGATTGGGAGCGAGCACGCAGATCGCGTCCTCCTCGAGGCGAAAGGCTTCGTCGACGACGCGGATGCTGTCGCGCAGCGCCGCGCCGACGATCGCCAGCACTGTCTCCTGGCCGCCGTCGCCGGCCCGGGTGTCGGGGCCGGAGGCGTCGAAGACGGCGAGCGCGAAGGGGTGGCCGTAGCGGCGATGGGTCTCGGCCAACTGCTCGAGCCGGCGCCGCATGTGCCCGGGCCGGTAGAGGCTGGTCAGCTCGTTGAATTCGTCGCGCTCCGGCTCGATCGCCGGGGGCGCCGACTCGAAGGCGGCGTCGACCGCGGTCGCGGTCACCGCGCCGAAGTCGGCAGCAAGCCGCTCGGCCGCGACGGCGAACGGCCCCGACCCGTCCCGGTCCAGCTCCTCGCGCAGCTTCGCCAGCAGCTCGGCCTGCAACGAGGAGACCTCGCGGGCGATCCGGCCCGCCGGCGAGCCGCTCCCCCTTCCGTTGCCTGTCCGCATCTCCGTCGCCACCGGGTGACCTTGACCAAAGCAACGGACGTAGGCGCCGCAGAAACGCGCTATTTGCGGGGCGATAGCCGTCCAGGACGGATATCCAATTTGCGCGATTCAGTCGAGGCTGCGGCGGCCCGCCAGGGCTTTGCCGAGGGTGATCTCGTCGGCGTGCTCGAGGTCGGCGCCGACCGGGAGGCCGCTGGCCAGGCGGGTGACCTTGACCTTGCCGCGCAGGTCGGAGGCGATCTGCCAGGCGGTCGCCTCGCCGGTCGTGGTCGGGTTGGTCGCCAGCACCACCTCGCTGATCCCGCCGCGCTCGACCCGGGCCAGCAGCTCGGCAATCTTCAGGTCACCGGCATCGACGCCGTCGATCGGCGAGAGCGCGCCGCCGAGCACGTGGTAGAGCCCGCGGTATTCGTGGGTGCGCTCGATCGGGATCACGTCGGCCGGCTCCTCGACCACGCAGATCGTCGTCCGGTCGCGGTTGTGGTCGGCGCAGATCCGGCACAGCGGCCCCTCGGCGAGGTTGAAGCACTCCTCGCAGAGGCCGACCTTCTCCTTCACTTCGCGGATCGCCTCGCCCAGCGCGAAGGCCTCTTCGTCGGGCGCCCGCAGCAGGTGGAAGGCGAGCCGCTGGGCGGTGCGCTGGCCGATCCCGGGCAGGCGCGAGAGCTCGGCGACGAGGCGCGCCAGCGGCGCCGGGCCCTCGCTGCTCACATTCCCGGCAGGCCGCCGCCGAGGCCGCCGGTGATCCCGCCCATTCTCGAGCTGGCCAGCTCCTGCGCGGCGCGCAGACCCTCGTTGACCGCGGCCTGGACCATCTCCGCCAGCATCTCGGCCTCCTCGGGGTCGATCGCCTCGGGGTCGATCGAGATCTCGCGCAGGGTCAGGTCGCCGCCCATCTTCACCTTGACCATGCCGCCGCCGGCGCTGGCCTCGACGACCTCGTCCTTGAGCTTTTCCTGCGCCTCGGTCATGTCGGCCTGAAGCTGCTGGACCTGCTTCATCATCGCGTTCAGATCGAGCCCACCGGGCCCGCCCCTGGGGCGTGTCATGCGGCTTCCTCTCCGTCGTCGGTTGCCCCCACCTCGAACT
>DASUNU010000163.1:0-50398 GCA_036276995.1 Solirubrobacterales bacterium
GATCGCGTGGCCGCCGAGGTCGGTGGCGTCGAGCGAGGAGAGGGCGCCGCCCATCTTGCCGAAGGGGGTGCGCGCGGTTCCGAGAATCACTGAGCTGGGCATCTACTGCCTTTCTTCTGCGTGGTCGGTGGGTTCGAGCAGGTGGGCGCTGCGGCCGGCCGGTGACGATACCGACCGGTCTCCGTAGACTCGCGCCCGATGAAGGTCGAGGTCAGACAGGACGATTTGCGCGAAACCGTGGTCGATGTGCTCGTCGTCGGCCTCTTCGAGGGCGAAGAGGAACCGGACGGCATCGGCATCGTGCCCGGCGCGCGGAAGGCCAAGGGGTCGTTCAAGAAGCTGACCCAGTTTCACCTCGACGACCCCCAGTGGCTGTTGGTAGTCGGACTTGGCAAGCGGGAGGAGATCGATGCCGAGCGGCTGCGCGTTGCCGCCGCGATCGCCGCGAAGCAAGCAGGGCGACTGGAGGCGGAGTCGATTGGCTGGCAGTTGCCGGAAACCGGCGGCGACGGCGCGGCTGCCGAGGCGCTGGTCACGGGCACGATCCTCGGCGCCTACCGCTACGAGCGCTTCAAGGGCGGCGACAGCGACGAGCCGGCGCCGGCCGCGCTGGAGACGCTGGTCCTGCTGGCACCAGAGGAAGTGACGGCGGCGGCCGAGGCCGCGCGCGTCTACGCGGCGGCGGCGAACCGCGCCCGCGACCTGCAGATGACCCCGGCCAACGTCGCCACCCCGAGCTTCCTCGCGGCCCGGGCGGAGGAGATCGCGGCCGCCCACGACGCCGTCAGCGCCGAGGTGCTCGGCCCCGAGCAGATCGCCGCCAAGGGCATGGGCGGCCTGGTCGCCGTCAGCCGCGGCGGCGGCGAGCCGGCCCGGCTGATCGTGCTCCGCTACGCCGGCGGCGGCTCCGGCCCGACCCTGGGCCTGGTCGGCAAGGGCGTCACCTTCGACACCGGCGGCATCTCGCTCAAGCCCGGGGCCGGCATGCACGAGATGAAGTACGACATGTCCGGCGCCGCGGCGGTGCTGGAGAGCGTTGCCGCGATCGCCGAGCTGGGGCTGGAGATCGACCTGGTCGCGGTCGTCCCCTCGACCGAGAACATGCCCTCGGGCACCGCGGTCAAGCCTGGGGACGTCATAACTCAATACAACGGGGTGACGGTCGAGGTCAACAACACCGACGCCGAGGGACGGCTGATCCTCGCCGACGCGCTCGCCTACGCGATCGAGCTGGGGGCCGAGCGAATCATCGACCTTGCCACCCTGACCGGCGCTGTCACGATCGCCCTCGGCTCGACCTACGCGGCGGTGATCGCCAACGACGACGAGCTCGCCGCCGCCGTGATCGCGGCCGGCGAGGAGAGTGGCGAGCTGACCTGGCGCCTCCCCCTCCACCCCGAGTTCAAGGCGCTGATGAAGGGCACCGTCGCCGACCTCTCCAACCTCGCCTCGAAGCGCAAGGCGGGAACGATCACCGCCGCCGCCTTCCTCGAGGAGTTCGTCGGCGAGACGCCCTGGGCGCACATCGACATCGCCGGCACCGCCTGGGACGTCGGCCGCGAGTACACCGGCAGCGAAGCCAGCGGCTTCGGGGTGCGCCTGCTGGTCGCCCTGGCCCGACACCACTCCGCCTAGGCCTCGCCGAGGATCATGCAGGTCGCGGTGCCGGAGGCGAGCAGCTTGCCGCCCTCGGCGGCGGTCAGCGTCGCCTCCGCGGTCGCCTGTTTGCGGCCGCGATAGAGCACGGTCGCCTCGCAGAGGACGCGGCCGGTGTCGCGGGTCAGCGGGCGCAGGTACTTGGCCTCTAGCCCGAGCGAGGTGTAGGCGATCCCGGCGGGCAGGGTGGTGTGCACGGCGCAGCCGAGCGCCGAGTCGAGCAGGGTCGCGGCGTAGCCGCCGTGGACGACCCCGATCGGGTTGTAGTGCTCCTCCCCCGGCAGACCCTCGAAGACGACCCGGCCCTCCTCCAGCTCGACCGGCCGCAGGTTCATCGTCACCGCGATCGGCGGTGGCGGCACCTGACCGGTGACGACCGCGGTCATGTACTCCATGCCGGTCATCGTCGCCCCCGCCGCCGCGGTCGCGACCGGGTCCTGCCAGGTCAGCGTGCGCGAGCGCGAGGTCTCCGGGTCGGCGGCCGCGAAGCTTTCGGCGACCTCCGCCGCCGTCCCTTCCGGAGCGGTGACGACTCCGTTGTCGCTCACCGGCCGCCCCCGCGGCGGGCCGCCAGAACCGCGCGCTGCACCGGTCGGCTCTCGGCCAGTGGGTAGTGCAGATCGGCGGTGATCTCCGCCTGGCTTATCTCGATCCGCGGCGCCTTTCCGCGGTAATCGTGTCGGTGTCTCGGAATCAGCCTCATCGTCGCCTCCAATCGGGCGGGAATTCATAGTTTCGTCAAGCAACTGATGCTGCCGGCGCAGCCTACCGCAGTCGGTTGCTTGATGCAACCAAGTGTGCGAAGATCACATCGTGCTGCGCCGCGACTATCCGAACCAGCTCTGTTCGATCGCCAACTCGCTGGAGGTGATCGGCGAGCGCTGGTCGCTGCTGATCGTGCGCGACGTCTTCAACGGCCACCGCCGCTTCGGCGAGATCCAGACCTCTCTCGGCGTCGCCCGCAACGTCCTCTCGGCCCGCCTGCAGCGTCTGCTCGACGAGGACATCCTCGAGCGGCGCCGCTATCAGGAGAGCCCGGCCCGCTACGAATACTTCCTGACCCAGAAGGGCCTCGACCTCTGGCCGACCCTGATCGCCCTGCTCAACTGGGGCGACCGCTACTCCCCCACCCCCGGCGGCCCGCCGAAACTGATCCGCCACAAGGTCTGCGGCGGCGCCGTCAGCGAGCGCGGCATCTGCGAAGAGTGCGGCCAGGTCCTCACCGCCCGCGACGCGATCCAGGTCCCGGGGCCGGGGCGCGAGGCGGCCGCACTTGCCGCGGCGGGCGCAGGCGAGCCGGCCTAGTCCTTCCTCCGCTCTTTTTCTTCCTGCCCCAGATTCTTCTGCTCGTCGGCGATGACGATGTACTCCTCGAGCATCAGTTTGTCCTTGGTCCGGCTGGCGGCTCGCTTCATCGAGATCAGATGAGCGATCGAAGTGACGCGAATCGGAAATCCCTCGACCTCCAGCACCTTCGCGTCGCGACGCAGCTCGTCGTAGGAGCGAATACCTTCGAGGTCGCCGAGGATGTCGAACATCCCGAACTCGGTCATGAAGGTGAAGTTGGCCCCATTCGCCAGCGAGCGCGCATCGGCAAGGAAGGGAAGATCCGGGGCTCCGCCCTGCACCCTCAGAGAGACCCGGAGCGCCTTCAGCGCTCGCGCCATTCGCTCTAGGTTCGCCTCGTCGCGAGAGTAAGCGACATCTACGTCGTAGGTCGGATAGGAGGAGCCGAGGGCGATGCCCGCCAGCCCGCCGACGAGGACGAAGTCGACTCCGTGCTCGACCAGAGCTTTCAGCAAAGGGTGCGCTTGTAGGGGCGGTGGTCCATCCACATGCCCCCAAGCCTCGAGATCGCCCGGCCTCTTCCCCCTGTTGCGGCGAACGAAGTCGGAAAATGCGAGGCCACGCTGAACCCGATGCGCAGGGGCGAAGGAGAGGTTGTTGCGGTTGAGCGTGGCATCGATGCCTGAATCGCGCGGGCCCGCCGATAGCTCCAGATCTTCGCCCAGTAGGTAGAGCAGTTCCCAGAGCGTGTCGACCGACGGCGAGACGCGTCCTGACTCGATGCGCGAGATCGCCGACTGCGTGGTTCCGGCCCTGGCGGCCAGCAGTTCCTGGCTGACCCCCCGACGCAAGCGCGCCTCCTTCAGGAGCTCGCCGGGCGCGGGGCCAACGCGGCGCAGCTGGGGGCTGAGCGTCGCCATTCAAAAAATATAGCTGATATGTACTTATTGCTTATCCGCTATATAGCCTCAGAACACTCCGCGCGCTAGCGTTGGCTGCACGGCCAAAACGGGTGAGCGAGCTTGAGGAGGAAGGGCATGGCGACTGCGGCGGAGCTTCAGGTGCGGGACCGGATCTACATCGGCGGCGAGTGGGTGGAGCCGTCGAGCAGCGAGCCGATCGAGGTGGTCAACTCGACCACCGAGGAGGTGATGGGCACGGTGCCGGCCTGCACCGCCGTCGACGCCGACCGCGCCGTCGAGGCCGCCCGCGCCGCCTTCGACTCCTGGTCGCAGACGCCTCGCGAGGAGCGGGCCGGCTACCTCTCGGCGATCGCCGCCGGGCTGGGTGAGCGCAGCGAGGAGATCGCGGCGACGATCTCGCAGGAGCTGGGGATGCCGCTGAAGCTGAGCCAGATGATCCAGGTCGGGCTGCCGACCAGCCAGTTCGCGGCGATGCCGGGGCTGATGGAGGAAGTCGCCTGGGAGGAGGAGATCGGCAACTCGCGGGTGCTGCGCGAGGCGGTCGGCGTGGTCGGCGCGATCACGCCCTGGAACTACCCGCTGAACCAGATCGCGGCCAAGGTCGCCCCCGCCCTCGCCGCCGGCTGCACCGTGGTGCTGAAGCCGAGCGAGGTAACGCCGCTGAACGCCTTTCTGCTGGCCGAGGTGATCGAGGCGGCCGGGCTGCCGGCCGGGGTCTTCAACCTCGTCACCGGCACCGGGCCCGTGGTCGGCGAGGCGATTGCCGCCCACCCCGGGGTCGACATGGTCTCCTTCACCGGCTCGACCCGGGCCGGCAAACGGGTCAGCGAGCTGGCCTCGGCGACGGTGAAGCCGGTGGCGATGGAGCTCGGTGGCAAGTCGCCGAATCTGATCCTCGACGACGCCGACCTCGCCCGGGCGGTGCCCGACGGAGTCGCCAAGTGCTTCCTCAACTCGGGCCAGACCTGCAGCGCCCTGACCCGGATGCTGGTCCCGCGCGACAAGCTCGCCGAGGCCGAGGAGATCGCCGCCGCGACCGCTGCGGCGTTCACCCCCGGCGATCCGTTCGCCGAGACGACCCGGCTCGGGCCGCTGGTCTCCGACGTGCAGCGCGATCGCGTGCGCGGCTACATCGAGAAGGGCGAGGCTGAGGGCGCGAAGCTGGTGACCGGAGGCGCCGCGGCCCCGGAGGGCCTCGAGCGCGGCTACTTCGTCCGCCCCACCGTCTTCTCCGAGGTGGCGCCGGAGATGACGATCGCCCAGGAGGAGATCTTCGGCCCGGTGCTGGCGATCCAGCCCTACGACGGCGAGGAGGACGGGGTGCGGATCGCCAACGACAGCGCCTACGGCCTTGCCGGCGGCGTCTGGTCGGGCGACCAGGCGCGGGCGATCGCGGTCGCGAAGCGGATCCGCACCGGCCAGATCGAGATCAACGGCGGCGCCTTCAACCCGCTCGCCCCGTTCGGGGGCTACGGCCAGTCGGGCCACGGCCGCGAGAACGGGCGCTACGGGCTCGAGGAGCTGCTGCAGGTGAAGAGCCTCCAGCTCTAGCTGCGCATAGGGTCCCCACGATGAACTTCGAGCTTTCAGATGAGCAGCGACTGCTGCGCGACACCGTCCGCGACTTTGCACGGCGGGAGGTGCGGCCGGTAGCGGAGGAGTTGGACCGGGAGAAGCGGTTCCCCTACGAGATCGTCGAGAAGCTGGGCGGGCTTGGGCTGATGGGGATCCCGTTCCCGCAGGAGTACGGGGGCGGCGGCGCCGACACGCTCTCCTACGTGCTCGCGGTCGAAGAGCTGGCCCGGGTCGACTCCTCGGTCTGCATCACGATGGCCGCCCACACCTCGCTGGGGACGATGCCGATCTACCTCTGGGGCAGCGACGAGCAGAAGGACGAATGGCTACCGCAGCTCTGCAGCGGCAAGCGGCTCGCCTCCTTCGGGCTGACCGAGCCCGAGGCCGGCTCCGACGCCGGCAACGTCCGCACCACGGCCCGGCTCGAGGACGGCGAGTGGGTCGTCAACGGGGCCAAGCAGTTCATCACCAACGCCGGCACCGAGATCTCCGGCTGCGTCTCGATCACCGCCGTCACCGGCGAAAGCGACGGGCGCAAGGAGATCTCCAACCTGATCGTCCCGGTCGGAACGCCCGGCTACGAGATCGGCGAGGCCTACCGCAAGATGGGCTGGAACGCCTCCGACACGCGGCCGCTCGCCTTCGAGGACTGCCGGCTGCCGGAGTCAGCCCTGCTCGGACGCCGCGGCGAGGGCTTCAAGAACTTCCTCCACATCCTCGACGGCGGCCGGATCGGGGTCGCGGCGATGGGCGTCGGCCTCGCCCAAGGCGCGCTCGACGAGGCGATCGCCTACGCCAAGGAGCGCCAGGCCTTCGGCCAGCCGATCTCCCGCTTCCAGTCGATCCAGGCCAAGATCGCCGACCTCTCGGCCCAGATCGAGGCGGCCCGTCTGCTCACCTGGCGGGCGGCGCTGGAGAAGGACGCCGGCCAGTCCTTCACCCTCACCGCCGCCCAGGCCAAGCTGATCACTGGCCGCCTCGCGGTCCGCGCCACCGAGGAGGCGGTCCAGATCCACGGCGGCTATGGCTTCATCGAGGAGTACCCGGTCTGCCGCTTCTACCGCGACGCCAAGATCCTCACGATCGGCGAGGGGACCGACGAGGTGCAGCAGATGGTGATTGCGCGGCAGCTCGGCTGCTGAAGGACCGAGTGATGCCTAGATGACCCCATAGGGTCACTAAGGCATCAGTCAGCTGAGGGGCGACGCGGTGACGACGCCCTCGGGACGCCCGGCCACCTCGGCTGCCCGGCCGACGCTCTCGCCGATCCCGTAGTGCGCGCAGATCGTCAGCTCGTGCTCGCGCCGCAGCGGCCGGGACGGGTCGACGACGGGAGCGGTGCGCAGCGCCTCGGCCTTCTGGGCGACCCAGACGCCGAAGGCGGCGCCGGCGCACTCGCGCAACGGCACCGCGACCAGGCGGGTGTTGCGCCAGCGGCCGAGCTGGAGCACGAGCCAGGCGGGCTCGCCGCTCTCGGCGTCGAGGTAGAAGCCCTGGACCTCGCCGGCCTTGGCGCCGTCGAGGTCGGTCGCGGCGGCACCGATCCACTTGCCGACCTCGGCAGCAGAGGGCAGCGCCGCGGCCTCAGTCATCGGCCTGGCGCTCCAGCAACTCGGTCGCCGCGGTCGCCGGGTCGAGCTCGCGCCGCACAACGCGGTCGAGCAACTCGGCCGTGCGCGGGTCCTCGGCCGCGGTCGCCTCGAGCCGGCGCCGCATCCGCGCGGTGGCGATGCCGAGCACCTCGCTGCGCAGGTTGCGGGCGCGGCGCTCGGCCAGCAGCCCGCGCTCCTCGATGAACTCGCGATGGGCGGCGATCTGCGTGGCCAGCTCGCCGACCCCCTCCCCGCGCGCCGCCTCGGTGCGCAGGATCGGCACCTTCCAGCCCTCCGGGTCCTGGGAGAGCGCCAGCACGCCGCGCACCTCGCGCACCATCGTGTCGGTCATCGGGTGATCGGACTTGTTGACGACGATCACGTCGGGGATCTCCATCACCCCCGCCTTCAGCGCCTGGATCGAGTCGCCCGAGCCGGGCATCAGCGCCAGCACGATCGTGTCGGCGTGGTTGACGATGTCGATCTCGGCCTGGCCGACGCCGACCGTCTCGATCAGGACGTCGTCCTTACCGGCAGCGTCCATCACCAGCGCCACCTGCAGCGCCGCCTCGGAGAGGCCGCCGAGGGCGCCGCGCGAGGCCAGCGAGCGGATGAAGACGCCGGGGTCGAGGAAGTGGTCGGAGAGGCGGACCCGGTCTCCGAGCAGGGCGCCCTGGGTGAAGGGGCTGGAGGGGTCGATCGAGAGCACCGCGACGGCGCGGTCGAGCTTGCGCAGCTCCGCGGTCAGGGCCCCGATCAGGGTGCTCTTGCCGACCCCCGGGGGGCCGGTGAAGCCGACGATGCGGGCCTTGCCGGTGCGCGGGTAGACCTCCCGCACCAGCTCCCAGCCGGTGGGGTCGTCGGACTCGATCAGCGTGATCGCCCGCGCCAGCGCCCGCTTGTCGCCGGCGACGAGGCGCTCGGCTAGAGATGCGGCTTTGGCGGCGTCGGGCATTGGGCGGGGCAGTCTACGCGCGAGAGAGGCGCGGCCGCCCAGACTTTAGAGTCCCGGCCGCCGATGCTCCGTACAACCCGCTTCATGGCCCGCAACGGGATGCTCAACTGGCGCTACGGACGCCTGCTCTGGCGCTACCTGTGGCGGCGACTGCTGACTCGTGCCGGGCGCCGCTGGCGCACCGACGGCTTCGTCTTCTTCGGCCGCCGGCTGGAACTGGAGATCGGGCGGGAGGCCGAGGTCCGCTTCGGCCGCTTCGTCTGGATCGGCGACGGCTCGAAGGTTCGCTGTCACGAGGGCGAGGTCGAGATCGGGGCGAAGACGGTGATGGGCCAGGAGTGCACGATCTCCGCCTACCGCCATGTGCGGATCGGCGAAGAGTGCGTGATCGCCGACCGGGCGATGTTCATCGACTTCGACCACGGCATGGTCGAGGTCGAGCGGCCGATCCGGCTCCAGGGCATCTACATGCGCGACGTCGAGGTCGGCTCCAACGTCTGGATCGGCTACGGCGCCTGCATCCTGCGCGGGGTCCGGGTCGGCGACAACTCGGTGATCGGGACCAACGCCGTGGTCACCAAGGACGTCCCCGCCAACGCCGTCGTCGGCGGCAGCCCGGCCCGGATCATTCGCATGCGCGAGGCGCCGGAGCAGCTGCGCTGGCCGCGCCCGGTCGAGCCCGACCCAGCCGCGTACACGACGCTGCAGCCGCCGCAGCCGCGCTCATAGTTTTCGAGAGGTATTGTATTTCATACGAAACGTTTCCCGCGCACATTGTTCGGCGCTCGCGGTTCCGCGTGCTGGCTGACTGAGAGGGAGCGGTTGACACAGATCTGTGGAGTCAGTCGTTGCCAGCGAGAACAATGCAACCAGTGGACATCGCCGCCCGCTTCGCGGAAAACCTGGTCCGTTGCCGCAAGCGAGCCGACATGTCGCAAGAGGAGCTCGGGATGCGGGCCTCCCTGCACCGCACCGAGATCAGTCAGCTCGAGCGCGGGTTGCGCGTCGCCCGCATCGACACCCTGATGAAACTCTCGGGCGCGCTCGCGATCGCTCCCAGCGAGCTGCTCGACGGCATCGAGTGGGCACCCGGCCACACCACCTACGGGCAGTTCACCGTCGCGCCGCCGGACTAGCTCGGGAGACCCCTGGCTAGGCGGGGCTGGTCTCGCCGACCAGGTCGGCGTAGACCGCGGCGGTCTGCTCGGCGACGTCGGCCCAGTCGAAGCGGCGCACGTGCTCGTAGGCTTCGGCGACCAGGCGGCGGCCGAGCTCGTCGTCGGAGAGGACGCGGATCGCCACCTCGGCGAGCGCTTCGGGGTCGTGGGCGCGGAAGCGCAGGCCGGCCTCCTCGTGCGGGACCACCTCGCGCAGGCCGCCGGTGTCGGCGACGATGCAGGGGCAGCCCGAGGCCATCGCCTCCAGCGCCACCAGCCCGAACGGCTCGTAGATCGAGGGGACCACGGTGAGGTCGGCGATCCGGTAGAGCGAGTGCAGGACGTCGTCGCCGATCCAGCCGAGGAATGTGCCGTGGTCCATCAGGCCGAGCTCCTCGGCCTGGCGGTGCAGCTCCTGCTCGTGGGTGCCGGAGCCGGCGACCAGGAAGCGCGTGTTCGGCGCCTCCTCGAGCACTCGCGGCATCGCCTCCAGCGCCAGCTGGAAGCCCTTCTCGTAGACGAGGCGGCCGATCAGCAGGACCAGCTTCTGGTCGGGGGCGGCGAACTCGGAGCGCATCCGCTCCAGCTCGGCCGGCTCCTGCGCCGGCAGGTCGTCGGGGTCGATCCCGTTGGGAATGACGCTGATCCGCTTCTCGGCGACGCCGAAGATGTCGGCGATCTGCTCGCGCATGTAGTGAGAGCAGGCGATCACCCGCTGCGAGCGGTTGGTGATCCAGCGCTCGACCCCGTGAATGTAGGTCTGGGGGTGCTTGTCGACCCAGCCCTGGTGGCGGCCGTACTCGGTGGCGTGGATGGTCGTGATCAGCGGCGCTTCGTAGCGCTTGGCGAGGTGGTCGCAGGCGTTGGCGACGAGCCAGTCGTGGCCGTGGACGAGATCGAAGCTGTAGCGGTCGCCGAGTTCGACCCCGGCGGCGAGCATGTCGGAGTTCATGCGCTCGACCCAGGCGACGAACTCGCCCAGGTCTGTCGGCCGTTTCGGCTCGCGGATGCGGTGGACGATGACGCCGTTGGAGACCTGCTCGGCCGGCGACTCCTCGCCGCCGCGGGTCAGCACGTGGACCTCGACGCCGAGGTCGACCAGCGCCTCCGAGAGCTTGCGCACGTGGCGCGCGAGCCCGCCCTCGATCAGCGGCGGGTACTCCCAGGAGAGGATCAGGACGCGGGTCATCGAGCGGGCGCTAGGGCTCCAGGAGGGGGGCGAGGCTCAGGTCCGGGGCGAGTGAACGCATACGCGGGTCGGTGACGCCGCCGCAGTCTATGGCCTCCAACATCGCCGCGGCGTGGTCGGTGGCCCGCTGGTAGGCGTAGTCGCCCGCCTGGCCGCGCTGGTCGAGGAAGGCCCAGTCGCTTGCCTGCGCCGCCAGCAGCTCGCGGGCGGCGCGCTCGGCGCAATCGCCGCCCAGCCCCGCCGCCAGCGCCCGCAGCAGGCGCAGCTCCAGCCGCCGTGCCCCCCAGGCGAGGTCGGCGACCGGGGGCGAGTCCCAGGTGGTGAAGTCCTTGCCCTCGCCCCAGGTCGAGGCGTGGAGCTCGCGCTCGACCGGCTCGTGCTCGGCCAGCGCCTGCGGCACGGTCAGGGTCCGCACCCCGGCCGCCTCGGCCCCGGCGAGGACCGCGCGCAGCCAGATCGGCCCCTCCGACCACCAGTGCCCGAGCAGCTCGGTGTCGATCGCGAAGACGAGCAGGCCGCGCCGCCCGCTCCGACTCGTGTACTCGCGCAGCCGCTCCGCGGCGGCGGCGAGGAACTCGGCCGCCTGGCGCTCGGCCACGGCCGCCGCGGCGGCCGGGTCGTAGGCCCCTCCCCCAACCTTCCAGATCCTCGCCCCGCGCAGCGATTTGCCGGCGAACTGGGCGTGGGCTGGGTCGGAGGGGTAGCCGTCGAGCGACCAGAGCCAGCCGACCGCCTCCCAGTCGATCGGCAGCGCCGTCGGCCCCGCCGCGGTTCGGGCTGGCGCCAGCGTTTGCAGCGGCTCCTCGTGGGCGCTCTGGTCGAGGCAGAACCACTCGACCCCGGCCTCCGCCAGCTCCCGCTCGAGGCCGGGGACGTAGGCGCACTCCGGCAGCCAGAAGCCGCCGTCCCAGCCGAAGCGCCGCCGGTGCGAGCGGATGCCGGCGTCGAGCTGCAGCCGCTGCCCCGCCCGCGTCGCCAGCAGCGGCAGCACCGCGTGCGTCGCGGCGGAGGCGGCCAGCGCGATCCGGCCCTCCGCCGCCGCCCGCTGGAACGGCGCCAGCGGGTCCCCCCCGGCCGCGTCGAGCAGCTCCAGGGCGTGCGTGTAGCGGGTCAGCTCCCCCTCGCAGGCAGCCCGGCACTCGGCCGGCACCTCCGGGATGTCGGCCTCGGCCGCCCCGATCCGCCACTCGATCAGGAAGCGCCGCAGCCGCTCGCGGGCGCCGGCGTCCTCGAGCTGGTCGGCGAGCACCGGGGTCACGGTCATCGTCAGCCCCTCGGCTATCTCCAGCACCGGCAGGTAGGAGCGGATCACCGCGTCGAACAGCCACTCCTCGCCGAACGGGTAGGTGCCGAAGCCCTCGACGTAGGGCATGTGGCTGTGCAGGACCAGCGCCAGGTCGCCGACGCTCTCGCGCCGGCTCATGCCGGCGGCTCGCTCATGCGCTGCGGCAGACGGCGAGGAAGTCCAGCGCCGCGTCGAGGTTCCCTTTCTTCAGCGTGAAGTCGGAGGCCGCGATCGCCGGCGTGAAGCGGTCATAGAAGGGCTTGGTCAGGCCGAGGCGTTTGTGCACGCTGTCCCAGCCGAGCTTGATCGCCAGCTCGTGGGCGCGCAGCTTGCGCGCGTGGAAGAGGCCGAACAGCTCGACCGTCGGGAAGTGGCCCTCGCAGAGCGCCCGGAACTCCTCGGCCCGGTACTCGTGCACGTGCCAGGGGTTGTCCGACTTCTCCGCCCCGGGCGGGGCCAGGGTCAGCAGGTTCGGGGTCGAGACGTAGGCGACGCCGCCCGGCGCCAGCATCGACTTGAAGTGCTCGAGGATCGCGCCAGCGTCCTGGACGTGCTCGATCGTCTGCAGGAAGACGACCGCGTCGCTGGGCTCGGCGAAGCTCTCGACCAGGTCGCGCTCGAAGCGCAGGTTGGGGCGCTCGTAACGGAGCCGCGCGTGCTCGTGCGCCTCCGGGTTGGCGTCGACCCCGACCACCGAGCCCGCGCTGCCGGCGAGGACGTTGGAGCCGTAGCCCTCGCCGCAGGCCATGTCGACCACGCGCAGGCCGCCGACGCGGGCGGCGATCCACTCGTAGACGACAAGGTGGCGCCGGTACCAGTAGTTCTCCTCGGGCACGTCGGGCAGCGTCCGCTCGCCGGTCAGCGGCAACGGCGGCACCCCCGGGGGCTGGTTCAGCTGCAGGTACTCCTCGGCCACAGCGGGGACCGTATTGAGCACCTGCGCGCCGTGCTTTGCGCCATTCCGCGTAGAGTTCCGCGCCGATGCCGGCCTCCCCCAGCGCCACCCACGAGCACATCAAGGACGTCAACACCCGCTACCACGACGCGGCGGCGCACGAATACGACGCCAAGTGGGGCATCGACTTCGGCGAGACCGGCCAGGAGCAGGTGCAGCTGAAGCTGGTCAAGGCGCTCGGCGGGCGCGGTGGAGAGTCGTTCGGCGACGCCCTGGAGATCGGCTCCGGCACCGGCTACTTCTCGCTCAACCTGGTTCAGCTCGGCGTGATCAAACGGCTGACCGCGACCGACATCTCGCCGGGAATGCTGAAGCAGCTCGCCGACACCGCCGAGAAACTGGAGTTGACCGACGTCACCACCGTCGTCACCGAGGCCGAGGTCCTGCCCTTCGAGGACGAAAGCTTCGACCTCGTGCTCGGCCACGCCGTCCTCCACCACATCCCCGACCTCGACCAGGCCTTCGCCGAATTCCGCCGCGTCCTGCGCCCGGGCGGCGCGATCGTCTTCGCCGGCGACCCCTCGCGCTACGGCGACCGCCTGGCGGCACTGCCGAAGCGCGCCGGCGTCCTCGTCGCGCCAGTCTGGCGCCGCCTCACCGGGGCCCGCGAGCGCGCCGTCGCCGAGGCCGACCTCTCGCACGAGCACTCGCTGGAGGGCGAGGTCGACGTCCACGCCTTCGCCCCCGCCGACCTGCGCCGCCTGTTGCGCGAGGCCGGCTTCGAGCAGCGCCACGTCGGCGGCGAGGAGCTGCTCTCCAACGCCTGGGGCTGGGGCCTGCGCACGGTCGAGTCGACCGCCGAGCCCGACTCGATCTCCTGGGGCTGGCGCAGCTTCGCCTTCCGCAGCTACATCGCCCTGCAGAAGGTCGACACGCGAGTCCTCGAGCCTTACCTCCCAGCAGAGCTCTTCTACAACCTGCTCGTCTCCGCGCGCAAGCCGGCTTAGCCGGCGAGCCGCGCGCGGAACAGTTTCACCTTCGAGTCGATCCCCTTCAGCCTGCGCTCGCCGATGAAGGTGTAGGTGAAGTCCTCCTCGCCGGCCGCCTCTTTGACCGGGGCGTCGACGACGACGCTGCCGGGGCGGGCGACGCCGGTGATCCGGCTCGCGAGGTTGACCGGGCGGCCGTAGTAGTCGCCGGACTGGGGCAGCACCGTGCCGCATGCTAGGCCGGCCCGCAGCCAGGGGAACTCGTCGCCTTCCGCCTCGGCGGCGGCGATCAGCTGCAGGGCGGCGGTCAGCATCGCGGCGGGGTCGGTGCAGACGAACATCACGGCGTCGCCGATCGTCTTGACCAGCCGCACTGGGGGCTCGGCGACCGCGGTCGCCATCTCCTCCAGGCGGCCCGCGACCAGGCCCAGCTCCTCGGCCGGGATCTCCTCGCCGAGCCGGGTGAACTCGACCAGGTCGGCGAAGCAGACGGTCAGGGTCGAGGTGCCGCCGAGGCCGCCCGCGGCGAGGTCGGCGGTGGCAATCACGTCGCGGCGGATCTGCTCCAGCATGTTCGCCTGCAGGGCGTGGGCAACGGTCGGGCCGACCAGCGGCATCATCGCGTCGGCGGCCGCGGCGAAGCGGAGGGCGACGTCGTGCTCGCTGTCGCCGGGCTGGGTCAGGGTGCGGATCACCAGCTCGCGGTTGGCCTCGGCGATGCGGGCGGTGCCCATCCCGATCGTGCGCGCCACCTGCAGCATCCCGTCCTCCGGCAGGCCGGCGTCGCGGAAGGCCTTCATCCGTCGCGCCGCCTCCAGGTCGGCCTCGGTGCCGCGGCGCTCGTCCGGGTCGGCGTACGGGACGCCGAGGGCGGCACTGAAGCGCCGCAGCAGCTCAAGATCGATGCCAACGATCTCGGCGATCTCGCGCGCCGTGTAACGGCGGCCCTCGCCGGCCAGGGCGCGCTCGACCGGCAGCAGCGCCAGTCGTCCGGCGTTGACCGCGTCGCGCAGGTCCTGCAGCGGCACCCCTTCGCCGGCGAGCTGTTCGAGCAGCGTCAGCCGCGCCTGCCGCGCCTGCGGGTCGAGGTCGTCGAGTAGCCCCTCGGCCTCGAAGTCGATCTCGTGGGTGGCGTCCATCGCCGCCATTCTTGCTCGTTGAAGCTTTTTACGTGCCCGAGCACGTACAAGTCTTCAATCGTTCAGGCGTAGGCGACGGCGCCACCGCGGCGGGGATCGCCGCCGCCGCTGAGCGCGCCCGTCGCCGGATCGCGGGCGACCGCCTGCACGCCGCCGAAGAAGAGGTTGATCTGAGGCCGGCGGGCGACGGCGACGCCGCGCTGCTCCAGCCGCGCCAGCGCGGTCTCGTCGATCCCCGGCTCGGCCTGCAGGACCCCGCCCTCGAAGTGCAGGCGCGGCGCGGCGATCGCCTCCGCCACCGGCATCCCCTGCTCGACTGCGCGGACCACGGTCTGCAGGATCGCCGAGCGGATCCGGTTGGAGCCGGCGCTGCCGACCCCGAGCACGATCTCGCCGTCGCGCAGGACCACGGTCGGCGCCATCATCGAGGGGACCCGCCGCCCCGGTGCGATGCGGTGGAAGCCGAGCGGGTTGAGGTCCTCCTCGCCCAGCATGTTGTTGAGGATCACCCCCGTGCCCGGGACAAGGACACCGGAGCCGGAACCGTTGGAGCAGGTGACGCTGGCGCACATCCCCGCGCCGTCGAGGACCGAGATGTGAGTGGTCGAGCCGAGCAGGTCGGCGGCCGCGAGGTCGAGCCCGGCCGGGTCGAGGAAGCCGGCCTCCATCCCCTCCTCATAAAGGGCCTCGGCGAACTCGGCGCCGCGGCGGCGGTTGGCCGCGTCCATCGCCACCACCAGTTGCTCCGGGCCGCTGCGCTCGCCGAATCGCTCCAGCAGGCCGAGGCCGAAGGCGATCAGGATCCCGCCGGAGGAGGGCGGCGGGTTGGTCAGCACCTCGGCGCCGCGGAAGGGGGCGCGGATCGGGCTGCGCTCGATCGCCTCGTAGGCAGCGAAGTCGCCGGGGCCGAGGGTGCCGCCGCCGGCGACGACGAACTCACTCAGCGTCGCTGCCAGCTCGCCGCGGTAGAACGGCTCCGCCCCCTCGGACCCGAACCGTTCGAGCGCCTCGGCCAGCTCTGGGAAACGGAAGACGTCGCCCTCGCGCAGTCGTCTTCCCTCCGGCGCGTAGAGCTCGCGGGTGCCCGGCAGCCGCTCGTGGATCGGGGCGAGGATCTCGAGGATGTAGGCCTGCTGGGCGTTGACCGGCGCCCCCTCGCGGGCCAGCCGCACGCCGGCCCCGACCAGCTCGGCCAGCGGCACCGAGCCGAAGCGCTCCAGCACCCGCACCAGCCCCGCCGCGGTCCCCGGCACCCCGCAGGAGGCGGGGCCGACGTAGAACGTCTGCACGGTCTCGGCGTCGAAGTGGACCGGCACCGCCGCCAGCTCCGCCCCGCGCTCGATCCCGTCGCGGCCCGGGGCGGCGACGAAGAAGTCGGTCAGCGTCGTCTCCCCCGCCTCGTGGACCATCATGTAGCCGCCGGCGCCGAACCCGGTCAGCGGGCTCTCGACCGCGAAGGAGGCGAGCACCGCGGCGACCGCGGCATCGACCGCGTTGCCGCCCGCGCGCAGGACCGCCGCCCCGGCCTCGGCCGTGAGCGGGTGGCCGGCCGCGACTACCCCGGACACGGGGCCGCGCTCAGCTGGGGAGGAACTCTGGGACGTCGATGCCGAGCTCGCCGCCGCTGCGCTGCGGCTGCGGCGGGCGGCCGCGACCCTGGTCTTTGGTGCGGCGGATCGTCGGCTCGGCGGCGCGGCGCGGGGCGCTGGCGCGGCCGTCGAAGCGGGTGGCCACGACGGTGACCCAGATCTGGTCGGAGATCTCCTCGTCGACGTTGGCGCCGAAGATGATGTTGGCGTCGGGGTGGGCGGCCTCGCCGACCACCTTGGCCGCCTCGGAGACCTCGACCAGCGAGAGGTCGGCACCGCCGGTGATCGAGAGCAGGATCGAGCGGGCGCCGTCCATCGAGGTCTCCAGCAGGGGCGAGGAGATCGCTTTTTCGGCCGCTTCGATCGCCCGCGTCTCGCCGTGGGCCATGCCGATCCCGAGCAGCGCCCGGCCGGCGTCGGCCATGATCGAGCGCACGTCGGCGAAGTCGAGGTTGATCACCGCCGGCAGCGTCACCAGGTCGGAGATCCCCTGCACGCCCTGGCGCAGGACGTCGTCGGCGACCTGGAAGGCCTCGACCATCGAGGTCTGCTGGTCGAGCACCTCGAGCAGGCGGTCGTTGGGGACGACGATCAGGGTGTCTACCTCGGCTGCCAGCTCCTCGATCCCCTTGTCGGCCTGGGTGCCGCGGCGGCTGCCCTCGAAGCTGAACGGCTTGGTCACGATTCCCACCGTGAGCGCGCCGACCTCGCGGGCGAGGCGGGCGACCACCGGGGCGGCGCCGCTGCCGGTACCGCCGCCCGCGCCGGCGGCGACGAAGACCATGTCGGAGCCCTTGAGCAGGCGCTTGATCTTGTCCTGCTCCTCGAAGGCGGAACGGTGGCCGACCTCGGGGTCGGCGCCGGCGCCCAGCCCGCGCGTCTGCTCGTCGCCGATGTGCACGGTGACGTCGGCGACGCAGAGCTGCAGCGACTGCAGATCGGTGTTGACGGCCATGAACTCGATACCCGGGATGCGCGCGTCGACCATCCGGTTGACCGCGTTGACGCCGGCCCCGCCGACCCCGACGACTTTGATCACCGGCTGGTGCGGCTCACCACTGCCCGGCGGCTCGTAGGCCGGCTCCTCGCGCCCGTAGCGGGGGTTTGCCGTCGCTGAGAAATCCTCGGCGCGCTGGCGCTCGCGCGGCAGCGGCTCCTCGGCGAAGACCCGCTTCAACCGCTCCGGAGCCGATTCGCTGGACTCGGCCACCGGCTCGGGGGTTGGCTCTTCGGCTTCCTGATCGAAGAGTCCTTCGGCGCTGGGCTCGGCCGGCTCGGACGCCGGCTCGTCGGCGACCGGCTCCTGGGCCGAGGGCGCTTCTTCCGCAGCCTTCTTGGCCTCTGCCGGATCCTCGCGCCCGTACCGCGGCGCCTCGGGCGGATCGGCGGGAGCGTCGTCAGCAGTGGAGCGGAAGAGGTCCGAGAGGGGACCTTCACGCATGCTCGCCCGCTTACGACGACTCATTGGCCAGGACCTCCTTCGCCAGCTCCCGGTAGTAATTCGCGGCGTTCGAGTCCGAATCGTACTTGAGCACGGAGGCGCCTTTAACGGGAGCCTCGGCAAATTTGATCGCCTTGCGGATGCGGGAGCGGAAGACGAGGTCACCGAAATTCTCTTCGAGCAGCTCCACCGCCTCCTTGGCGTGGACGGTGCGGGTGTCCAGCATCGTCGGCAGGATGCCCTCAATTCGGACTTCGGGGTTGAGGTTCTCTTGGATCATCCGCAGCGTGTTCTGGAGCTGAACCAGACCGCGCATCGAGAGATACTCGCACTGGACGGGGACGATCACCTTGTTTGCCGCGGTCAGCGCGTTGATCGTCAGCAGCCCGAGGCTGGGCGGCGTGTCGATGCAGACGAAGTCGTACTCGCCGGAGACCTCTTTCAGCGCTTTCTCCAGCGAGCGCTCGCGACCGATCTTGGTGCTCATCGCGATCTCCGCCCCGGCCAGGTCGATCGAGGCGACGGCGATGTCGATCTCGCGCTTAACGATGATCTCGCTGATCGGCACGTCGTTGACGAGCACGTCGTAGAGGCTTTTCTCGACCTTGTCCGGGTCGACGCCCTGGCTCATCGTCAGGTTGCCCTGCGGGTCGAGGTCGATGCAGAGCACGCGGTACCCGGACTCGGCGAAGGCGACCGCGAGGTTGAGCGTCGTGGTGGTCTTTGCCACCCCGCCCTTCTGGTTGGCGAAAGCGATCACGTCGGCGTGCTTGACCGGAACCGCCGCCGCGGCCTCGGCCTCCTCCCGCGCCTTGCGCACCGTGTCTTCCCGACTCGGCGCCAGCAAGTCGCGCGGCAGGAACCGCCCCGAGTCAGCCTCCGGCTCGGGCTCAGCAATCTTCTCCACCGCCGGCGCGACCGGGGCTTCAACGGCAGCCGTCGGCGTCGCGGCCTGAGACGCCTCTGCCGCGGGTGGCGCGGATGGGCGCTCCTCGCCCGCAGCCTGCGAGGACGAGGAGTGCTCGTCCGCGACAGGACCCGCGGCCCGGGGCTCCCGAACCTCGAACGCGTACTCGTCCGGCAGCGCCGCAGCCGGCCGCTCGGGCACAGCTTCCTCCATGCGCTGCAACTCTTCGTCGATCGGGTGCTGCTCCTCGACCTCGATCTGCTTCGGCTTTGACTTGCGGCTTAGAAATCCCATTGCGCGGATATTCGTATGGGGGACCGCTTTTCCTGCCGGGTCCCGAAATTGCTAGGAATTGCCCGATCCCCGAACTACTCGACAAGCGACTGGTAATCGTCACCGGCAAGGGCGGCGTCGGCAAGACGACGGTCGCCGTGGCGCTGGGGATGCGGGCTGCGGCCGAAGGCAAGCGCACGATTGTCTGCGAGGTCGCCGCGCAGGAGAACGCCTCGCGGATGTTCGAGCACACCGAGGTCGGCTTCCACGAGGTCGAGATGGAGGAGAACCTCTGGTCGATCTCGATCGACCCCGACGAGTCGATGCGCGAGTACGTGCTGCTGCAGCTGAAGGTGCGGGCGATGCGCGACATGCTCTTCCGCAGCCGCATCTTCAACTACCTGGCCGCCGCCACCCCCGGCCTGAAGGAGCTGGTCACGATCGGGAAGATCTGGGAGCTGGCCCAGCTCGACCGCAAGGTGAAGAAGGGGCGCAAGTACGACCTGGTGATCGTCGACGCCCCCGCCACCGGCCACGGGGTCGGCTTCCTGCAGACGCCGCGCACCTTCGCCAACATCGCCCGGGTCGGCCCGATCCACGCCCAGGCCCAGACCCTCGACCGCTTCATCACCGACCACGAGCACACCGGCACCGCGATCGTCGCCCTGCCGGAGGAGATGCCGGTCAACGAGTCGGCGGCGCTGGAGGCGGACCTGCGCGACGAGGTCGGGGTCGCGGTCGACCGCATCTACCTCAACGGGCTCTACCCGGAGCGCTTCTCCAAAGCCGAGGCGGAGAAGCTGGCCACGGTCGCCGAGGGGGAGCAGGGCTCGCTGCGGGCGGCGGCGCGGGCGGCGCTGAGCGAGCACGGCCGGGCGCGCTCCCAGCGGGCCCAGCTGGCGCGGCTGCGGCGCCGGGTCGAGGCCCCGGTCAAGACCCTCCCCTTCCTCTTCGAGCCCGACCTCGGCCCCGAGGCAGCGCGGCGCCTCTCGCGGAGGCTCGTCTGATGCCGACGCTCGGCGACGTCCTCGAAGGCAAGGAGATCTGCATCTGCGCCGGCTCCGGCGGGGTCGGCAAGACCACCACCTCGGCCGCGATCGCGACCGGGATGGCGGCCCAGGGACTGCGGGTCTGCGTGCTGACCATCGACCCGGCCAAACGGCTCGCCGACTCGCTCGGGCTGAAGGAGCTCGGCAACGACGCCCGCCGGGTGGATCCGAAGCTGTTCGAGAGACAGGGCGTGGAGATGAAGGGCGAGCTGTGGGCGATGATGCTCGACCCGAAGCAGACCTTCGACGAGCTGATCGCGCGCCAGGCGCCGGACGAGGAGTCGCGCGACCGCGTCCTCGAAAACCGCATCTACCAGCAGATCTCCAGCGCCCTCGCCGGCTCGCAGGAGTACATGGCGATGGAGAAGCTGTTCGAGCTGCACACCGAGGGCCGCTTCGACCTGCTGGTGCTCGACACGCCGCCGAGCCGCAACGCGCTCGACTTCCTCGAGGCGCCGAAACGGCTGACCCAGTTCATCGAGGGCAAATCGCTGCGCATGTTCATGAAGCCGACCGGGCTGGCGGCGAAGGTCGCCGGCCGCGGCGCCTCGGTCGCGCTGGGGATCTTCAAACGCATCGTCGGCTTCGACCTGCTGGCCGACCTGGCCGAGTTCTTCAACGCCTTCAGCGGCATGGTCGACGGCTTCCAGGCGCGGGCGAAGCGGGTCAACAAGCTGCTCGCCGACCCCGGCACCTGCTTCCTCGTCGTCTGCGGCCCCCAGGGCGAGCCGGTCGAGGAGGCCGTCTACTTCCACCGCAAGCTGGTCGAGGCGAAGCTGCCCTTCGGCGGCGTCATCGTCAACAAGGTCCACTACCCGGCCGAGCAGCTGCGCGGCGAGGGCGACGACCTGCCGGCGGCGCTGGCCGAGAAGCTCGGCGACGAGGACCTCGCCAACCGCGTCGCCGCCAACTTCTCCGATTACCAGGCCCTGGCCGAGCGCGATGCGCGCAACATCAAGCACCTCGCCAGGGAGCTGCAGGCCAAAGGCGTGATCCGCGTTCCCTATCTAGACGAGGACGTGCACGACCTCGCCGGCCTGGCCGAGATCAACCGCTACCTGTTCGCCACCGGCGAGGAGCGGGTGGCAATGGCGGCAGGGCGCGCTTAGCTAACGCTGCCGCGGTTGTACTCGAACTCGAGGTGGCTGACCTCCCAGTCGGCGTCCTCGGGCACGGGGAAGAGATGGCGCACGCGCGGGGTGTCGACGCGCTCGCGGTGTTGCAGGTCGCGGTCGCTGGCGGCCGGCCATTCGAGCGAGTCGCCGCGGCGGCTGTCGGAGACCTCCTCGAGCCACGGGGTGGCGGTGATCTTGATCTCGTCTTCAGCCGGGATCGGCTCCATGATCCGGGTCTCCTGCTGCTCCATGAACTCCTCCTCGATTGGCTCGGGTGGGGCGGTCGGCTCGGCAGTCTCGGGCGGCAGCTGGAGCTGCTCGATGCGGAACTCGGGCACCGGCATCTCCATCGACTTGGCCCCCTCTGCAGGCTCAGGCGGGGCGACGGGCTCGGGGAAGTCGGTCGAGATCGCGATCTCGGCGTCGCCGGCTTCGAGGCCGTTGGCGATCAGGGTCTCGTCGGCGGTGGCGCTGAGGTCGTTGCCGAGCTCGCCGAGGGCGGCCTGCAGCAGCAGCCGGCGCACACCCTCCTCGGCCCAGGCGGCGAGGCGGACGGCGCCGTCGAGCGAGCGGCCGTTCATCAGCTCGCGCTCCAGCTCCAGTACCTCCTCGACCTTCTCGCGAGCCTCGATCCGGTCGACCGATTCGTCGGCGATCAGGGCGGCGGCGCGCATCGGCAGCGAGGCGCCGACCGGGCCGTGGCCCTCGAGCACCGCGCGCAGCGCCAGCAGGTAGTCGCTGAGCCCGTCGAGCGCGCTCTCGCGCCCGCAGCCCAGCTCGAAGCGGTTGACCGCCCAGGTCAGGGCGCTGTCGGGATCGGGGCGGGCCTCCAGGGTCTCGGCCAGCGCGACCAGCTCGTCCGCCTCCTCCTCGGAGAGGCGGTAGCCACCGGGCCGGGTCGCGGGGGCGCCAGTGGCGATCCGCCGCCAGCAGCCCTCCCCGGTCGGGGCGAAGGCGTAGGGGCCGAGGCCGAGGCCGCCGGCTTTGAACATCCGCATCACGCTGATCAGCTCGCGCAGCTGCTCGAGCGCGGCCTCGGCGCCGTGCTCGGGGTCCTGGTCGGCGACCGCCAGGTACTGGGGCTCCCAGGAGGCGCGGCCCATGCCCTCGCTGCGCATCGCCTCGATCGGCGCTTCGATCGAGTCGGCGCGGACGATCCGCACCCCGTGCGGGAGCTGCAGGCGGGCCTGCGACATCCGCAGCCCGACGATCGGGACGAGCAGGATCTCGGCGTCGCCGGCGTCGCGCGCTTCCGCGTCGAGCATCGCCAGGGCGGACTCGAGCCGCTCGCGGTCGAGCGAGAAGCCGGTGCTGCCCTCCCAGAGGGAAGCGATGAAGGTGGTCAGCATGCGCTCGGCGCGGGCGCCCGGGTCGGCCGGCACCGACTCGCCGCGCGACTCCAGGTAAGGAGCGGCGACTCCGGCCTCGACCGCGGCCTCGCGAGCTGGCCCGAAGCTGGGCAGCGTGCGCAGCTCCTCGGCCCGCTCCTCGACGTAGCGCGAGGTCAGCGGCACGTAGCTGTAGAAGGCGGAGTCGTCGCCGTCCTCGGCCGAGACGTCGAAGGGGATCTGGTCGCCGCTGGCGACCAGGGTGCTGAACCGGGTCGCGGCCTCGGCGGCCAGTCGCTTCAGCGCCTCGTTGAGCAGGAAGTCACGCACGGCTCAGGCTTCCCCCCGCCCAGGCACGCTCCTGCGCCTGCACGAGGCCTTGCAAGTTATGCGGGCTGGACGTTTGTTCTAGACCGCGGCGGGCTCGGCGTCGCCGGCCAGCAGCCAGCGGGTGCCGTACTTGCGCATGTCGTCGATCAGCGGCACCAGCGCCTGGCCTTTCTCGGTCAGCGCGTACTCGACCCGGGGCGGGACCTCCGGATAGGTGTGCCGCTCGACGATCCCCTCGTCCTCCAGCGCCCGCAGCCGCAGCGACAGCGTGCGCGGGCTGATCCCCTCCAACGAGCGCTCCAGCTCACAAAAACGGCTGCTACCGGCGGCTAAATCCCGAATCACCAGGAGCGTCCACTTGCCACAGACGACCTCGGCCGTGCGGCAGACGGGGCATGTTGAGTTGCTCTCAGCGCTCATCGGGCCAATCGGGGCAGACATCGAATCGCCGTGCTTCAACAAGTGTAGCCACATGGCTTCACTAACTGAAGCTTTGAGGAAACCCAGACGTAATCGGCACTTGGCCGCGATGCGCAGCTAAAGCTCCCTATTGCCGGGACCGATGACAGGCGGGTGACGCCTGCGCGCCAGAAGCCGCCCCATGCCGAAGCCGGTTTTGCCCTGATCGAGGTCGTGGTCAGCGCCGCCGTGCTGCTCGTCGCTTCTGCCGGCACCTTTGGCCTGCTGAACGCGATGAACAAGGCCTCCGGCGACCAGCGCCAGCGCTCCCAGGCCTACGCGATTGCACAGGAAGACCAGGCGCGCATGCGCTCGATCCGGCTGACGGCGCTGAAACACCTCGACGAACTCAGGGAAGTGCCGCTGGGCGGGACGATCTTCAAAGTCCGTTCGACCGGGGTCTTTGTCAACGACAAAACCGCAAAAGTCTCCTGCACGACCAAAGCGGATTCCTCGGCCGACTACGCACAGGTGACCACCACGGTGACCTGGCCCGGCATGACCCCCGGACAGCACACGACGCTAAGGAGCATCGTCTCTCCTTCCAATGGCTCCATCGATTCCAACAACGGCACCCTCACCGTTGCCATCGCGAATGAGATAGGAGTGCCCAAAGCGGGGATCGACCTCGAAGTCGGGCTGTACAGCAATACGACCAACGCCGACGGCTGCGCCAACTTCCCTGATCTGGCGAACGGCAGCTACTGGCTGAAATCGAAGGGCGAAGACGCGGCCGTGGTCGGGACCAACAGCAACTATCTGGAAGAAACGCTGGTCGGAGTCCCGATCGAACGGGCCGAACTGGTCAAACTGACCTACGACACGCCCGGCTGGATCCCGGTCAAATTCAAATACCTTTCTCCGAGCACCGGCAAAGTCGAACCGACGACCGCCGACTCGATCGTCGCCTTCCATAGCACGATGAAAGCGGCGAAGGTCCTGGGTATGCCCGGTGGGCCCCGTGTCCCGCTGCTCAAAGGCGAGGGCCTCTTTCCTTTCACCTCGCCCTACAGCGTCTACGCCGGCACCTGCGACAAAAACAAACCCGACACGGGGGCCGGCCTCGGCAGCGCCACGGTCCCGGCTGGAAACGCTAGTCCGGAAGTGACGCTCCAACTCCCGACTCTCGACCTGACTGTCAAAAACGGCAGCAGCCTGATCCAGGGCGCCAAAGTCACGATCATCGACAAAGAATGCAAAGACGCCGCCGGCAACGTGGTCAAACGCTCCTACACGACCAACCTGAGCGGCAAGCAGAGCCCAACCACCACGGGGCCCCAGGAACCGGCCCTCCCGAAGAGCAGCTACGAAGTCTGCGCCTCCGCGAAAATCGGCACCAGCTTCAAGCGCCGGAAAGGCTCGGTCACGGTCCAGAGTCTGACCAGCAGCGCGACGCTCACGATCGACCTCAGCAGCAGCACCGAAAACGGTGAATGCCTGTGAATCGAATTCGCCCACTTCGGGACGAGCGTGGGACCACGCTGGTCGAGCTGATGGTCGCGACCGCGGCCGGGATGGTCGTCTTCTTCGCCCTGACCACCGTAATCGTCAGCACCATGCGATCTGGCGCCAGGGTGAGCGCCCGGGTCGAGGCGGACCAAAACGCCCGGCTGGCATCGACGCTGATCATGAACCAGCTCCGCTCCTCGTGCGTATCCCCCCGGGTCGCGCCGATCAAATCGGGAAGCACCGGCACTTCGATGCGGTTCATTCATCAGGCCGGCTCCGGAGCGGTACTGACCCCCGTCCTGAGCAAAATCGAGCTCTCCAACGGCACCCTTACCCAGTACGACTACAAAGCGCTTCCAGGGACCTCGGCGCCGATGTGGGGTTTCGAAGAAAAAAACCCGATATCGGAACGGTGGCTGGCCACCGGGATCGCACCAATCCCGCCGAGCAGTTCGATCTTCTTCTACAAGGCGTACGGGAAAGGTGCGGTAAACGAAGTGCTACCCAGCGGCCCGCTCAACTCCGCCAACGCCCTGCGCACCGTTGCCGTCACGGTCGCCTTCACCGCCTCGCCCCGCAACGAACCAGTAGCAGACGCCAACGCCGGGACGCCGATCCAGGACACCGCACTTCTGCGCCTGACTTCACTGGCCTTCGACAAGGAAACGGCTGATCCATGCATGTAAGAGCCAAAAGTGAGAGCGGTTTCACGATGATCGCCACGGTGACCGGACTCTCGCTGGTCGCAACTCTGGCCCTGGTCGCGGTGGCGGCCGTCAGCGGGGACATCAACCTGACCCGCGGGAATTTCGACCGCCGTGAGGCCTACGAGGCGGCGAAAGCGGGAATCAACGAGTACGCCTTCCATCTCAAAACCGATAACGCCTACTGGATGAGTTGCACCGACGTACCGGAGCCAAACGCGCTCAACAAACTCGGCAAAACCGAAAAGACTCGTCCCGTGCCCGGTCAGGAGGGAGCGAAATACGCGCTCGAGCTGCTGCCGTCAGAAACGCAAAAAACGTATGCCGAATGCAGCAAAGTCAACCCTGCCGTGAGCATGCTCGAGTCCGCCGGACAGTTGCGGGGAACCTTTCGCGTCCGTTCCACTGGCTTCTCGGGCAAATCGAAAGTCGCGATCGTAGCCACCTTCAGACCGGTCACCTTCCTCGACTACGTCTACTTCACCCAGCGCGAGACCTCCGACCCGGTCAGCTACGGCTTCGGTAATCCCTCGGCCCAGCTGACCGGCGCCAACTCGCAGTGCGGAAAAGTCCTACAGGAACGTGACCTCAACGGCAACGTGCTGTCGTTGTCCTCGGCCGGCCGAAACAGCGCCCCGATTCCCAGTGCCGGCAGCAAGTACTGCAACGTGATCTCGTTCGTCACCGGTGACACCCTCAACGGCCCGGTTCACACCAACGACGCCTTCGCGATCTGCAACAACCCTAAATTTGGCCGCAGCATCAACGACTCGATCGAGGTCAGCGCCCTGCCGCCCGGCTGGTACTCGACGAAAAACATTCCTAAATCCGGGTCGAGCTGCTCCGGCAATCCCAACTTCGTCGGCACCTTCAGGACCAACGCGCCTGCGATCACGCCGCCACCGACCAACAGCGAGCTGAAGAACATCGCCGAACCCGGCTTCAAATTCAAAGGCCAGGTACGGATCTGCCTCAGCGGCGCCAATATGACCGTGGGAAACACCGGCACCTGCACGGGCCTCTACTCCGGCTCGATCCCCGCCAACGGCGTCGTCTATGTAGAAAACGACGTCTGTTCAGCGGCCTACTCGCCGTTCACGGCCACCTACCCGGCCACCTCCGGATGCGGCAATGCCTACGTCCATGGCACCTACTCCGGCCAGCTGACGATCGCCGCGGAAAACGACATCATCATCGACGAGGATCTGATCCGCAACGGCGAAAGCGCCGTGCTCGGCCTCATCGCAAACAACTTCGTCCGGGTCTACCACGCATACCCAAGTCAGGTCATCAATCCGTCGACCTACGAGCCGGAATGCAAATCCGGCACGGAGACCGGCCTCGGCAACGTCACCATCGACGCCGCGATCCTGGCGATCAACCACTCGTTCATCGTCGACCACTACGACTGCGGCAAAAGCCAGGGCACCCTGACGGTGCGGGGCGCGCTCGCCATGAAATTCCGTGGTGCGGTGGGCACGACGGGCGGGGATACCGGCTATCTGAAGAGCTACAACTACGACGACCGCCTGCGCTTCCTCTCGCCGCCGAGCTTCATCAAGCCGGAAGAGTCCGTTGACTGGACGATCGGCAGGGAAACGATCGAATGAAGCGCGACCTATTCCCCACCCTACGTCGCCTACGCAACCAGGACGTCGATGGCTTGGTCGGCCTCGAGATCGACGCCGACAGTGTCGCTGCCGCCCAGATCGACGAGACCGGCGCCGCCCGGCTTGCCGCCGGAGCTGTCGGGCCGCTGGCCGCAGGCGCCGTAAACGATGGCGAGGTGGCCGATCAGGATGCGGTGGCTGAGGCGCTGCGCAATCTGTTCACCACCCACGATCTGCCGCGCAAGGTGCGCCTGGGCATCGGCAACCAGCGCGTCGTCGTGCGGACCTTGCGCCTGCCGATGATCGAGAATCCAAAAGAGCTGGCCACGGCCGTCCGCTTCGCCGCTCAAGAGCAGATCCCGATGCCGATCGACGATGCGGTCCTCGATCACCGAGTGGTTGGCGGAGCGGCTACCGCCGAAGCGGCGACGCCGCAGCTCGATGTCGTCGTCGTCGCAGCCCGTCGTGCGATGGTCGCCGCCTGGCTGGAGACCCTGCGCAAAGCCGGGCTGCAGCCCATGGGGATCGACCTCTCCGCCTTCGGCCTGATCAGGGCGATGGGCGAGCTCCCTGAGCCCGAGGGAGAAGAGGCACCGGCTCGGCCAACCACCTCAGTGCTCTACGCCAACATCGGCGAGGTCACCAACCTGGCTATCGCCCGCGGCCGCTCTTGTCTGTTCACGCGCGTATCGCCAGTGGGGATAGGCGACATCGTCTCCAGTCTCGGTAGCTCGACGGAAATGGCCCGCGAGCACTCCCGCCAGTGGCTTTATTACGTCGGCCTGACCCATCCGGCGGAATCGCTCGAGGGTGACCCCGCGACGGTCGCCCAGACCAGGGCTGTGCTGGAAAACGGCGCCTCGGCGCTGCTCGACGAGTTGCGCCTCTCGCTCGACTTCTACAGCGCCCAGGAGGGGGCGGCGCGGGTCGAGCGCATCGTCCTCAGCGGACCCGGCAGCATCCTGCCCGGACTCGGCGAATGGATGGAACCGGCACTGGGACTGCCGATCGAAGCCAAGCTACCCAGCGCCCTTTCCGAACTCGATGCCGCTACGGCGGCACGGCTGACCCTTTCCTACGGGCTGGCGCTGGAGGAGTAGGCATGCGTCCGGTCAACCTGATCCCGGAGGGCGAGCAGCACGGCGCACGCAAGCAGCTGCGCAGCGGCCCCCTTGCCTATCTCGTGGTCGCAGCCCTGGTAGCGGCACTCGCGGGGGTGGCTGCGCTCGTCCTGACCGGCAACCAGATCTCCGAAAGCGAAACCGAGATCGCACACCTCCAACAGGAAGAAGCGGCGGCAAAAGCCAAGGTCGCTGAACTTGCCGGCTACACCCAGTTTCACAGCGCCAGCGAGCAGCGTGTCGCAACCGTGACCAGTCTCGCCACCAGCCGCTTCGATTGGGAGCGGGTGATGCGCGAGCTGGCTCGAGTCCTGCCGGAAGATGTCTGGCTGACCAACATGAGCGGATCCGCCACCGCAAACGCCGGGGTGGAAGGCTCGGGAAGCTCTGGCCTGCGCGGGTCGATCGCGGGGCCCGCGCTGCAGCTCAGCGGCTGCGCCACTGGCCAAGAGTCAGTCGCCGGATTCGTCCAGGCACTGGAAGAGATCGAGGGAGTGACTCGGGTCGGCGTCGAATCCTCGATGCTGGGAAATGCCACGGCCGGCGCTACGGCTAGTGCCACCTCTGACTCCGCCTCGACCGGCAGCAGCTGCCAGACCCGTTCCTTCATCGCCCAGTTCCAGATCGTCGTCGCCTTCGATGCGGCGCCGGTTCCGGTGACGGCGGAAAGCGAAGCGGAAGGATGAAGTTAAGCACCCACAACCAGACGATCATCGCGATCATCGCGCTGGTCGGCCTGGCAATCGCCTTCTGGGCTCTGGTGCTCAGCCCCAAGCGCGAGGAAGCGAGCAAACTCAGCACCCAAGCCGACCAGCTCCGCGCTTCGGTGGCCGAATCGCAGCGGCAAGTCGAGGAAGCTGAAGCGGCCAAGCGGGAGTTCCCGACGGACTACCAGCGCCTCGTCGTGCTCGGCCAAGCAGTGCCGGACAACGAGGAAACCTCCTCGCTACTGGTCGAGGTGAGCCGAGTTGCGCGCCAGGCAGATGTCAGGTTCGAAAGCATCGAGCTCGAATCGGAAGGCAGCGGCGAAGCACCCGAAATCTCCCCCTCTACCACCCCGCCTGGCGCCGAAGGCTCCGCCGGCGTGCCAGCGTCGAACACGGTGCCCCCGACCGAGGCTGCCGCCTCGCTGCTGCCGCTAGGCGCCTCGATTGGACCAGCGGGCCTGGGCGTCATGCCCTACAAGCTGGCCTTCAGCGGCAGCTTCTTCCAGATGGCCGACTTCATCGCCGGGATCGACAAGCTGGTCGGTGGAGGTGAGGAAACCGTCGCCGTCGACGGTCGCCTGATCACCATAGACGGCTTCACCCTGAAGGAAGAAACCGGCCGGGGCTTTCCCCACTTGGAAGCCGACTTCGCCGTCACCACCTACCTGACCCCACCCGAGAACGCGGCGAGCACCGAACCCGCACCGCTGGAAGCCACCCCGTCGACCGCTCCCGCCGGTGGCCCCGAAACCGCCGAACCGTCGACGCCGGCCGAACTGGCCTCACAAACGACCCCAACCGAAGCTCGTTAGCCCATGAATCTGCTGAAGAAAGGCCCAGAGATAAAGCTCTCCAGTCTGAAGCCCTCGAGCCTGAAAACCTCGCAGATCAAGGTGCCACAGGTTCTCTCGGATCTCTACTGGGATCTCCGCGACCGCTATCTGCTGCCGGCGGTAATAGTCCTGATTGTCGCCATCGTCGCGGTGCCACTGGTGCTAGGGGGAGGGTCGGATTCCGACTGGCAGAGCGAACTGGCCGAAACGGAGCTGACCGAAGAAGTCGCGACCTCCAGCGCCACCCCGTCCACCACCGGCGAGCTTGTGGCGAAAGCGACCCCTGGCCTGCGCGACTATCACCGTCGCCTCCGGAATCTCAAGGAAACCGACCCCTTCGTGCAGCGGTTCAGCGAGAGCGAAGGGTCGACCGTGGCTCCGAGCGGCGAAGAAGTCAGCTCGACCGTGGCCCCAACCTCGGAATCGACCGCCGCACCCGAAGAAACCTCTTTGGGAACCCCGGGGGGATCCCCGCCGGCCGAACCGGAGGATGATTCGCCGCAACTGGCCTGGTTTTCCTACGCGATCGACGTCCGCGTCGTCGCCATGGGCGAGGCGGGCGGCGCGGCCGGACGCGCCTCCGCAAGCGCCGCCGGCGGCCGGGAGCAGGTCACGACGCGTCGCAACCTACCCGAACTGACCGTGCTGCCGAACCGAGGAACTCCCGCCGCCATCTATATGGGAGTGACCAAGGACGGCGCGAAGGCGCTGCTGATGCTCTCCGATCGGGTGCAGGGCATCTTCGGCGACGGCACCTGCGTCCTTGGCTCAACCACCTGTCAGCTCCTGGCGATCGAGCCGGGGCTGCCGGTGACCATCGTCTACGGCCCAGCGGAAAGAACCTTCCGCATCGAACTGCTGAAACTGCGCCTCCTCCGCAGCGACAAGCTGAACCGCGCCCCATTGGGATCGGGCAAGGACAAGCAGCAGAAAAAGTCCACCGAGGGCCTGGCGCAGCTCGCGCCCCGGCCCTAGACGACGAAAACCGTCAGACGCTCGCCTGGCTCCAGCAGGGCAGCGATGTCGTCGGGATCCGAGGTGGCGACTGCCGCGCGTCGGCCCAGCGCACAACACACGACTTGCGCGTCGGCGACGTCGCCGACGTCGCGCAGCCCGAGGCGAACTCCGACCTCCTTGGCGCGTTCTTCGTTGAGGGAGTCGACCTGACATCCATCGATGAGGCGCGCAACCGGAGCCGAGCGCGGTCCGCCCCGCCAAGCCTGCGCAAGAGTGGAAGCGGGAACCATGACCCGAACCCCCAGCTTCGAAGCCCCCTTCAAGATCGCCCTGATCCGTTCGTCGCCACGCTCAAAAGCAATCACTGCTCCGGCGTCGAGGACGACGTCTCCCGAAAAGCCCGTTCCAGTTCTCTCTGACCCCACTCCCCCACCTCCTTGTCAACGGGTCCGTGGATGGCATCGGAAAGCGCGAGTGCCTCTCTCAGGGCCTGGGAGATGCTGCTCTCCCGGAGCGCTCTCTCAATCGCCGCCGAGAGATTCGGGGCCGTTCCCGCCTTCACTTCCGATCGCACCCGCGCCAAGGCCTCCGTCTCGACCGAGATGGTCACCCGCTCTTTCATACAATGCATCATACGCCTCCCGCTTTTTCGGAATCAGGAGCCTGAAGAAAGAGACCGCACGGGTGGCGCGCCAAATGTCGAGACTTCGCCACCGCACTCAGCGGTGCCCGGGCTCACCTGAGCCGCTACCCGAGATACAGGTCGATCAGCTGGTCGCCGACCAGCGTCGCGGCGACGCCGCCCAGCGCCAGAAAGGGGCCGAAGGGGATAGCCATCTTGCGCGCCTGGGAACCGTGACGGGCGATCAGGGCAAGGCCGACGGCGCTGCCAACGAACAGGGCGATGAGGATTGCGGGGGCGACAGCGCGGCCGAGGAAGAGGCCCATGGTCGCCGCCAACTTGACGTCGCCGAGCCCCATGCCCTGGGGGTAGGCGAGGGCGACCGCGAAGAACAGCACCCCCGCCCCCACCGCGGCGATCGCGCGCTCAGGCAGTCCGCCAGGGTCGGTCGGCGCGGCGATTGCCACACACATAACCGCCCCTACGAGCAGGACATTGTTGGGAATGATCCGCTGCTCGAGATCCGTCAACGTCACCACGGCGAGCATCGTCACGAAGACCATGTCGATCGCGATCTCGGCCGGGTCGTCCCAGTGCGCGAGGGTGGAGGCGACGAAGAGGGCCGCTACCCCCAACTCGGTCAGCGGGTAGCGCGGTGAGATCCCGGCGCCGCAGCAGCGCGCCCGGCCTCGCAGCAGCAACCAGGAGAGCACCGGGACGTTGTCGTAGGCGGCGATCTGGACGCCACAGCCGGGACAGCGCGAACGCGGACCCGCAATCGAGACCCCGCGCGGCACCCGATGGGCAACGGCGGTTGCGAAGCTACCGGCAGCCAGGCCGGCGATGAACGCGATCAGAGCGCCGGCGAGCATCGGATGGAAGTTCTATTCAGGCGCGAAAAGACCTTCGCGACGCCCCTCAGGGGATTACCTTGAAGCGGCGCTTGACTGGCTTTTGCTCGCGGTTCCCGGCGGGGTCGGTCGCCTTCACCTGGAAGACGTGGGCACGTCGGGTCAGCCGCTTGATGCGGAAGGGCGCCATGCAGGGCTTCCATTTACGACGGTCGATCCTGCAGAGGAAAGTGGTGCCGACGGCTTCCCCGGTGCTGTCGAGGAAGCGGAACACGGCCGTGCGCTTACGCGTCTTCAGCCCAGGGCCCATCGTGATCCGCGTCCGCGGCAGGGTCGAATCCTCGACGTAAACGGCCGGGCTCGGCGAGCAGGTGGAGCGATCGCCGCCGCCGTCGATAGCGATTCCATAAAAAGAGACCGTGGAGTTATCGGCCACCGGAACCGGCAGGCCGGAGGTGAACTCCGACACGGACCCCTTGGCCACGGCGGTGCCCTTGCAATCCTCGCCGGCAAATATCTCGACCCTGGCCGCGTTGGGAGCGGTGCCGGTCACAAGCGGAGTGTTGTTGTTTGCGGTGCCTCCGGGGACGGTACGCAGCTTCGGCGCCGGCGGCCTGCCCGGCGGATCGACGGCCGGCCGTTGGTCAGCGGGCCCCTGGCCGCCCCCGCCCGAGCTCGGGCCCTGCCCACCTGGGTCCTGACCCGGCGGCTCGGAGCTCGGCACAGTGACCTCCTGATAGGAGACCGATGAACCGGAGCAGGCCGAGGAGAAGCCGCCCCAGGACGCCGCAGCGTAGAAGGTGGTGGTCGAGTTGTCGGGGACCGGGACCCGGATCCCGACGCCGCCGAATTCGGCGCCCGAACCGGAGGCGAGCGGCGCCCCGGAGCAGGTCGCGTTCGAGTAGATCGAGACGGTCGACTCCGGGTCGGCGACCCCCGCCACGTAGGGAAGATTTTCGTCAGCCGGCGAGGCGGGACTGACGGCATCGACCGTCGGCGTCGGAGGTGGCGACATCACCTGGCGATAGGTCAGCCCACCGGAGCAACTCGAGGTGCCGGTCGCGTCGGTCTGGGTCGCGTAGAAGGTAGTGACGGAATCGGCGGTGACGACGCCTTCGTCGATCAGAATTCCGACGCCCTCCAATTCCCCCGCGGTGCCCACGCCGACGACCGCGCCAGCATCAAGGCAGGTCGCGTCCCCTTTGTAGATCGTGATCGTGTTGTTCGGGTCGACGGCTCTTCCGACAGGCCCACGAGAGGCCGCCGATAGACGCACGACAGAGATGATGATTTCCTCTGCCCGCCCTTTGATCCTCGGCCTCAGCGAAGCGCCGGGGGAGGCGGGACTGGTCTCGGTCAGAGCCGGCCTGGCGGGGATGGCGCTGGCGGTCGGAGCAACCAGCGCTCCCAGCGCCAGCAGCATCGTGAAGATGGCCGAACACAGCGAGAGGCGGGCCCCGATGGCCCGCCTCTCGACTGCACTCGCACCTGGCTTGGTCATGGCCAAGCAGTCAGGTCAGGTTCTTACTCTGACCAGACGCCGGGGCCGCCAGCGGTCGTGTCATCCGGACAGCCGCCGCGATCCTCTTCTTCCCCGATCGTGCAGGGGAAGGTGGTCGTAGACGCGTTCCGCACGATGCTGAAGGTGCGTTCCGTGTCGGGCGTTTGCACCGTCACGGTGTATCCGCTTCCGGTTCCGGTGGCGGTCAGGAGAGCGCCGTCGAGGGTGGCCTCAATCGCTTTGAGGTCATCGGCGTCAGCGGTGTTGTACGAACCGTTGTGGTCGGTGGCGAAGGTCTCCATCGCCGTCTGCGCGGTTTTCGCGTAGGCCTTGGACTGAGCGTCGTTCGCCTTGTTTTTCTGGTTGAAGAACGCGGGAATCGCGATCGCGGCCAGGATTCCAAGGATCAGCATGACGACGAGGAGCTCGATCAGGGTGAAGCCGGCCTCTTTGTCGCCGTTGAGCCGGGCGCCAACTTTTGCCCGGAGATTCTGGAGCATCATAGGTACCTCCTATTGGTCCTATCGTGCGCCAGGACTCGGGGTCTTGCCGTTTGGCACCGAGGCACTGGCAGTTCACTTTTGCCCTCTCCTCATCGGCGTCTGTCCGACCACCTTTAGCGGTTGCACGCCCAAATGCGAGAAGTCCTTCTTTTCGCCGATAAATCGCCAAAAGTGGGTGGTATCGCCACAAAAAAATGCCGATCTAACTGCCTCTGACCCGCAATTCTCGTATGCGCACACCGTACGAACGTCTAGCGGCGAAGTGGCTAGCGGATGTTTTCGTAGATGCTGAACATCGGCAGGTACATCGCGATCACGATGAAGCCGACGATCCCGCCGACGAAGACGATCATGATGGGCTCGATCAGCGCCGTCAGCGCTTTCACCTTTGCATCGACCTCGGCCTCGTAGAAGTCGGCCACCTTGCCCAGCATGTGCTCGAGCTGGCCGGTTTCCTCCCCCACCGCGACCATGTGACCGACCATCGGCGGGAAGATCGGGTTGTTCTCGATCGGACCCGCGAGCGTGCCGCCGCGCTTGACCGAGGCGTACACGTCTTCCATCGCCTGCTCGATCACGACGTTGCCCGAGGTGTCGCCCGTGAGTTTGATCGCCTGCAGCATCGGCACTCCAGAGGAGACCGCGCCCGAGAAGGTGCGCGACCAGCGCGCCAACGCCACCTTCTGGATCACGTCGCCGATCTTTGCCGGCAGTCTCAGTTTGAACCGGTCCCACTGTTCGTTGCCGCGCTCCGTTTTCTTCCACTGGAAGAAGCCGACGAGAAACAGGACGAACGCCGGCAGAATCACGAACCAGTAGCCGGTCAGGGCATGCGATGCGTCCACGCATATCTGGGTCGGCAGGGGCAGGCCCGTGGCTTCGGTCGGGTTTTCTTCGGCCATTTCTTCGAAGACTTTGGCGAAGGTGGGGATGACGAATGCGACGATGGCGACCAGGACGATGACCGCGAAGCCGAAGACCAGGGCCGGGTAGGTCATCGCCGATTTGACCTGGCGCCTCAGCGCATCGGCCTTCTCGACCTGGAAGGCGACCCGGTCCATCGCCTCGTCCAGGCGCCCCGACTGCTCGCCGGAGCGGACCATCGCCCGGAACAGGCGATCGAAGACCTTGGGGTAGCGCTCCATCCCCTGCTCCAGCGAGCTGCCGGCCTCGACGTCACTGCGCAGGCCGGCGGTCGCTTCGCGGATCTGATCGTCGCGAGTCTGGTCCTCGAGGGTGCGCAGGGTGCGCAGCATCGGCATTCCGGAGGCGATCAGGGTCGCGAACTGGCGCGAGAAGATCGCAAGCTCGCGCATGTCGGTGCCTTTCCAGCGCTTGAGCAGATCCTCGATGTTGACCGGGCTCGATTTCTCGCTGACGTCGAGCACGATCAGGCCGCGCTGGCGCAGCTGCTCGGTGACCGCGGCCTTGGAGTCGGCCTCGACCTCGCCGGCGGAGGTCGCTCCGGCCAGGTCCATCGCCCGGAATTCGAAGGTGGTCGCAGACATCGCTAGCTAGGCCCCTGGACGTAGGTCGGGGGCGGGGCCACGCCGTCGACGGCGCTCGCCAGCTGGCTCGCATCGGGCGGCGCGCCGCCGAGCAGGCGGTTGAGCTCCTCCGGGACCGAGGCGCGCTGTTCGGCCAGGGAGCGGGCGATCTTGCCGGTGCGGACGAGGCGGGCGAGGTCGGCATCCATGGTCTGCATGCCGACGGCGCCCGAGGTCTGCAGGGCGGCGTAGATCTGGTGCGTTTTGCCCTCGCGGATCAGGTTGCGCACGGCCGGGGTCGGGATCAGCACCTCGGTGGCGACGGTCCGCCCGCGGCCGTCGGCGGTCGGCAGCAGCTGCTGGGTGACGATGCCCTGGAGGGCGATCGAGAGCTGGGTCCGGACCTGGCCCTGCTGCTCGGGCGGGAAGACGTCGATGATCCGGTCGACCGTCTGCGCGGTCGACTGGGTGTGCAGGGTGGCGAAGACGAGGTGGCCGGTCTCGGCCGCGGTCAGGGCGGTGGAGATCGTCTCCAGGTCCCTCATCTCGCCGACCAGGATCACGTCGGGGTCCTCTCGCAGGGCGGCCCGCAGGCCGAGCCCGAAGTCGGCGGCGTCGGAGCCGATCTCGCGCTGGTTGACGATCGAGCGTTTGTGCTGGTGCAGGAACTCGATCGGGTCCTCGATCGTGAGGATGTGGTCCTGGTGGCTGGCGTTGATCGCGTCGATCATCGCCGCCAGGGTGGTGCTCTTGCCGGAGCCGGTCGGGCCGGTGACTAGGACGAAGCCGCGCGGTTTCTCGCAGAGCTCGCGCAGCACCTGCGGCACCCCGAGCGAGTCGAGCGCAGGGATCTCCTGCGGCACCAGGCGGAAGGCGGCGCTGACCGTGCCGCGCTGGAAGAAGCAGTTGACGCGGAAGCGGGCGACGCCGGGGATCGCGTAGGCGAAGTCGAGCTGCTGGTTGTTCTCGAAGCGCTTGCGCTGGTCGTCGTTGAGGATCCCGTAGACGATCTCGCGCGTCTGCTGCGAGTTCAGCACCGGGAAGCCCTCCAGGGGCGTGATCTTGCCCTTGTCGCGCATCGCCGGCGGGAAGCCCGGGGTGATGTGGACGTCGGAGGCGCGGGTCTCGACCATCCGCCGCAGCACCTCGGAGAAATCGAAATCAGGCAGTGACACGGAGTACCTCCTCGAGGCTGGTATGGCCGGACCGGACCTTGGACACCCCGTCCTCGCGCAGGGTCAGCATCCCCTCTTCGCGGGCGACCGAGGCGATTTCCGGCTCGGCGGCACGGGCGATCGTCATTTCCTTCAGCTGTTTGCTCAGCGCCATCACCGAGTAGATCCCGACCCGGCCGCGGTAGCCGCTCTGGTTGCAGCGGGCGCAGCCGACCGGCTCGTAGGCCTCGATGTCGGCCCCCCGCACCCCCGCTTCGACCAGCGCCTGGCCGGGGACGATCACGCGCCGCTTGCAGTTCGGGCAGAGTTTGCGCGCCAGCCGCTGGGCGACGACGCAATCGACGGCGGAGGCGGTGAGGAAGGTCTCGATGCCCATCTCCGTGAGCCGGGCGATCGCGCCGGGGGCATCGTTGGTGTGCAGGGTGGTCAGCATCATGTGGCCGGTCAGGGCGGCCTCGATCGCGATCCGGGCCGTCTCCGCATCGCGGATCTCGCCGACCATCACGATGTCCGGGTCGGCGCGCAGGACCGAGCGCAACCCGCGGGCGAAGTCGAGCCCGGCCTTGCGGTTGACGTTCATCTGGGTGATGCCGTCGATCCGGTACTCGACCGGGTCCTCGATCGTGATGATCTTCTTCGCGATCTCGTTCAGCTCGCCCAGCGCCGCGTAGAGGGTGGTGCTCTTGCCCGAGCCGGTCGGGCCGGTGACCAGGACGGCACCGTAGGACTGGCGGAAGGAGTCCTCGAAGCGCGCCCGGGCCGAGCCGTCCATCCCCAGCTCGTCGAGCGTGCGCTGGGCGTTGCTTTCGTCGAGGATGCGGATCGTCGCCCCCTCGCCGCGCTGGCTCGGCAGCGAGGTGACGCGCAGGTCGACGCGGCGGTCCTCGACCGAGACGCTGACCCGCCCGTCCTGGGGCACCCGCTTCTCGGCGATGTCGAGCTCGCTCATGATCTTCAGGCGCGAGATCACCGCGCCGGTCATCCGCCGCGGCACGTGCGCTGCCTCCTTCAGCACGCCGTCGACCCGGAAGCGCACCCGCAGCTCGCCTTCTTCGGGCTCGAGGTGGACATCGGATGCGCCCTCCCCCACCGCCTGGGCGAGGATGCTGTAGACGAGCTTGACCACAGGCGCGTCCTCGGCCCCGACTTCCATGTCGGCGACCGGCGCCAGCCCTTCGTCCTCAGCCTCGTCGTGCTCCTCGATAATCGCCTCGGCGGCGGCGTTCTGCAGCGAGCCGAGGCGCGCGAGCAGCGACTCGACGTCGGCCTCGGCCGCGACGGCGATGCGGCAGTCGAGGCCGGTCGCGATCTGGATGTCGTCGACCGCGAGCACGTTGGCCGGGTCGGAGGCCGCGACCAGCAGGGTGTGGGAGTCGACGTAGCCGACCGGGACCGCCTTGTAGCGGCGCGCCATCGTCACCGGGAACAGCGCCGCGGCGGCGACGTCGACGTTGTAGACGGAGAGGTCGAGGTGGTCGAGCCCGTAGCGCTCGGCGACCGCCCGTGAGAGCTGGTCGTCGCTGATCGCGCCCTGCTCCAGCAGCAGCGCCTCCGGCGTGCGCCCCGCGGTGCGGGCCGATTCGATCGCCTCCTGGACCAGCTCCTGAGAGACGAAGCCGAGCTCGGCCAGGACGTCGGTGATGAATCCGCGCGAGTGGCCGCGATGCAGCGGCGGGGTCAGCCCTGGCGTGCCCTGCTCCTCGGGCATTGCCGGCGCCGCCGAGGTGCCGGAGTCCGGAACCGGTCGCAGATGGCTCGGAAACTGGGACCTGTCGTTGGAGCTCATCGTGGCCCCTATTCCGGGTAGTAAGTCGCTTCGGGACCCTTGTAGCGTGCGTCGACGATCGCCTGCACGATGCTCTGGGGGGTCTGGAACCCGGTCTCGACGCTGGCCTGCGGAGTGCCGCCGCTGAGCTTTCTGGGCGTCATCGTCACCAGCGCCGGCACCTGCTCGACTTCGGCCCCGAGCGTGATCGCCGCGTAACGGGCGATCTGCTTGGCCGGAACGACGAAGAGGGCGACATCGGGAACCGCCTCGAGACCGCGCACCGTGCCCTCGACCAGCCGGTCGTCGATGCCGCCGTCGTGGACGACCAGCAGCACCACGGTCTTGTCGGCCTTGTAGGCGGCGGCCACCGGCCTGGGTAGCGGCGGCGGTGGGATCGAGGTCGGCACTGCCGAGGCTTCGGCCGTGGCCGATTCGAGCGCCCCTTCGACCGCGCTTTCGACCGCTTCGCCCGCCGTCGCCCCGGTCGCGGTGGCACTGGCACCGGTGCCGGCGACCGAGACCGTCGCCGCGGTCGGCGCTTCTGCGCCTTCTTCTTCGCCACCGCCGCCGCTCATCTTCATGAACATGAAGGCGCCGACCACGGCGAGTACCGCGATCAGCGCGATCTGGGCCTTGGGGTCGCTGTTGAGCTTCTCCCTCACGAGGAGACCGGCTCCTGCTGAAGCTGCTCGATGCCGCTGGCGCGCTGGCCGCCCGCCGCCAGCATCAGCTTGAAGTCGTGCGGGCTGGAGGCGTACTCGAGCGCCGTCTCCTCGCTGATCCGGCCCTCCATCGCGTAGCGCAGCAGCGACTGGTCGAAGGTCCGCATCCCGTAGTACTCGCCCTCGGCGATGACTTCGGTGATCTTGCCCGTTTCCTCGGGGTTGAGGATCAGGTCCTGGACCCGGCCGGTGACCACGAGGATCTCCGAGGCCGGCACCCGCCCCTCGCCGGTGATGTCGGGGACGAGCCGCTGCGCGATCGCCCCCCTCAGGGTCGAGGCCAGCATCACCCGCGCCTGCTGCTGCAGGTGCGGCGGGAAGAAGTCGATGATCCGGTTGATCGTCTCGGTTGCGTCCAGGGTGTGGACGGTGGAGAGCACGAGGTGGCCGGTCTCGGCCGCCGAAAGCGCGGTCCGCACCGTTTCCTCGTCGCGCATCTCGCCGATCAGGATCACGTCGGGGTCCTGGCGCAGCACCCGCCGCATCGCCCGGCCGAAGCCCTTGGTGTCGGAGCCGACTTCGCGCTGGTTGACGATCGAGCGTTTGTCGGCGTGCAGGTACTCGATCGGATCCTCGAGCGTGATGATGTGCCGCGGCCGGCTGCGGTTGATGTGGTCGATCATCGCCGCGAGCGTCGTGCTCTTGCCCGAGCCGGTGGTGCCGGTGACGAGGATGATCCCGCGCGCCTCCTCGGCCAGCGAGCGGACCACCTCGGGCAGCCCGAGGTCCTCGATCGAGCGGATTTCGAAGGGAATGGCGCGGCAGACGATCGAGATCGAGCCGCGCTGCTTGAAGCAGTTGACGCGATAGCGGGAGACGCCCGACAGCGCATAGGAGAAGTCCGCCTCCCCGTCCTCCTCGAACTCGGCCACCGAACGCGCCTCGGCGAGATGGCGGAAGGCTTCCTCGGTGTCCTGCTCGGTCAGCTCACCAAACCCCTCGAGCGGGATCAGTTCCCCGTGCATACGCGCGATCGGCGGCGAGGCCACCTTCACGTGCAAATCCGACCCCTCGCGCTCAACGAGGGTACGCAGGGCTGAGTCGATGTCGAACATCCCGGGCTTTATCGACCGGGAAGCCGCACTACTTAACGCTGCAAGCGGGGGAGCCAGGCGGTGATGCCCTCTCTCAGAGACCGTCGCGCAGCTGATCGAACTCCCGAGGCGCCACTGGTGGCACTGGAGCCTCTGTGAGAGGGCATCACCGCCTGGCTTCTACACGTCGCGGCGGCCCCCGGCCGGGCATCCCGGCCGCTGCGCCGGGAGAGCGATGCTGTGGCTTGGAGGAGCACCGGTGACCCTCTCCCGGAGGCTCCAGTGCTGACGTACCGAAGTACGCCCCGGAATCAGCTGCGCGACGGTCTCCGGGGGAGGGTCACCGGTGCTCCTCCCCCGCCGGAGATCGCTATCAGGCGACCTCGCGCAGTTTCTGCGCCTCGCCGAGAGACTGGAGCTTTTTCAGGCTCTGGTTCTCGATCTGGCGGATCCGCTCGCGGGTGACGTTGAAGGTGCGGCCGACCTCGTCGAGCGTGCGCGGGTGCTCGCCGCCGAGGCCGTAGCGCAGCTCCAGAACGCGGCGCTCGCGGTAGGAGAGGTTCTCCAGGGCCTCCTTGAGGGCCTCTTTGGTCAGCAGGTCCGCGGCCCGGTCGAAGGGGGACTCGGCCTTCTCGTCGGCGATGAACTGGCCGAACTCCGACTCCTCCTCGTCGCCGACCGGCTTCTCCAGCGAGACCGGGGCCTGGGCGGAGCGCTTGATCGAGTCGACCTCCTCGGGATCGATGCCGGTGACCTCGGCGATCTCCTCCGGGGTCGGCTCACGGCCCAGCTCGGTGACCAGCTTGCGCTCGGCGCGGCCGATCTTGTTCAGCTTCTCGACCACGTGGACCGGGATCCGGATCGTGCGGGCCTTGTCGGCCAGGGCACGGGCGATCGCCTGGCGGATCCACCAGGTCGCGTAGGTCGAGAACTTGAAGCCCTTGCGGTAGTCGAACTTCTCCGCCGCGCGGACCAGACCCAGCGTTCCCTCCTGGATCAGATCGAGGAAGGGCAGGCCCTGGTTGCGGTAATTTTTCGCGATCGAGACGACCAGGCGCAGGTTGGACTCGACCATTTTCTGCTTCGCGTCGAGGTCGCCGCGCTCGATCCGTTTGGCGAGTTCGACCTCCTCCTGCGCGGTCAGCAGGCGGACTTTGCCGATGTCCTTGAGGAACAGCTGCAGGCTGTCCGTGGTCATGTCCGGTTTCAGGTCGAGCGCCGCTTTCTGGCGACGACGGCCTTTTTTGCCGGTGTCGGCGGGCATCGCGTCGGCGGCCGCTTTCTGGGCCGGGTCCATGTCCTCGACGAGCTCGATCCCCGACTTCTCGAGGTGGCCGTAGAGGTCCTCGACGTCGGACTCGTCCAGGTCGACCTCCGACACCGCCGAGGCGATGTCGCCGAAGGTGAGCACGCCCAGTTGCTGCCCACGATTGATGAGGCCTTTGACCTCCTCCAACTCCTGAAGCTCTGCTACCAGCATCCTGATCTACTCATTTCCCTAGCGCTTCGTGTTTAGTCCTGGCGATGAAATGCCGCCGCGAGCATAAAGTCGCGCCGGCCGATGAAAAAGCGGACCGGCGACCTGGTCCGCGAATTAAGTCGTAAGTAGCCCAATCGGGCAGGCGTTCCGCTCTGTCAAACGCTTGTTCGTATCGTAGTCGCTTCAGTTTGTGAAGTCAATGCCCTCCTCCCTCCGTCATCCCCGACCCTGGCTCAAGGCCTTCTGGGAGCGCGCCTACCGCGAGAACGTCACCGGCCTCTCGGCGATGGTCGCCTACAACCTGATGCTGGCGGTCTTCCCCTTCGCCCTGCTCGTGCTCTTCGTCTTCGGCCAGGTGCTGAAGATCGAAGGGGTCGAGACCAGCGTCGTCAACGACCTCGAGCGGCTCTTCCCCAGCGTCGAGCAGGCGACCCTGACCGACGTCCTCAACCGCATTCAGGACAACTCGACCACGATCGGGATCGCCGCCTTCCTCGGCTCGCTCTGGATCGGCGCCTCCTTCTGGGGCGCGATGGACACCGCCTTCTGCCGCATCTACCACGTCGAGTGCCGCGGCTGGGTCGAGCAGAAGCGCTTCTCCTTCGCGATGCTCGGCGTCGTCCTCCTCTTCATCGCCGCCAGCATCTTCGTGCCGACGATCGAGAGCACCCTGCTTTCCAGCACCGACCGCCTCCCCTTCGGCCTCTCCAGCATCAAGGCGATCGACACGATCCTGCTGCTTGGCGCCGCGCTCCTGGTCACCTTCGGAATCTGCTCGGTGATCTTCTGGGCGGTGCCGAAAGGGCACATGCCCTGGCGCGCCGTCTGGCCTGGCGCCGCCTTCGTCACGATCGCCGCCGGCCTCGCCAACTGGCTCTTCCCGATCTACCTCTCGAGCATCTCCACCCTCTCGCGCTTCGGCACCACCGTTGGCTTCATCCTCATCGCCCTGCTCTGGTTCTACGTGCTCAGCCTGGCCCTGATGGCGGGCGCGGTGATCAACTCCCTGCGCCACGAGCTCCACGACACCGGCGAACTCCCGTATAGCCGCAAGCCCCCCTGCGAGGGCTGCCGCGATTCGGATCCCGCGAACCGCACGTCGGCGCCCACTAAGTCGCAATAAAAACTGTCATATTCTGAGTTGAGCGGTGGGCGCCTTCCGTCCGCTGACAGGCTGTTTTGCCGCTGCCCGATCAGGGTACGCGCCAGAACAATTGAGAGAATTACTTCGATGCAAAAACGGCGGGGTTTGAAACTGTGAGCAGCGTTCTGGATCCGAGCATCCCGATCGACGTCGGGGCCCTTTCCCAGCGCCAGCGGATCATCGAGGCGATGCTCGAGAGCTGCGCCGAGAAGACCTACGCGGCGACCACGATCGCCGACATCGTCAGCCGCGCCAGCATCTCCCGCACGACTTTCTACAAACGCTTCGCCGGCAAGCGCGAGTGCTTCGACGCCACCTTGGACTGGTGCATCGAGCAGCTCGCGGCCGTGGCGAAGGAATCCCACTCCTCAAACGACTCGCCGCCGGAAGCGGTGCGCAAAGGAGCGGCGGCAACGCTCGACCTGCTGGCCTCGAAGCCCGCCGTGGCGCAACTGGTGATGGGCGAAGCGGTAGCGGTGGAACCGAACGTGATCCAGCGCTATCGCCAGCTTCTCGTCCCCGCCCTCGAGAACCTCTGGGACGCCGCCGGAGAATCCCGCAGCTCCGAAAGCAACACCCAGGTCTCCTTCGGCCAGGCCCAGGTGCTGATCTACAACCAGGTCATCACCGGGCGCACCGCACAACTGCCCGAGTTGCTGCCGGAACTCGTCTACATAACCCTGCTGCCCTTCGCGGGCCACGAGGAAGCCCTGAAACAGGCGCGGCTGGCCGGCAGCGAAACCGGCTCCGGGACTCGGTGACCGACAGCGAGAGCGACCTGCGCCGGTGGCGACTGCCGCGGGGCCGCCACGGCCTGCCGCGGGAGCTGGTCACGCGCTCCCAGCGCGAGCGCCTGCTGGCGGCGGTGGTGCGGGTGGCCGCCGCCCAGGGCTACGAAGCAACCTCGGTCGCCGACATCCTCGAAGAGGCCGGCGTCGGCCGCGAGAGCTTCTACGAGCTGTTCGCCGACAAAAAGGAGTGCATGCTGGCGGCGCGCAGCATCCTCGTCGACGACCTCGCCGCGACGATCGAAGCCGCCTACCGGGAGTCCGGCGGTTCCTGGACCGACCGAGTCAGGGACGGGCTCGCGGCGATGCTCGACTGGTTCGCGGCCGACCCCGCGGCGGCGCGGGTGGTGATCGTCGAGCTCGCCGCGATCGGGCCGGATTCGCGGAAGATCTTCCAGGACGACTTTGCCCGCTTCACGAAGCTGCTCGACGACGGGCTCGAGGCCAGCGAACCGGTTCCAGGTCTGCCCCAGGCCACCGGCCTCGCGATCGGCGGAGCGCTCGCCCGGGTCTACGGCGAGGTCGTCCGCGACCGCGCCGGTGAGCTGCCGCGGATGCTCCCCGAACTCACCTACGAGATGCTCGTTCCCTTCGTCGGCGAAGAGGCGGCAAAACAGGAGCGCCGACAAGCCGAAGTGGCAAGCGCGGACTAAGTCCCGGCGAAAGCCGCGTGCAGTCCGGCGACCAGGTCCTCGGCAAGGTGAGCGCCGCCGCCGAAGCGAAGATCGCCAACCTCCCCGTCTCTCACCGCCGTGAACCAGGCAAGGGCGGGTCCGGAGACGAAGTCGGTGGGGCTCGGATCGAGGCGCGAGACGCAGGTCGCGACCTTGCCGCCCTGGACCGTCACCTGGACGCCCGCCGAGTCCGGCACACCCCCCGGCCCCGCCTCCACTTCCAGCTGACACGATCCCGCCGCTGCCGCCGGCAGCTGCGCCAGCGGCGTCGCGAGCAGGAAGGCGGCCTCGATATCGACCGTCGTTATCTCGGCGCTGCGGCGGCCCATGTGGGTGCGCTCGCAGTAGCTGGCGGCGGCCAGAGGAGCGACTCCGCGCCGGGCCCAGTCGGTAACGCCGTACGGGGTGCCAGCGCCGCGGCTCGGCCGCGCTTCGACCAGGCCGGCGATGCGCATGCTCGAGAGCCGGCGCTCGAGCGCGGGGTAGCTGAGCTCGGCGATGTGGCTGTCGAGCTCGGTCAGCGAGAGGGGGCCGGCGGCCAGCGCCCGCATCATCGTCGAGCCCCAGCCATCGACCAGGGCCTTGACCGCGCCGCGCGCGGCGCCGCTCTCCAGCGTGATCGGCCCGTCCGGGGACTGCCCGAGCCAGATCTCCAGGCGCTCGGCGACGCCGAGCATCTCCCGCCCCATCGGGGTCAGCTCGTTCTCGACCGCGTAGGGCATCTGCTCGGTCGGCCGCTTGGCGAGCAGGCCGATCTCGTTGAGGGCGGCGAGGTGGCCGCGCAGGGTCGTCTGGGCCGGCAGGCCGGTCGCCTTGCGCAGTTCGGCCAGCCGCATCGGCCGCTCGGTCAGCGCCCTCAGGACCAGGAAGTTGAGCGGAGTGGCGAGAACCGAGAGGGCCTGCCCCCCAGCTCTCGCTCCAGGCGAGCTCTCCGCTGCTTCAGCGGCCTCGCCACCGGATGACGGGACATCCACTTTGCCGGCCAATGCGCTCCCACCCTCTTAGAGTTCTCCCGCTCTAAGAAGTCAGAGTATCAAAGCGTTCCGTATTAGAACGTATACATTTTCTGTGCGAACAATCCAGTTTTCGCTCTACAGAGCGAAAAAATCGCGCTATTTACAAACTCAGCCGTAGCGCTCGCCGATAATCTCGCGCAACTTGGAGCGATCGTGGCGGGCGTGCACGCGCCGCACCGTGCCCGAGCGAGAGCGCATCACCAGCGATTCGGTGGTGGCCCCGGCGCCCCGGTAGCGGACGCCCTGGAGGACGTCGCCGTCGGTGACGCCGGTGGCGGAGAAGAAGACGTCGTCGCCGGAGCAGAGGTCGTTGGCTGTGAGCACCCGGGCGAGGTCGTAGCCGGCGTCGAGCGCGGCCTGGCGCTCCTCGTCATTGCGGGGCCAGAGCCGTCCCAGCAGCTCGCCGCCCATCGACTTCAGGGCAGCCGCCGAGAGCACGCCCTCCGGGGTGCCGCCGATCCCCCACAGCAGGTCGACCGGCGAACGCTCGCTGACCGCCAGCAGCGCCGCCGAGACGTCGCCGTCGCTGATCAGGCGGATGCGGGCGCCGGCCTCGCGGATCTCGCGGATCGCCTCCTCGTGGCGGGGCCGGTCGAGCACGACGACGGTGACGTCGCCGACGCTGCCGCCCTTGCGCTCGGCGATCAGCTTCAAGGTCTCCGGCAGCGGCCGGTCGAGATCGAGCAGGTCGGCGATCTCCTCGCCGCCGGCCATCTTTTCCATATAGACGCAGGGACCGGGGTCGAACATCGAGCCGCGCTCGGCCAGGGCGATCACCGCAAGGGCGCTGGGCATGCCCTTGGCGCAGAGCGTCGTCCCCTCCAGCGGGTCGACCGCGATGTCGCAGACGGGCGGGCTGCCGTCGCCGATCTGCTCGCCGTTGAAGAGCATCGGCGCTTCGTCCTTCTCGCCCTCGCCGATCACGACGACGCCGTCCATCGCGACCGAGTCGAGCACGAAGCGCATCGCGTCGACCGCGGCGCCGTCGGCGGCGAGCTTGTCGCCGCGCCCAACCCAGCGGGCCGCCGCCAGCGCCGCCGCCTCGGTCACCCGCACCAGCTCCAGAGCGAGGTTGCGGTCCGGCTTCATCTGCGAACTCTCCGGCATTGGCGCCGCAGGCTATAGGGTCGCGGCATGTCACAGCGTTGGGGACTGACGCTGCCTCTGCCGGGGCTCTCGCTGGCCGACCACAAGGAGCATGTGGTGGCTGCGGAGGCGGCCGGCTACACCGACCTCTGGAGCGGCGAGACCGCCGGCCCCGACGGCTTCACGCCGCTTGCCCTGAGCGCCGCCTGGACCGAGCGGATGCGGCTCGGAACCGGGATCGTCGGCGTCTTCCAGCGCGGGCCGGCGCTGCTCGCGCAGGAGGCGGCGGCGCTCGCCAGCGGCTCGAACGGGCGCTTTGTGCTCGGGATCGGCTCCTCCTCGGACCGCATCGTCGAAGGCTGGAACGGCATCCCCTTCGAGAAGCCCCTGAGCAAGGTGCGGGAGACGCTCGACTTCCTCGACACCGCCCTGGCCGGCGAGCGCACCGCGACCGGGTTCAAGCTGGAAGCGGCGCCGGCGCAGCCGATCCCGGTCGTGCTCGCGGCGCTGCGCGGCAAGATGCTGGAGCTGGCGATGGAGCGCGCCGCCGGCGCCTTCACCAACTTCCTGCCGCTGGGCGGGCTGCCCAAGGTCGCCGCTCAGCTCGAGGGCGCGCCGGACGGCTTCGAGCTGCTCTGCCGCTTCTTCTGCATTCCCGGCGAGCGCGAGCAGGTCGAGCCGCTGGCCCGCTTCATGTTCTCCTCCTACATCACGGTCCCGGTCTATGCCGCCTTCTACCGCTGGCTCGGCTACGGCGAGCAGATCGAGCCAATGGTCACGGCCTGGGAAGGCGGCGACCGCCAGGCGGCCGCGGCGGCAGCGCCCTGGGAGCTGATCGAGGACATGTTCATCTTCGGCACCCCCGAGCAGATGCGCGAGCGCCTCGACGCCTTCGTCGCCGGCGGCATCACGCTGCCGATCCTGACCCCGATCGTCACCCCCGACAAGCTCGGCGAGACGATCGCGGCGCTGGCGCCCGCTTAGTCGGCCAGGCCCGTGTAAGCGTCGGGGCGGCGCGTGCTGAGGAAGGGGAACAGCTCCAGCCAGTCGCGGCGCTGGTCAAGGTCGAGGTCGGCGACCAGAACCGCCGGCTCCTCGCGCGGGGCCTGGGCCAGCACCCGGCCGTAGGGGTCGGAGATGAAGGAGGAACCGTAGAAGCGCAGCGGCGGCTCCTCGCCGGTGCGGTTGACGGCGACCATGAAGGTGCCGTTGGCGATCCCGCTGGCGACGATCACCTGCTGCCAGAGCGGCTCGGTGTCGAACCCAGGATGGTCGGGCTCGGAGCCGATCGCGGTCGGGTAAACCAGCACCTCGGCCCCGGCCAGGCCGTAGGCGCGGGCGAGCTCGGGGAACCACTGGTCCCAGCAGGTCGGCAGGCCGAGGCGAGCCTCGCCGAGGGCGAGGACCGGGAAGGCGTCGTCGCCGGCGGGGCCCGGCCGGAAGTAGCGGTCCTCGTGGTAACCGGCGGTGACCGGGATGTGCAGCTTGCGGGTGCGGGCGACGAGCTCGCCGTCGGGAGCGACGGCGATCGCGGTGTTGTAGCCGAGGCCGTCGCCTTCGTCATCGGCGCGCTCGTAAAGCGAGGCGTGGACGTGGACGCCGTGCTCGGCCGCCATCCGCGCGGCGAAGCGGTGGGTGCGCCCGCCTGGCAGCTCCTCCGGCTCGGCGCCCGCCGCCACGGGCCCGCCGGGATCGACGGCGAAGTAGCGGCTCAGGGTCAGCTCCTGCAGGCAGACGAGCCGAGCGCCCTCCTGGGCCGCGAGGGCGATCCCGGCGGCCAAAGCCGCCTCGTGCTCGTCCGGGTCGGGGTGCCAGCGCTGCTGCACGGCGCCGATCCGGAACGGCTGCCGCTCCGCCGGCCGCGTCCGCGCCGGCGACTCCGGCACCCCATCCGCCACGACCAGCCGAATCTCCTCCATGCGACGACTGTAACCATGGGGGCTGGTGAGCGCGACGATCGAATCGACGCCCCGCGCCGACGGGTTCCGGATGCCGGGGGAGTTCGAGCCGCACGACGGCTGCTGGATGCTCTGGCCGGAGCGGCGCGACAACTGGCGGCTCGAGGCCGGGCCGGCGCAGGAGGCGTTCGCGGCGGTGGCGGCGGCGATCGCCGCCTCGGAGCCGGTGACCGTGGGGGCCTCATCCGAACAGGTGGAGCACGCGGGGGCGCTGCTGCCGAGCTCGGTCCGGGTCGTCGAGCTGCCCAGCGACGATGCCTGGGTCCGCGACACCGGGCCGACCTTCGTCGTCGACAACGGCGGCGAGCGCCGTGGGGTCGACTGGGGGTTCAACGCCTGGGGTGGGATCTACAGTCCCTGGGAGCGCGACGAAGAGGTCGCGGCGCGGGTCCTCGCGATCGAGGGCGCGGAGCGCTACCGGGCGCCGCTGGTGCTCGAGGGCGGCTCGGTCCACGTCGACGGCGAGGGCACGGTCCTGACCACCGAAGAGTGCCTGCTCAACCCGAACCGCAACCCGGGGCTCTCGCGGGACCAGATCGAGCGGGCGCTGCTCGACTACCTCGGGGCCGAGAAGGTGGTCTGGCTCGGACGCGGGGTGTTCGAGGACGAGACCGACGGGCACGTCGACAACCTCGCCTGCTTCGCCCGCCCCGGGGTCGTCCTGCTGAGCTGGAGCGGTGACGAGTCCGATCCGCAGGGCGCGATCTCACGCGACGCCCTGGCGCGACTGGAGGCGGCGACCGACGCCCGCGGGCGCCCGTTCGAGGTCGTCCGCCTCCCCTCCCCCGGACCGCTGACCATGACCACCGAGGAGGCCGCCGGGGTCGAGGCGCACAAGGGCACGCTGCCGCGCCGGGCCGGCGACCGCCTCGCCGCCTCCTACGCGAACTTCTACCTCGGCAACACCCGGGTGGTGGTGCCGCTGCTCGACCAGCGCCACGACGACGAGGCCCTGGAGATCCTCCGCGGCTGCTTCCCCGAGCGCGCGGTGGTCGGCGTCCCCGGCCGTGAGATCCTGCTCGGCGGCGGCAACGTCCACTGCATCACCCAGCAGGTGCCAGCCGCCACCTCCGCCGGCGCTCGTCAGGCGGCGACGCGGGCGAGTGAAAGCGCGTAGTCGCCGGCGGCGTCGGTGAACCAGCCGCGCAGCTCCATGCCGGCGCCCTCGTAGACCGACTCCAGCCGCTCGCGGGTGAACTTGGTCGAGATCTCGGTCCGCATCTCCTCGCCGGTGCTGAAGGAGATCTCGAGGTCGAGGACGTCGAGCCGCACCTCCTGGTCGGCCAGCGAGCGCAGCCGGATGTCCATCCGCTCGGCCTCGGCGTCGTAGCGGGCGACGTGCTCGAAGGCGTCGAGGTCGAAGTCGGCGCCAAGCTCGCGGTTGAGCACTTCGAGCACGTTCTTGTTGAACTCGGCGGTGACCCCGGCCGAGTCGTCGTAGGCGGCCTCGAGGCGGTCGCGCTCCTTGATCAGGTCGGTGCCGAGCAGGAGGTGGTCACCGGGAGCGAGCAGGGCGGCGATCCGCTCGAGGAAGGCGTGGCGCTGGCGCGGGTAGAGGTTGCCGATCGTGCCGCCGAGGAAGGCGATCATCCGCGGCCCGGAGCCGTCGGGGATCCGCTCCAGGTGCTGCTCGAAGTCGCAGACCAGCCCGCGCACGTCGAGGCCCGGGTACTCGTCGACCAGCAGCGCCGCGGTCTGGTGGGTGATCTCCTCGGAGATGTCGACCGGGACGTAGGTCTCGAGGCTGCCGCGATCGCGCATCGCGTCGAGCAGGTGCCGGGTCTTAGCCGCCGAGCCGGAGCCGAGCTCGACCAGGGTGCCGGGGTCGCCGGCGGCGGCGAGGATCTCAGCCGCGCGCTGGGCGAGGATCTCGCGCTCGGCCCGGGTCGGGTAGTACTCAGGCAGCTCGGTGATCTGCTCGAACAGCTGCGAGCCGCGCTCGTCGTAGAAGTATTTCGGCGCCAGCTCCTTCGGGTAGGCGCAGAGCCCGGCGCGGACGTCGCGCCGCATCGTCGCCGCGGCGTCGGCGTCGAGGTGGACGTCGATCGCGATCACAGGTCCCTCGCGCAGCGCAG
>DASUNU010000164.1:0-4250 GCA_036276995.1 Solirubrobacterales bacterium
AGCCGCGACCGCGGCTACGGGAAGGGCGGCGCGGCCACTCCGAGGCTCCCGCGGGGCAGATTCGCCTGCGACTCGGTCGTGCTCGATCGCCGCGGCGGCGCCTTCGTCGCCGGCATCCCCTTCTCCACCCGCGGGGGCGCCCAGCGCCCGCCGCAGCCGGCGGTCGTGTTCAGGCTCGGGCGCGCGGGGCGCCCCGACCTGAGCTTCGGGAAGCGCGGCCGGGCATGGATACGGACCGGGCTGGGTTCCGGCACCGAGCTCAGCGAGCCTCGGGTCCTGCTCGACCCGCAGGGGCGGCTGCTGGTCGCAGCGTCCGCCTCCTCGCCCCCAACGGGCCCCGGCGTGGTCCTGTTCCGCTACCTGCTCGGCGGCTGAGGGCTACTCGGCCAGCTCGCCGGGCAGGCGGCCCTCGGCCTCGAGCTTTTCGAGGTGGGACTCCATCGCCATCGCCGCCATCGGCATCAGCTCCACCGGGATGTCGTCCCAGGCCTCGGCGAGCAGGGCGGCGCGGGAGCGCTCGCCCCGCTCGAGGGCGGCGAGCAGGCGGCGCTCGCGCATCTCGCGGTGCTCGGCGTATTCGGTCAGCTTCGCCGCAGGGTCCTCGATCCAGGGCCCGTGGCCGGGCGCCATCAGCTCGATCTCCTCGGCCTGGAGCAGGCGCAGCGAGTCCATGTAGTGGGCCAGCGAGTTGCCGCCGGGCGGCACGATCGTCGAGCCGAGCCCGAGCACCAGGTCGCCGCTGAAGCAGACGCCGTCGTCGCTGAGGAAGCAGACGTGGTCGGCGGCGTGGCCGGGGGTGGCGAGCGCGCGCAGGCCGCCGTGGCTCTCGCCGTCGCCGGGGAGCACGACCTCGGCCCCGAGCTGGTCCGCCCCGGCGGCGTGGTCGCCGTGCGAGTGGGTGAGCAGAACCAGCCCGATCCCGCCGCGCTCCCCGGCGGCGGCGCGGATCGCGTCGAGGTGCCCCGCGTCCTCGGAGCCGGGGTCGATCACCAGGCAGGGGTCGGCCCCGTAGAGGTAGGTGTTCGTCCCTTCCAGGGTCATCGGCCCCGGATTGGGGGCGACGATCTTCAGGACCTCCGGATGGCCCGGGGCCTCGGTCAGCCCGAGACCTCTCTGGCGATCGCCTCGCGGGCGTCGGCCGGCTCGAGCACGACCAGGTCGCCGGCGCCGCGGAGGATCTCCCGCACCAGCCAGGGCTTGCCGGCGTAGGGCAGCTCGACCACGACGGCGCCGTCGGCCAGCTCCTCGACCACGGTCCGCTCCTCGCGCAGCCAGCGCGCCCGCTCCGGCGAGACCCAGACCCGGGCGACGTCGGCGGTCGGCACCTCGCCGTGGGTCATCCAGCCCTCGACCCCGGCGAACTCCTCGACCTCGGCCCGCGGCTCGAAGCTCTCCTCGGAGACGCTCGCCTCCTTGATCCGGTCGAGCTTGAAGTGGCGGACGCCGCCTTTGGTCAGGTCATAGCACTCGACGTACCAGCCCTCGCGCCCGTTCTCGAGCCGGTAGGGCTCGACCCGGCGGTCGGTGAACTGGTCCTCGTTCTCCTTGTAATAGGAGAGCTCCAGCACCTTGCTCGCGGCGATCGCGTCGTTGACCATCCGCGCCACCGCGGCATCGCCGCCGCCGGCCGAGGCGATCTCCAGCCCCTCCTCGGAGGGGTCGTGGCCGAGCGCGTCGACGATCTTCTTGCGCGCCTTCTGCAGGTCGGTCTGCGGCAGGTGGTCGCCGAACAGGTCGATCGCCGCAACCAGAGCCTTGGCCTCCAGCGGCAGCAGCCGCGCCGGGCGGGCGAAGTTGTCGCCGTAGGGCTCGGAGTCGACCTCGATCTCATCGCCGATGTATTCGGCGTAGAGCACGTAGGTGCCGCCACCGAAGTTGACGACGTTGAGCAGCTCGACGTCCTCGCGCAGCTCCTCGTCGGTCAGTTCGAGCCGGCGCCGCAGCTCGGCGACGAGCAGGCGCTCGCCCTTTTTCGCCGCTTCGATCAGCATCCCGGCGAGGGTGACGAGGCGGGCGAAGCGCTCGGGCCGGATCGCCGCCTCGCCGCGGCCGTTGGAGCGCGAGCGGCGCGGGGCGTCGCGCAGCGGGCGGTCGACGATCTCGGCCGGCTCGAAGCCGTTGTGGTGGCGCTCATGGAGCAGCGAGAGCCGCTGCTCGGTCTCCGCGCGGAGATCATCGGGCGCCAGCACTTGAGCGTTCTGGCGCCAGCGCAGGACCCAGGCGATCAGCTCGCGGTGCGAGGCGTACTTGGTCTCGAAGATCTGGCCCTTGCCGGGGGCGCCGTCGCTCTTTTTCGCCGGGCGGAGCTCGCCGTAGGTGCCGTAGTCGCGCTCGATCAGCCAGGCGATCCGCTCGCGGATCCAGATCTTCGCCGTGCCCTGGGTCTCCCCCAGCTGCCAGTCGGCGCGGCTGCCGTAGTCGCGGCGGTCGAAGTCCTCGGGCGGCGAGAAATCGTGCTCGGCCTTGGAGGCGTAGCCGACCTTGCCCTGGATCCGCGAGAGCCGGAAGACCCGGACCGCATCGCGCTCGTGCGAGTGGCCGATCAAGTAGAACTGGCCGCCGCGGAAGACCAGGTGGTACGGGTCGACCTTGCGCTTCTCGGTCTCGCCCCGCTCCATCGTGAAGTAGGTGAACTCGATCGTCTTGCGGCGACTGATCGCGGTCTCGATCTTGGAGAGGCGCTGGGAGAGGTCGCGGCCGCCGGCGGAGGCGGTCATCGCCATCTCGACCGGGGCGCGCTCACCCTCGTGGAGCGGGTTCGGGTGCCCCCAGGCGACCTGCTGCAGGGCCAGGCGCAGCGGCTCGGCGTAGGCGAAGCCGCCGTCGGTCAGCAGCAGCAGCGCGGTCGAGAGCGCCGCCAGCTCGTCGTCAGTGAATTTGATCGCGTCGAGGTAGAAGTTCTCCGGCGGCAGCGAGTAGAGCTCGGCCTCGAAGAAGCCCTCGCCCGGCTTCTCCACGCCGAGCTGGATCCCGAGGCTCTCGAGCTCGGCTCGGTCCGCGTAGAAGCGCCGCGCGAACGCGTCGTCGTTCATGTCGCTGTACCCCTCCACCTCTCGCTTGATCTCGAGCGCCGACACGGGCCTGCCTTGGGCCATCAGGAACGAGATCAACGAGAGCTGGCGAATCAGCTTCTCGGTGTCCTTCGCCACGAGCCGCAGGATAGTCTGCGGCCGTCGCCATGGACATTCTGCGCAACCTCTTCGGCAGCCTTAGTTCCGGCATTATCCGGCTCCTGGTCACGGTCGGGATCCTCGCCGCGGCCTATTTCTTCATCGTCAAACCGGTTCTCAGCACCACCGAGAAGGCGATCGACGGTGCCAACAAGAGCTTTGAACGGACCTTCGGCGTGCCGGGCGCGGACATCACCGACGTCTCCGGCACGATCGAGGACGTCAACCGCCGCGTCCGCCGCGAAATCCGCCGCTCCTTCCACGTCGCCGAGAAGGAGGGCAACCCGAAGCGCCTGGTCAAGTGCATCAAGCGCTCCCACGGCGACGTCCAGAAGATCGAGAAATGCACCGTCAAGTTCTGACGCCCTAGCCCCAAGGGGGAGAGATCGCGTTGCGGCAGTCCTTAGTCCCGGTATGCGGGCAAAAGGACTGCCGGAACTGGCTGAGCGGCAATACGGGGTGGTCTCCGTGCGCCAACTGGAAACGCTCTTCGACTACTCGTCGAGCGCCGTCAACCGCGAAGTGGCCGCGGGACGATTCCTTCGGCTTCACCGCGGCGTCTATGCCGTGGGCCATCGCCATATCTCAGATCACGGCCGCTGCCTCGCCGCCGTACTTGCCTGCGGGCCCGATGCGCTGTTGAGCCATCGCTCGGCGGCCTGGCTCTGGGGAGTGTGGCGATATAGACCGGCGCCGGTTCACGTCACCTCGCCGACACCACGCAAGCCACGGCAGCCGATCCGGCTCCATCACTCGCGGATCCTGACTCCTGCCGATCGGGCGGTGGAAGACAACATCCCGGTGACGGCGCTGCCGCGGACGCTGCTCGATTGCGCCGCCGAATTCCGCCTCTCGCAGCTGCGGCGGATGCTGGAGCGCAGTGAGGAGCTGCGGGTGTTCGACCTGGTGGCGATCGAGGAGCTGCTCGGGCGCAGCGGTCGCCATAAGGGCAAGCGCCCGTTGCGCCAAGCGATCGCGCTCTACCAGCCCGTCCCGTTCACCCGCTCCGGATTCGAGACCCGCTTCTTCGAGGCCGTCCTCGCCGCGGGGCTGCCGCGGCCGGCGACCAACTTCGTCGAG
>DASUNU010000165.1:0-9406 GCA_036276995.1 Solirubrobacterales bacterium
GAGAGGAGCGGCTCAAATGGCTCTACAGCTAGGTGAGGTAGCACCGGATTTCGAGGCCGACACCACCCAGGGCCGGATCAAGTTCCACGACTGGATCGACGGCTCGTGGGCGGTCCTGTTCTCGCATCCCAAGGACTTCACCCCGGTCTGCACGACCGAGCTCGGCTACATGGCGAGCATCGAGCCCGAGTTCGCCAAGCGAGGCGTCAAGATCATCGGCCTCTCGGTCGACCCGCTCGACAAGCACGAGGACTGGGCCAAGGACATCGAGGAGACCCAGGGCACGGCCCCGAACTACCCGATCATCAGTGACGCCGACTTCGAGATCTCGAAGGCCTACGGGATGCTGGCGGCCGACGTCTCCGGCGACGCCGCCGACCGCACCCCGGTCGACAACCAGACCGTGCGCAACGTCTTCGTCATCGGCCCTGACAAGAAAATCAAACTGATCCTCGTCTACCCGATGACGACCGGGCGCAACTTCGACGAGGTGCTGCGGGTGATCGACTCGCTGCAGCTGACCGCCAACCACAAAGTCGCGACCCCGGCCCAGTGGAAACAGGGCGACGACGTGATCATCGCCGGCTCGGTCTCCAACGACCAGGCGAAAGAGATTTACCCGGATGGCTGGGACGAGCCGAAGCCCTACATCCGGATAGTTCCGCAACCTGACAAGGCCGCTTAGCTCGGCTCAGGCTGGAGCGTCTCGGTCGAGGCGCTCCAGCAACTCGCCCAGGATCCGCGCGGTCGCGCCCCAGATCAGGTGGCCTTCGACCTCGTAGGTCGGGGTGTGGATCGGGATGCCGCGGCGGATCAGGCGGCGCATCGCGTAGCCCTCGCGCAGGACCTCGAGCGAGAAGGTGAGCACGGTCTCGACCTCGCTCGGGTTCGGCCGCAGGTCGAGCTCGGCCGGGTCGGCGACGAGGCCGACGAAGGGGTGGACCCGGTAGTTGGTGACGAAGGTCGAGGTCGGCGGCAGGGCGCCGACCAGCTCGACCCGGGTTGGGGCGAGGCCGATCTCCTCCTCGGCCTCGCGCAGCGCCGTCGTCGTCAGGTCGGCGTCGATCTCGTCCTGGCGCCCGCCGGGGAAGGAGATCTCGCCGGCGTGGCGGCGCAGGTCGGCGCGGCGCTCGGTGAAGATCAGGCCGGGCGCCTCGGGCCAGCCGTAGAGGGGGAGCAGCACCGCGGCGTCGGTGCGGCCGTGGGCGTCCATCGCCGCCGCTTCGGCCGGGGTCAGCAGGCGCTCACGGAGGTCGCTCAGATGATCACCTGCACGGTGCCGCCATCCACCGACCAGGCGGCGCCGGTCGTGTAGGAGGCGCGCTCGGAGCAGAGGAAGACGATCGCGCTGGCGATCTCGGCCGGGTCGGCGAGGCGGCCGATCGGGCGCTTGGCGCCGGCCTCCGCCAGGGCCGCCTCGCGGCTCTCTGCGCCGCCGAGCGCCTGCGATTCGTCGAGCAGGCCGCCCGGGTCCATCCACATCTCCGATTCGGTCGGGCCGGGGCAGATCGCGTTGACCAGGACGCCCTGTTTCGCGTAGCGATCGGCGAAGAGGCGCGAGAGTGAGAGCTCGGCCGCCTTCGCCACCGAGTACTCCGGCATCGCCGCCGAGGGGCGCTTGCCGGCGGTCGAGCAGACGTTGACGATGCGGCCCCAGCCGCGCGCGGCCATCGCTGGGGCGGCGGCCTTCATCGCCCGCAGTGGCGCCATCACGTTGAGCTCGTACTGGGCGCGCCAGTCCTCGTCGGGGACGTCGTCGAGGTCGCGCCACTGGGCGACGCCGGCGTTGTTGACGAGCACGTCGAGGGCGCCGAAGTACTCCTCGGCGACGGCCAGCATGCGTTCGCCGGCCTCGGGCAGGGTGACGTCGAGCGCCAGCACCGCGGCGCGGCCGCCGTTGGGAGCGCCGGCGCCGTCGGCCTCTTCCTGCACCTCGCGCAGCCGCTGCTCGTCGCGGGCGACCAGCAGCACCCTGGCGCCCTCGGCGCAGAGCTGGACCGCGGTCTCGCGGCCGATCCCGCGGCTGGCCCCGGTGACGACGCAGGCCCGCCCGGCCAGGCCGAGGTCCACTAGACCGCCTCGACCCGCTCGGAGACCGTGACCGCGGCCTCGCCGACGAGGATCTTGTGGACCGGGCACTTGGCCGCGATCTTCAGCAGACGCTCTCGCTGCTCCTCGCTCAGCTCGCGCGGCAGCTTCAGTGCGACCGCGTAGGTGGAGGGGACGAGCCCGTCGTAGGAGACGTCCACGTCGACCTCGACCGGGCCGACGTCCCAGCCTTTGCGGTCGGCGTACATCTCGACCGTGATCGCGGTGCAGCTGGCGAGGCTGGCGGCGAGCAACTGGGTCGGGCGGGGGCCGGTGTCGGTGCCGCCGCGCTCGCGCGGCTCGTCGACGACGAGGGTGTGGCCGCCCTCGAGCTCGACCTCGTGGGCCATCCCCTCGAGGCGGCGGGCGAGGACCCTCACTCGGCCCGGCCCCGGCCGCGACCCTCGAACAGGGCCGGATCGTCGACATCGGCCCAGCGCGCCATCGCGTAGGCGAGGTCGGAGGCGCGGTTGACGAAGTGGATCACGGTCTCGGCGATCAGCTCGTCGGCCTCGCGCAGCTCGGAGATGCGGCGCTCGGCACGGCGGATGACGGTGCGGGCGACGTCGAGCTGGGCGGAGAGCTGGTTGCCGCCGGGGATGACGAACTTCGGCGGCAGCTCGACCTCGGCCATGTAGCGGTCGATCAGCCGCTCCAGCTCGGCGACCATCGACTCGGTCGTGCGGCTGACCCCGTCCTCGAGCCGATGCGCCGCCTCTGGTGCGGTCGCCAGCTCGGCCCCGGCGATGAAGATGTAGTCCTGCAGGTGGAGGATGTCGCCGGCCAGCTCCGCCTGCTCGGGGCCGCAGAGGGCGCGGGCGACGCCGAGCGCCGAGCTCGCTTCGTCGAGGGCGCCGTAGGCCTCGGTGCGGCCGTGGTGCTTGGGCACGCGGCCGCCGTACCAGAGCGAGGTCGAGCCGTCGTCGCCCTTCTTGGTGTAGATCTTGACCACGGGCCGATCCTACGCGGCGCTCAGGCGACCGGGTTGAAGGCGAAGCCGGTCATCACCTTGGGGAAGAAGTAGGTCGACTTCGGCGGCATGTTGGCGTCGGTTTCGGCGACCGCCTTGACCTGCTCGACCGGGACCGGGCGCTGGATGAAGGCGACGTCGTAGGTGCCCTCCCGGACGCGGGAGACCGCCTCGTCGACGCTCTTCGCGTATTCGAGCCCGCGGCGCTCGTCGATGTCGTGATCGCTCATCCCGGCCAGGCCCTTCAGCACCAGCGTCTCGAGGATCGCCGAGTCGAGCCGGCGGTAGGGCTCGGGCTTGCCGTCAAGCGCGCGGTCGAGCGCCTCGACGTCTTTCAGCCGCAGCCGGAAGGCCTGCTTGTGGAAGCCGTCGTAGAGGCCGAAGACGCCGACGCCCTCGGCGCCGGCCGGGTCGATCGCGTCGAGCTCGACCGCCTCGGCGTCGAACAGCTCGCGCACGCCGGCCCCGAAGCGGGCGGCGAGCCCGGGCTCTGCGGCGAGCCCCGAGAGCAGGCGGTGGGTGGGGAAGACGGTGAGGCCGGGGTCGTCGAGCCCGGTCAGCGACATCAGCGTGTAGTGGTGGGGGCCGTCCTGGGGACCTACCTCGTCCCGGTAGGCGCGGGCGGTCTCGTAGCGGTGGTGGCCGTCGGCGATCAGCAGTTCGGCATCGGCGAGGAGCTTGGTGACGGCGGCGTGGACCTCGGGGTCCCCGACCCGCCAGAGGCGATTGACGGTGCCGCCCTCGTCGGTGACTTCGCCCCAGGGCTCGGGCGCCAGCGCCGGCTCGACCAGGGGCCAGGGGTCGGCGGTGGCGAGTGAGAAGATCGGCGAGAGGTTGTAGCCCGTGGCCCGGGTCAGCAGCAGCCGGTCCTCGAGCGGACCGGGGTGGGTGCGCTCGTGCGGCCGCACCCCTTCGTCGTAGTCGACGACGCGGACCGCGGCGAGCACGCCGTGGCGGCTGTGCTTGGAGCCGTCGGGGGCGGTGTAGTCCTGGGTCAGCGCCCACAGGGTCGGCTCCTCGTCCTGGACCAGCGCCCCGTCAGCGCGCCACTGCTCGATCAGGCCGGCGGCGCGCGCGTAGGGGTCGTCGCTCGGGTCGCTGTCGGGGTCGGCTGGGTCGAACGGCTTCGGCAGGTCGATCGCGACCGCGTTGTAGGGCGAGCGTCCCAGCAGCTCGGCCCGCCCGGCGGCGTCGATCACGTCGTAGGGCGGCGCCGCGACCGCGCCCAGCGACCCGACCGTGCCGAGGTCGTAGTGCAGCGCCTTGAACGGGCGTACGTCAGCCATCGACGCTCACTCTAGACTGAGCGCTTCGGGGTGTGGCGCAGCCTGGTAGCGCGCCGCCTTTGGGTGGCGGAGGTCCCCGGTTCGAATCCGGGCACCCCGACTTTTGCCCGCCTGGGGGATGCGCTCGCTCGGCGGACTGCTTTGCGGCCGTTCATCTATTAAGGAATCCGGGGTTTCCGGTCGATATCCCCCGCAGCATGAACGGCGGCTTCCGAGAGGGGGACACGATCGAACGGCGTGTCGAGCGCGCTGCGTTCGAAACGGACCGGCACCTGGTCGTCGGCGACGTGACGCTGCCGCCGGCCGGCTACCAGAGCCGTTTCTCGGACTCGCTCAACCGGCCCGAGCTCGAGTTCGTGCCGCTGACCAACGTCGAGATCACCTCACTGGCTGACGGGACCGTGAGCGAGCGGCCCTTCGTCGTGCTCTCCAAGCGGCACGTGCGGCTTTCCTATCCGCTCCCGCGCTAGTCGCGGCGCGCCTTGCCCCGGCCGGCATAGGCGCCGAGGTCGACGACGAAGCCGAGGATGACGATGAACCACTCGAAGCCGGTGACGGCGTCGCTGCCGGTGCTCCACATCACCGCGTAGGCGAGCGTCGTCCAGGGCAGCAGGAAGAAGCCGAGGAAGGGAATCAGCCAGCTGTCGAAGGCGCGGCTGAGCAGGTCGCTGAACAGCCACAGGGCGAACAGCGCCAGGCGCGGCGAGATCAGGGCGAAGAGTGCGATGAAGCAACCGATGCGGAGACCGTAGCGGCTGGCCGGGACGCGCTCAGCCCGCTTGACCGCTTCCGTAGCCTGGAAGTAGGAGGAAAACGACATGGACAGACTTGGAAAGCTGATGACGATGCTGAACCCGGAGAAGACGCGGGTGGTGAGCGCCGAGGAGGCGCTGGCGGGGCGCAGTGAGCCGGGCTTCGAGGTGCCCGAGAAGCACGCGGTGCTCGGCACTCCGCTGAAGCCGCCGTTCCCGGCGGGGACCGAGGTCGCCTACTTCGCGCTCGGCTGCTTCTGGGGCGCGGAGCGGCTGTTTTGGGGGCTCGACGGCGTCTACACGACGGCGGTCGGCTACCAGAACGGGACCACGCCGAACCCGACCTACGACGAGGTCTGCTCGGGGCGGACCGGCCACGCTGAGGCGGTGCTGGTCGCCTTCGACCCGAAGGTCGTCTCCTACGCGGACCTGCTCAAGGTCTTCTTCGAGGAGCACGACCCGACCCAGGGGATGCGCCAGGGCAACGACGTCGGGACCCAGTACCGGTCCGGCATCTACTACGCGAATGACGCCCAGAAGGCGACGGCGGAGATGGCGCGCGACGCCTACGACGCCGACCTGCGCGCCGCCGGGCACGAGCCGGTGACGACCGAGGTCGAGCCGGCCGGACCCTTCTATTACGCCGAGGAGTACCACCAGCAGTACCTGCACAAGGTTCCCAACGGCTACTGCGGCCTGGCCGGGACCGGGGTCTCCTGTCGCATCCCGGCGCCCGCTTCCTGACCGCGCCGTTGCGCCGCGGGCGCGGCGAATAGCATCTCGCGCCCGTGGTCCCCTCCTTCGGCTCCTACATAGCCGGCTGCCTTGCCGTGATCGGCATCGTCGCGGCGCTCGGCCTCGGCGGCTACTGGCTGCGGCGCTGGATCGTGCCGGAATTCTCCGGCGCCCTGGCGCGGCTTGCCGACGCCACGATCGCGGTGGCGCTGCTGATCGTCGCCCTGCAGATCCTCGGCACGCTCAGCATCCTCACCTTCGGCTGGATCGTCGTCTTCTGCATCGCGGTCGGGCTCGGTGCGGCGGCGCTGGGCCGGGCGAAAGCGCACCCGCGCGGGGAGGAGATCGCCGCTCCGCAGGTGGAGACGGTCGCCTTCCTGATCGCGCTCGCGGTCGCCTCCTTCACCGTCGCCGAGTGGACCTTCCCGACCCAGTCGAGCCTCGACTTCGGGATGTTCGGCGGCGACACCACCTGGTACCACATGCCGTTCTCGGCGGCGATCGCCCAGGACGCCTCGACCGTCCACCTCCACTACACCGACCCGCTGCGGCTGGCGGCCTGGTTCTACCCGGCCAGCACCGAGCTGATCAACGGCGCCACGATCGTCCTCTTCAAAACCAGCGACTGGCTGGCGCCGCTGCAGAACCTGATCTGGCTGCCGATCGCGCTGCTCGCCGCCTGGTGCGTGGGCCGGCCCTACAAGGTCGGCCCGGCGACCCTGGTCGCGGCGGCGCTGGTCCTCGACTCCGGGGTGATGATCGAAACCCAGCCGGGCGAGGCGCGCAACGACATCATGGGGCTCGCCTTCCTGCTCGCCTTCGCCGCCTTCCTGATCAACGGTCACCAGCGGCGGGCGCCGTCGACCGGGGCGGTGCAGGACGCACCTGAGAAGGACGCGCCGCTGCTCGACAAGGGGCCGCTGATCATGGCCGGGATCGCCGCCGGGATCGCCGCCTCGGTGAAGACGACCTTCCTCGTTCCGGTCGTCGCGATCACGCTCGGGGTGATCCTCTTCAGCGGTCGCGGCCGGCGCTGGACCACCGCCTGGGTGATGGGCCTGCCGATGCTGGTGGTCGGCAGCTACTGGTACCTGCGGGCGGCGATCAAGACCGGCGGCAACCCGATCCCGATCACCAAGTTCGGCCCGCTCAACCTGCCGACCCCGGACCAGATGCCGCTCGACCCGCGGCCGCGCTTCGCCGTCGCCCACTACCTCGGCGAGCCGACCATGTACCGGAGCTGGTTCTTCCCCAAACTCGACGACGCGTTCGGGCCGCTCTGGCCGCTGATCCTGATCATCGCCGTCTCCGCCGCGGTCTACCTCGTCTTCCGCGCCCGCAACAAGATCGTGCGGGTGATCGCGGCGGCGGCGCTGGCGACGGCGGTGGTCTACCTCTTCACGCCGCTGACCGCGGCCGGGCAGGAGGGTTCGCCGACCGGGTTCTTCACCAACACCCGCTACCTGATGCCGGGTCTGGTCCTGGCCCTGGTGCTGCTGCCGATCGCGCGGCCGCTGCGGGCGCCGGACCGGCGCGCCTGGATGACCCTGCTCTTCTTAGCCGTGGTCTACGCGATCACGGTGCTGGCCACGCCGCGCTGGTTCACGACCTACATCTTCGGGACGATCTTCCTCACCCTGCTGCTGGTCTGGGCGCCGACCGCGCTCAGCCTCGGGCGCGGGCGAGGTCGGGTCAGCCGCCCAGTGGTGGCCGCCGCGACCGCCGTGCTGGTGCTGCTGGCGGTGGTCCTGGGGCGCCAGCAGGAGGTCCAGTACGCCGAGCAGCACTACGTCAACCCGCTGCCGTTCCTCGGCGAAGGGGGGCCGCGCAAAGCGTATGACTTCGCCCGCAAGCAGCAGGACAAGCGGATCGGGATCATCGGCTCCAGCCAGATCATCTTCGGCCAGTACGGCTTCTACGGGGCGGACCTCTCGAACAAGGTCGTCTACATCGGCCAGAAGGGGCCGCACGGCGCCTACCGATTGCCGACCAGTTGCGAGCAGTACCGCCGCCTCGTCAACGAGGGCAACTTCGACTACCTGATCATGAGCCAGGCCACGCAGGACTCGCCCGAGGCCGAATACTGGTTCCCGGTCTACGCCTGGACCAAAACCGACCCGGCGGTGGAGCTGGTCATTGCGGAGCCGGAAATCACGCCGCAGCCGGACTACGTGTTCAAGGTCAACGGCAAGCTGGACCCGGCCGGCTGCGCTGACGTCGGCAAGTAGCGCTCAGGCGGGGGCGAGCGCGTGCTCGCGCAGCAGCTCGGCGGTGCGCTCGGGCTGCTCCCACCAGAACATGTGGCCGACGTCGTCGTAGGTCTCGAGCCGGGCGCCGGGGATGCGCGAGGCGATCAGCGGCCCGTTCGGGTAGCCGAGCACCTGGTCGACGGTGCCGTGGATGACCAGGGTCGGGGCGCTGACCTGCGGCAGCCGCTCGCTGGTGTTGTGGGCGATGATCGCCTGTAGCTGGAAGCCGATCGTCTCGCGCGGCGAGGGCAGGGCGCCGGCCATCTCGGCGAAGGCGGCGAAGCGGCTCTGATCGGCGCGGAAGCCAGGGGAGAGGTTGAGCTCGTACATCGCCTCGAAGACCAGGTCCTGGTTGCCGGAGGAGGTCGCCTCGACCAGCTTGCGGAAGTTCGACGGGGCCATCAGCTGCGAGCCCTCGCCGCCGCAGTAGCTGCAGCCGAGGGTCAGCGAGCGCAGCCGCTCGGGGTGGGCGATCGCCAGCTCCTGGGCGATCATCCCGCCCATCGAGATCCCCATCACGTGGGCTGCCTCGATCTCCAGCGCAGCGAGCAGCTCGGCCGTGTCCTCGGCCATCTCGGCGATCGTGAACTCGCCGGCGACGGGGCGCGAGAGGCCCATGCCGCGGTTGTCGAAGGCGATCACTTCGAAGTCGCGCTCCAGCAGGGCGGAGAAGGTGGGTCCCCAGGCCCTGTGGTTGGCGCTCATCCCCTGGATCAGCAGCAGCGGCTCGCCCGAGCCGCTGCGCTCGTAGTTCAGCTCCGTGTTGGAGAGCTCGACCTTCGGCATGGCCCGATGCTAAGCGACGCGGCGCGTCTTCCGGCGGTGTCCCGGCCTAGCCGGCCGGAGCGAAGACCGTGAAGGAGACGGTGTCGGAGAGGACCGGAGCCCCGGCTTCGATCGCCGAGGTCCGCACCTCGAGCTGACCCGCTTTGCATTTGACGACCGAGCTGGCCAGCGGTTCGACGATGAGCCCGGCGCCGGTGGAAGTGGCCCAGTTGGCCGCCGCGATCGGGTGGGCGATGCTGACCCCGTTGGTCGGCGTCAGGCAGTAGATGCCGGTTTCCACCCGCTCCACCGCCGTGAAGCCGGGATGGGTGCCCTGGAAATCGACCGCGGGGGAGATCAGCACCGTCGCGAAGGCGGCCGGGGTGCCGGCGGGTCCGGCGGGCCCAGTCGCGCCCGTCTCGCCTTTGGCTCCCGTAGCCCCTTTGGCGCCGGTGTCGCCCTTGGCTCCCGTTGCCCCTTTCGCCCCGGTCGCGCCTTTAGCGCCTTTCGCCCCGGTCGCCCCTTTCAGGGTCGAGATCGCGAGCTGGGTCAGCTTGGTCG
>DASUNU010000166.1:0-2204 GCA_036276995.1 Solirubrobacterales bacterium
TCTAGCCAAAGAAGACCTCGGCCTCCGCGTAGAGCGACTCCGGCACGGTCTTCAGCTCGGCCGTCGCTTCGGTCAGCTCGACCAGCTTGATCTCGGTCCCGCGCAGGGCGGTCATCGTGCCCCAGCGCCCAGCCTCGGCCGCGTCGATCGCGTGCAGGCCGAAGCGCGTCGCCAGGACCCGGTCGAAGGCGGTCGGGGTGCCGCCGCGCTGGACATGGCCGAGCACGGTCGCCCGCGTCTCTTTGCCGGTCCGCCGCTCGATCTCGCCCTCGAGCCAGTGGCCGACCCCGCCGAGGCGGACGTGGCCGAAGGCGTCGAGCTTGTCGTCCTCGGCACTGGGAATCCCGCCGACCGGCTGCGCCCCCTCGGCGACGACGACGATCGGGGCAAAGTGGCTGGCGAAGCGGCGGCCGACCAGCTCGCAGACCTCGTCGACGTCGAACTCGCGCTCGGGGATGAGGATCGCGTTGGCGCCACCGGCGAGCCCGGCGTGGAAGGCGATCCAGCCGGCGTGGCGGCCCATCACCTCGACGATCAGCACCCGGTGGTGGCTGTCGGCGGTGGTGTGGAGCCGGTCGATCGCCTCCATCGCGATGTTGACGGCGGTGTCGAAGCCGAAGGTGTAGTCGGTCGCGCCGAGGTCGTTGTCGATCGTCTTTGGCACCCCGACGACCTGGACCCCGTGCTCGCTGTGCAGCCGCGAGGCCGCCCCCAGCGTGTCCTCGCCGCCGATCGCGATCAGGCCGTCGACACCGGCCGCCGCCATGTTCTCGGCGATCCGCTGCGGGCCACCGTCCCCGGCAAAGGGATTGGTCCTGGAGGAGCCGAGGATGGTGCCGCCGCGGGGCAGGATCCCGCGCACCTCGGGCACCCCGAGCGGGCGGCTGTCGTTCTCCAGCGGTCCGCGCCAGCCGTCGCGGTAGCCGACGAACTCGTGCCCGTACTCGCCCGCTCCCTTGCGCACGACGGCCCGGATGACCGCGTTGAGGCCGGGACAGTCGCCACCCCCGGTGAGCACTCCGATCCGCATCGACCTCACTTTAGGCACTGTCCCCAAGAGGCGCGAAGAGGTAACTTCGGTCGAACCCGAAGGAGGAGCGAGATGAACGACTCACCTGACCTCGCAGCGGTCACCCAGGTCCAGCAGGGCATCTGGTCGAAGGGCGACTTCGCAATGGTCGCCAACCTCGTCTACCACCCGGCCGAGCGGCTGGCCGAGGCGCTCGAGCTGCTTCCCGACGAGCGCCTGCTCGACGTCGCCAGCGGCAGCGGCAACCTGGCCCTGGCCGCGGCCCGGCGAACCTGGGGCGGTGTGGTCAGCTCCGACTACGTCCCGGCCCTGCTCGACCGCGGCCGCGAACGCGCCGCGGCCGAGCGCCTCGAGATCGAGTTCGTCGAGGCCGATGCCCAGAGCCTGCCCTTCGAGGACAGAAGCTTCGACGTCGTCACCTCGATCTTCGGCGCGATGTTCGCCCCCGACCAGCAGCGGACGGCGGACGAGCTGCTGCGCGTGGTCAGACCCGGCGGCCGGATCGGGATGGGGAACTGGAGCCCCGACGGCGTCGTCGGCCGCATGTTCGGGACGATCTCCAAGCACGCCCCGCCGCCGCCCGGGATCGACTCGCCGCTGCTCTGGGGCACCGAGGAGCGGGTGCGCGAGCTGTTCGGCGACGGGATTACCGAGCTGCGGGTCGAGCGCCGCGTCTCGCGCCAGCCCTTCCGTTCCGCCGACCACTACATCGAGTTCTTCCGCCAGTACTTCGGCCCGACCCAGACCGCCTACGAACGGGTCGGCCCGGAGGGCGAGGCGGCGCTGACCGAGGACCTGCGCACCCTGCTCAACGAGCAGAACCGGGCCGGCGAGCGCGCGATGGTGCTCGAGGGCGACTACCTCGAGGTGATCGCGGTCCGGGCCTGAGCTAGGACTTGGGTGCGAAAACCCGGATTGCTCCGCCGATGAGGAGCACCGTGAAGAAGACCATGCCGGCGATCGGGCCGCCCTGCCCGAGGGCGTAGGACAGCGTCATCGCGGCGATAGCCAGAAATAGCGTTACGACCATTCCCATTGCGGCCGGGAGCCTATCGGGCGAGGGCGACGCGCGTCTCGCTGAGGAACTCGGCGACCGCGTCGGCCGCCCCCTGGGCTGAGCCGCCCTCGCCGGCGGCGCGGACCAGGCGGCTGCCGATGATCACCCCGTCGGCGA
>DASUNU010000167.1:0-5456 GCA_036276995.1 Solirubrobacterales bacterium
GAAGGCGGTCGAGGAGGTCGTCGAGAACCTGCGCGAGAAGCAGTCGAAGGAGGTCGCCGGCAAGGAGCAGATCGCCCGCGTCGCCGCCATCTCCGCCGCCGACGACGAGATCGGCAACGTGATCGCCGACGCGATCGAGAAGGTCGGCAAAGACGGCGTGGTCAACGTCGAGGAGGGTCAGACCTTCGGCATGGACCTCGAGTTCACCGAGGGCATGCAGTTCGACAAGGGCTACATCTCGCCCTACATGGTCACCGACCAGGACCGCATGGAGGCGGTGCTGGAGGACCCCTACATCCTCATCGCCAACCAGAAAATCGGCTCGGTGCGCGACATCCTGCCGGTCCTGGAGCAGGTCATGCAGGGCGGCAAGCCGCTGCTGATCGTGGCCGAGGACGTCGAGGGCGAGTGCCTCGCGACCCTGGTCGTGAACAAGCTCCGCGGCACCTTCACCGGCGTCGCGGTCAAAGCCCCCGGCTTCGGCGACCGCCGCAAGCGGATGCTCGAGGACATCGCGATCCTCACCGGCGGCGAGGTGATCACCGAGGAGATGGGCCTGAAACTGGAGAACACCCAGCTGGCTCAGCTCGGCAAGGCGCGCCGCGTCGTCGTCTCCAAGGACACCACCACCGTGATCGACGGTGCCGGTGACGCCGAGGACATCAAGGGCCGGATCAAGCAGATCAAATCGGAAGTCGAGAACACCGACTCCGACTTCGATCGCGAGAAGCTCCAGGAGCGCCTCGCGAAGCTGGCCGGCGGTGTCGCCGTGGTCAAGGTCGGCGCTGCCACCGAGACCGAGATGAAGGAGAAAAAGCATCGCGTCGAGGACGCGCTGCAGGCGACCCGCGCCGCGCTCGAGGAGGGCGTCGTCCCGGGTGGTGGCGTTGCCCTGCTCAACGCCCAGGCCGGTCTCGACCCGGAGAAGCTGGACGACCCGGACGAGCGTACGGGCGCCCGGATCATCCACCGCGCGCTCGAGGAGCCGGTCCGCCAGATCGCCGAGAACTCCGGCGAGGAGGGCTCGGTCGTCGTCAACAAGGTCCGCGACCTGAAGGACGGCGAAGGCCTCAACGCCGCGACCGGCGAGTACGGCGACCTGATCAAGGCCGGCGTCATCGACCCGACCAAAGTCAGCCGTTCGGCTCTGGAGAACGCGGCCTCGATCGCCAAGAACATCCTCGTTACCGAGGCGATCATCGCCGAGCCGCCGGAGGAAGGCGGCGCCGGCGGCGGCATGCCCGGCGGCATGCCGGACATGGGCGGCATGATGTAACCACCCCCGATCTCGGGGAGTGCTTTCAAGGGCCCGGCTCACGCCGGGCCCTTTTTGTGCGCCCGCATCCATGGGCGCCCGCGCTCGCGCCGATCGGCGCGAGCGGATGGCTGCCGCTCGGCCTTTGCAGGGACAACGGGACCGGTTCGGGGCCACGGTGGCGTGACGCCGCGATCTGGGGGCGCGCGGCTTGCCGGGTCTGCCGCCGCCGGGTACGGCTTTGCCGTCCCAACCGGGACCGGCGCCTGGCCTTATGGAGCGGGCGGCGACCAATTTTGAAAGGGGAAGTTCAAGATGACTCGCAAGCTGAAAGCGCTCGGCCTGGCGCTGATCGCGATGATGGCCCTCGGTGGCCTCACCGCCGTCAGCGCCGGCGCCAACCACATCGACTCCGGCGTGGGCGCCGGTGGCATCACCCACATCACAGGCGGGCAGATCGGGATCAACCAGTTCGACACCCCGGTCGGTCCGATCATCTGCGGCGAAGCCAAATTCGACGCCACATTCCCGGGCAACACAAAACCGAACGGGATCACACTGAAGCCGACATACAACAACTGCAACGCCTTCGGCTTCCCCGCGCAGATCGACACCAACAACTGCGGAATCCTGCTGACAACACCGACAGGCGTGAACCCGTTCGACACAGATCACTTCGACGCGGTCACGCACTTCGAGTGCGGCGGCGGCGGTGGCCCGATCCAGATCACAGTCGGCGAACCGGTCCAGTGCACGATCGACATCTTCCCGGGGACACCGACAAACCCGACCACCGACCTCGTCAACGACACAATGGCGGCGCCCTGGGACATCGCCCTGAAATGGACACTGGAAGGCATCCACTACCAGACCACACCGCCCCACGGCTCCCCCTGCGGGACAGCGGGCGCGATGAAATTGACAGGCGACGTGACACTGCGGGCCTTCGCCGACGCGGCCCACATGGTCCCCGTCCCCCTCTGGATCACATAGTCGGTTCGGAAGTTGGGACTGGCGCTGGTTCCGGAGTTGGGACCGGCGCCGGTTCCGGCGTGGGCGCCGGCACGGGGGCCGGGGTGGGCGTCGGTTTCGTTTTTTTCGGTTTCGGCGGCAGCGGCGGCAGCAGGCCGGCGTTGTAGTCGGCGTAGGAGAGGAAGTTGGCCCGGCGGATCTTGAGGCGCAGGGTGTTGGCGCTGCGCGGGTAGAGGTCGAGGTCGTACTGATTGCCCTGGCCGAAGCCCTGGTAGTAGACGAGCATGCGCACGCGCGGGCGCTTGACCACCCAGGAGATCACCTGTTTGACCCAGCGCGGTTCGTCCTCGACGTGGATCGCCCACTCGGTCATCGCGATCGGCTTGCCCTTCCACTGCTTGCCGGCGTAGAAGCGATTGAGGTCTTTCCAGACCGGATACTGCGAGTAGAAGTCGGTGCCGGCCCAGTCGACCCAGCGGCTGCCGGGCCAGTAGTTGCCGGGGAAGTTGCCTTTGACCCGCGGCGAGCCGCCGGGCAGCGGGCTCCAGATGATGCTGACCGGCGCCAGCGGCAGGCTTTCCGGGTTCGGCCCTTTGGTCCGGTTCAGCGGCGGCAGCGCGATTTCGGCCAGGGTCGCGTTGATCCCTTCCAGCGTCTGGCCGCCGCGCACGATCGCGACGATGCGGCGGAAGGCCTGCTTGTACCAGCCGGTCGTGTGGCTGCCGCCTTTCTGGCTGCCATCGCAGTTGACCGCCGACCAGACATTGAGGCAGCGGTTCGGCTCGCCCAGCGGCCGGATGTAGGCCGGCAGCCCTTTTTTGGCGAAGAAGTCGTTGAGCTGCAGCAGGTAGTCGTCGCCGACCCCGAGCGCGATCTGTTCGGGGGTGATCAGCTCGGCCAGGGTCTGGTCGTCGGCGGCGGAGATCGCCAGGATCGGCCGCGTCGCGGTTTCGCGCCAGCGTTCGTAGGCGTTGTTGAGGCTGTTGCCCCAGGGGTGGAAGGTCTCCATCAGCGCCGGGCGCTTGCCGGTGTATTCGGCGAATTCGTTGAACTCGGCGGTGCTGCCGCGGTCGCTGACCCCGAGGAAGACGTTGGGCTTGGGCGGCACCAGCGTCACCGCCGCCGCCTGCCCGGCGCAGAGCACGGCGCCCAGCAGCGCCAGCGCCGCGACTCTTCTAGGGACCCTCCAGGACATCGCTCATCCTTCGCGGCTCGACTCCGAGCGCCTGCACGTCGGCGGTGCCGCGCTCGCTGACCATGGAGACCTCCATCAGCTCGGCCTCCTCCCAGGTTGCAAACACGGCCTCCCCGAAAACGGAGCGGAGCGCGATCAAGCCGGCGCGGACGAGCGGCAGCGGCACGTGCACGAGCGGCCGCGGCCGGCCGGCGATGCGGCTGACCAGGTCGGACATCTGGTCGTAGGTGAGCGTCTCCGGCCCAGCCAGCTCGTAGCGCGCCCGCGCCTCGCCGGCCAGCGCCGCGACCACGCAGCGGGCCACGTCCTCGGCCCAGATCGGCTGGAAGGCCGCCCGCCCCTTACCGGAGACGGGCAGCACCGGCAGGAAGGAGAAGCGGCGCAGCAGGGTGATCCAGGGGTCGCTGTGGTCGTAGACGATCGAGGGCGCGAACACGGTCGTGTCCAGCGGCGAGGAGGTCACCGCCTGCTCGGCCAGCCACTTGGCACGGAAGAAACGGGTGCGCTGGGCGGCGGCCGCGTCGATCGCGCTGAAGAAGTGGAAGCGCTCGACCCTGCTGCGCTCGGCCGCCCGCAGCAGCCGCACCGTCGCCAGCCCGTTCAGCTCCTCGATCCGTTTCGGCGGCTGGTCGCGGATCGTCGCCGCCAGGTGGATCACGGTGTCGACCCCGCGCAGCGCCTGCCGCACCAGGTAGGGGTCTGACATCTCGCCGAGGTCGCCGAGCGCGATCTGCACGTCGACCCGGCGCTCGCCCAGCCGCCGCGGCTCGCGCACCAGGCAGCGCACGTCGTGGCCGCTCTCCAGCAGCAGCGGCAGCAGCCGCGACCCGATGCTTCCAGTTGCCCCCGTCAGCAGCAGCATGAGCCGCCGATGCTAGTGGCGCTGCTTCTTCGGCTTCGGTCCCAGGGTCAGGTTGACCGGCCCGCTGCTGGCCGTCCCCGCGGCTGGGCTCGAGGACCTCACGACCAGGGCCGGGAGCCTTTTCCCTTTGCGGGCCTTCGGCTTCGTCACCCTGCCGAGCTTGCAGTTCGCGCCGGCGAGCGCCGTTTTCGCCTGCCCCAGCGTCTTTTTGGTCAGCTTCGGGACCGTGCAGGTAGGCGGCGGCGGGGTCGAGATCACCGCAGGTGGCAGCTCGGGTGGAGGGGGAGGGATGATGGTGGTCACGAAGCCTCCGCCGCCCCCGCCGGGGGAGACGTTGTTCGTGTAGGCGATCGGCGCCGAGCAGGGCGAGACGTTGTCCGCCGCGTCGGTCGCCGTAGCCGAGAAGGTGATGGTGGAGCCGGCGGCGACGAGGACCAGGATCCCCGGCGCTTCCAGTTCCGCGGCGGTGCCGGAGGTGATCGGCGATCCCACGCAGCCGGCCGCGGAGAAGATCTCGACGATCGATCCTGGCTCGGCTATGCCGACGAGCCGCGGCGTCGTGACCGCGGAGGGCGACGGCGGGCTCGTCGCGGTCAGGACCGGGGCGGCGGGTGCGGTTCCGTCGGTTGGGGTCAGCTCGGTGTAGGAGATCGGCGCCGAGCAGGCAGAGGTGGCGGCCGCGGCGCTGGTCGCGGTGGCGGAGAATTCGGTGGTCGAGTTGTCGGCGACCGCGACCGCGATCCCCGGCGCTTCCAGCCCCGCCGCGCTGCCGCTGGCGACCGGCGCGCCCGCGCAGGAGGCGCCGCTGTAGACGTCGACCGTCGTCCCCGCCGCGGCGCTGCCGAGGATCCGCGGTTCGTTGTCGTTGGCGGGGGAGGCCGGGTCGGTCGCAGCCAGCAGCGGCGCCGGCGGGGGCGTCGGTTCGAGGCTCTCCATGGCCGCCGCCGCATCGAGGCGGCCGCCGGTGACGGTAAGGCCGTCGAGCGAGGGAACCGGGTCGACGCTCTCCAGCAGGGCGTCGCGCACCTCGGTCACGCTCGCCGCCGGCCGCAGCGAGAACAGCAGCGCCGCTGCTCCCGAGACGTGCGGCGCCGCCATCGAGGTGCCCTCGAGGAGGGCGTAGGCCGAGGCTTCTCCGACCGCCTGGGCGCAGACCAGCGAGAGGCCGTCGA
>DASUNU010000168.1:0-4248 GCA_036276995.1 Solirubrobacterales bacterium
GGAGCTGGAGCATGGCGCGCATCGTGCTGGCCATCGTGATCGCAGCGTCTCTGGCGGCCTGCGCCGCCGAGGTCAAGGGACCGAGCGCGGAGGTCAAGTTCCCTGTTTTCGGGCACCCGTCGCACTTCTGTCCGCCGGGTCAGGCGAAGAAGGGTAATTGCTGAGACGCTCGCCGCAAGACCTTCCGAGCGCTTTGGGCGAGAGCCCGGCCGCAAGTGGCCGGTTTTCGGATCTGATCACCTCTGCCAAGCCGCAGGCCCCCCCTGTTTCGACGCCAGCGCTCCGATCGGCGTTGGGGCATGCGCCGGCGTGCGCACCGTCTCGCCGCACGCGAGCGTCAGAAATCCTGCGTTGAGCAGGTGACGCCCCGCTCCAATCGGGTATAACTGATTCCAGGCCGGTCGCCGGCGACGGTGAACGACGGGCTTGACCGACATCAAGGCGAGGCGGACGGCGCGCAACTAGCGTCCGTCCGGATCTGGGGGAGGATGATCATGATCTTGCGCGGCTCGAGCCTTGTCAGTGCTGTGGCGCTTGCGGGGACGCTGGCCTTGGGGGCGGGTGATGCTGCTGCCCAGCAACCCCCGCGTGAAGAGCTCGAAAAGCATGAGACCCAGCCGCAGGACCGCTACGAGCCGAGCCTGGATGTGCTCAAGGAGGCGCCGGTCGAACCCCCCGGCGAGAAGCCGGGCGTGCCGAGCCTGACCGAGGCCGAGTTCGCGCAGGCCAATCAGATCTATTTCGAGCGCTGCGCCGGCTGCCACGGCGTGCTCAGGCGGGGCGCCACCGGCAAGGCGCTGACGCCCGACCTCACCCGCGAGCTCGGCTACGACTACCTGCACGCCTTCATCACTTACGGCTCGCCCGCCGGCATGCCGAACTGGGGCACCTCGGGCGACCTGACCGAGGGCGAGGTCGACCTCATGGCGCGCTACCTGCTGAACGACCCGGGCACGCCCCCGGAGTTCAGCCTGGAGCAGATGCGCGAGACCTGGGCGGTGACCGTGCCGGTCGAGGAGCGGCCGAACGAGCCGCAGCACGACATCGACATCGATAACCTGTTCTCGGTGACCCTCCGCGACGCCGGCCAGGTCGCCCTGATCGACGGCAGCAGCTACGAGATGGTCAACGTGCTGGACACCGGCTACGCGGTGCACATCTCGCGGATTTCGGCCTCCGGGCGCTACCTCTACGTCATCGGGCGCGACGCCAAGATCGACCTGATCGATCTCTGGATGGACCCGCCGCAGGTCGTGGCCACGGTCAAGATCGGGCTGGAGGCACGCTCGGTCGAGACCTCCAAATACGAGGGCTGGGAGGACCGGTACGCCATCGCCGGCGCCTACTGGCCGCCCCAATACGTGATCATGGACGGCGCCACGCTCGAGCCGCTCAAGGTCGTCTCGACCCGAGGCATGACGGTCGACACCCAGGAGTACCACCCGGAGCCGCGGGTCGCCTCGATCGTCGCCTCGCACTACCGCCCCGAGTTCATCGTCAATGTCAAGGAGACCGGGCATACCCTGCTGGTGAACTACGAAGATCTGACGAACCTCACGGTCACGGACATCGCCACCGAGCGTTTCCTGCACGACGGCGGCCTGGATTCGACCGGTCGCTATTTCCTGGTCGCCGCCAACGCCCGCCACAGGCTCGCGGTGATCGACACGCAGGACGGCCAGCTCGAGGCGCTGATCGAGAGCGAGGGCCTGACGCCCCACCCCGGACGGGGCGCGAACTTCGAGCATCCCGAGTACGGCCCGGTGTGGGCGACCAGCCATCTGGGCGACGAGGTCATCACCCTGATCGGCTCCGACCCGGAGGGCCACCCCGAGCAGGCCTGGAAGGTGGTGCAGACGCTGGAGGGCCAGGGCGGCGGCTCGCTGTTCATCAAGACCCACCCGAACTCGAACCATCTCTATGTCGACACGCCGCTCAATCCCGAACCCGAGATCGCCTCGTCGGTCGCGGTGTTCGAGATCGACGACCTCGACGGGGACGAGGAGGAGGGGGACGAGGAAGGGGAGGACGACGAGATCGAGTACGAGGTACTGCCGATCGGGGAGTGGTCGGGCATCGAGGAGGGCCAGCGCCGCGTCGTCCAGCCCGAGTTCAACAAGGAGGGGACCGAGGTCTGGTTCTCGGTCTGGAACGCCCAGGACGAGCAGTCGGCGATCGTGATCGTCGACGACAAGACCCTGGAGCTGAAGCACGTGATCAAGGGCGAGCAGATCGTCACCCCGACCGGCAAGTTCAACGTCTACAACACGCGCAACGACGTCTACTGAGGCAGTCGGGGAGGCCGGAGGGGTCGGATCCGGCCCCTCCGCAGCTCGCCGGCACGGAGGGAGCGGCTGCGTGACGATCGAGACGACGACACCCTTGGTCTATCTGGTCGGCGCCGGACCGGGCGATCCGGAGCTCCTGACGCTCAAGGCCGCGCGGCTGCTCGAGCGCGCTGATGCCGTGGTCTACGACCGCCTGGTCAGCGACGCGATCCTCGATCTGGTGCCCCGGGGCGCGATGCGCGTCTACGTCGGCAAGGCCAGCGGCGCCCATCATCTGAGTCAGGACGAGATCAACGAGCTGCTGCTCCGTCTGGCCCGACCCGGTCGGGTGGTGGTCCGGCTGAAGGGGGGCGACCCGTTCATCTTCGGACGCGGCAGCGAGGAGGCGGCGTATCTGGCGCGCCACCGCGTGCCGTTCGCGGTCGTCCCGGGCATCACGGCGGCCTCGGGCTGCGCTGCCGCCGCCGGCATTCCGCTGACCCATCGCGGGCTCGCCACGGGTGTTCGCTTCCTCACGGGCCATTGCTGCGCCGGGCGCGGCCTCGATCTCGACTGGCCGAGCCTCGCGGATCCGGACACTACCCTCGTGGTGTACATGGGCCTTGCCAACCTGCCCGAGATCAGCGCGCGGCTGATCGCCGCCGGCCTGCCCCCCGCCACCCCGGCCGCGGCGATCGCGAGCGGCACGACCGAGCAGCAGCGGGTGTGCGAGACCACGCTCGCGGCTCTGCCCGAGGCGGTCGCGAGCGCCGGCCTGACGGCGCCGGTCCTGGTGATCATCGGCCGCGTGGTCGAGGCGATGGCATGGATGGACGGCCGGGGCACTCCGGACACCGCCTTCGACCACCAGGTCAGCCATGGCTGACTACGCCCGGATCGCGAGCATGGCGCTCGCGGGAATCGCTGTCGCGTCGCTCGCGCGCGCGGAACCGCCGGCCGAGCGCCAGGACGAGCTGCTGTACCGCCTGCGCCAGGACTGCGGGTCGTGCCACGGCATGACCTTGAAGGGCGGGCTTGGTCCGGCGCTGTTGCCCCATGCCTTGGCGGCTCGTTCCGAGGACGACCTGGCTGCCGTGATCCTGAACGGGGTGCCGGGGACGCCAATGCCGCCATGGGACTTCGAGATCACCGGTGACGAGGCGCGCTGGCTCGCCCGGCAGCTCAAACAGGGGCTGAGCGATGCGGGCTGAACGGCTCGGGCTGATCATCGCCGCCTTCGCCCTGGCGCTGGGCGCGGGGTTCGCTGTCGCTGGAGGTCCCGCGGCGGTGCGCGGCACGGGCGATCTCGGCCTGGTGGTCGAGCGTGCGGCCGGGCGCGTGCAGCTGATCGAGACCACCGGCCGCACCAGTTTGGGCGCGATCGCGGGCCTGGGCGATCTGTCCCACGCCTCGATGGTGTACAGCCGCGATGGCCGCTTCGCGTTCGTGTTCGGACGCGACGGCGGCCTCACCAAGGTCGATCTGCTGGAGCGCACCATCGCGAAGCGGATCGTGCAAGCAGGCAACTCGATCGGCGGCGCCATCTCGGCGGACGGTTCCCTGGTCGCGGTATCCAACTATGAGCCGGGCGGCGTGCGCGTGTTCGACGCCACGACCTTGGAGCCGGTCGCCGACATCCCGGCCACCTACGGCACCGAGGGCGCCCGCTCGAAGGTGGTCGGTCTGGTCGACGCGCCCGGCCGGCAGTTCGTGTTCAGCCTGTATGATGCCGGGGAGATCTGGGTCGCCGACCTGACCGACCCGGCCGCGCCCGCGGTCCGGAAGTTCACGGGCGTCGGCGCGCAGCCGTACGACGGCATGATCACGCCCGACGGCCGCCACTACCTCGCGGGGCTGTTCGGCGAGGACGGCGTGGCGCTGCTCGACTTGTGGGACCTGGACAAGGGCGTGCAGCGCATCCTGGATGGCTACGGTCGCGGCGAGGCGCCGCTGCCGGTCTACAAGATGCCGCACCTCGAAG
>DASUNU010000169.1:0-6465 GCA_036276995.1 Solirubrobacterales bacterium
AGGGACTGAGGGTTAGCGCTGCGCACCAGCCGCCCGAGCTGGGGGCCGAGCGCGGGCGCGGCGGCGTCGACGACGGGCCGGTCGGAGCCGTAGACGAGCTGGGAGACGCCGACCGCTTCGGCCATCGCCGCCAGCATTCGCGGCCCGTAGGAAGAGGTGTCGTAGAAGACCAGCGGGTCGGGCGCGAGCGGCGCCACGCCGCCGCGGGCGACGAACCGCTCGAGCTGCAGGGGCGCGCCGCCGGCCAGCATCGCGAACAGGACCCGCAGCCGCGGGTGCCGGCGGCGGCCGCCGTGGAGGAAGGCGAACCAGGCGGCCTGCATCTGGGCGACGTAGTCGGTCAGGGCCGGCCACCACTGCGGCCGCGCGGCGCGCGCGGGCTCGCCGGGCGGGAAGACCGGACCGGGATGGACGAACAGCGGCAGGTGGTGGGCTTCGAGGCGGGCGAGCAGCGGGCCGAGGCGGGCGAGCCCCTCAGGGGTCGCGAGGGCGGTCGCCGGCAGCGAGAGGCCGACGCAGCCGCGAACGAGAAGGGCGTCGATCTCGGCCGGGTCGGGCGCCTCGAGCTGCACCGCCCCCCAGCCGCCGAAGCCGGCGGGCAGGTCCGCGAGGCCCTGGTGGTAGGCCTCCAGCAGCGGTACGGACTCCTCGCCCGGCAGCGTCTCGATCCCCAGCACGCTGGAGAGCGCGACCAGCGCCCGGTCGACCCCGTCCTCGCGCAGTTGCTCCTCACGCTGCGCCACGTCAGTGGCCGCCAGCGAGAGGACGCTGTCAGGCTCGCCGCCGACCCGGAAGGACCAGCCGCCGCCGAGGCGGACGAGCATCGGGGCCTCCCGCCGGCGGGCCAGCTCGCCGATCAGAGGCTCCGACAGGAGGTGCTGATGTACGTCGACGCTCTCCATTGTTGTGTAAGTTAATCAAGATTATCGACTTAGATCAAGCCCGGCGACTTTTCGGCCCGAGCGTGAGGCCGACCTTGCCGGGCGCGGGCGCGCCGGCAGCCGGGGTCGAGGACCTGACGACGAGGGGCGGCAGGCGCTTGCCGGGACGCGGCCGGGGCTTGCGCACGGTGCCGAGCCTGCAGGCAGCCGCGGTCAGCGCCGCCTTTGCCTGGGCCAGGGTCTTGCCGGTCAGCTTGGGGACGACGCAGGCCGGAGCGGGGCTGGGACCGCTGGGCGCGGGGGTGCCCTTGCCCGGGTCGGGCTCCGCGGCCGGGCCGCCACCGCCACCCCCTCCCCCGCCGGGGCTGGGAGCCGGGCCGCCGCCGCCTTCATCGCCGCCCCCTTCGCCGGGGTCCGGCGTCGCTTTCCGGTGCGTGTAGGAGAGCGGGGCCGAGCAGGGCGAGGCGAGCGGCGCCAGGTCGGTGGCGCGGGCGGAGAACTGCGTGGTCGCCTCTTCCGCCACCGCCACCGCGACGCCCGGGCCGGCGAGCTGCGCGGCGGTGACCGTGGCGAGCGGTGAGCCGGAGCAGTCTGGACCGGCGAAGAGGTCGATGCTGACTCCCGGCTGGGCGGCGCCGGTCAGCCGGGGCTGGGCGTTGCTGGAGGGCGAGGCCGGTTTGGCGCTCAGGGCCGGGGCCGGCGGCGGGACCGCATCGAAGAGGTCGAGCGCGGCGCCGGCGTCGAGGCGGCCGCCCGAGCTCGTCTTCCCGGCCAGCGCCGGGATCCGGTCGACGCTGCCGAGCAGCGCCTGGCGCACTTCGGCGACGCTCGCGCTCGGCTTCTGCGAGAACAGCAGCGCCGCCGCCCCGGTCACGTGCGGGGCCGCCATCGAGGTGCCCTGGAGGAATTCGTACCCGCCCGGTTCGCCGACCCGGGCCAGGCAGTTCAGCTCGATGTCGTCGATCCAGGCGCCGTCGCCCGGTTTGAGGGTGGAGTTGGCTTCGTAGCTGAGGCGCACGGTCAGCTCGCCGCCCGCGCTCAGCCGGTCCCACATCCACACGTCGTAGCGCCGGTTTTTGTTCAGGCCGACCCCGACCAGCTGTTCGTCGTCGAGGAAGGCTTCGAGCCAGAGGATGCCGCCGGAGACCCAGTGGGTCAGTTCCAGGGTGCACTCATTGAACCCTGGCGACACGGTGAGCGTGGTCTTCGAGGCCCGGACCGAGTCGGGGACGGCGGCGGTGCCGGGCGAGTCGCCCATCCCGAAGGAGGTGAGCGGAGGCTCGTCGGTGCGGCCGAAGCCACCGTCGGGTCCGTCGGCGATCCATCTCGAGGCGAAGTCGTCGAGCTCGAAGTCGCCGCCGATCACGTCGGTGATCGGGTAGGTGCTGAGAACTTCCGTCCCCGGCGCGCCGAGGTCGACCGATTTCGCCCCCCAGTCCGAGAACCAGGCGAGGCCGTCGGCCTGATCGGTGGCGGCGACGCAGATCACGTTGTCGACGGCGCCCTTCCCTTCCGCCGGCGGGTCGTAGTTGCAGGGATAGTGCGGCGTCGCGTCGTTGTTCTCTTCGTCGTTGCCGGCCGAGACCACGTACAGGGTCCCCGGGTTGGCGGCGATCGCGTCGGCCATCGAGGGCCGGTAGGTCTCACTCCCGAGCGACATGTTGGCCGCCCGCGCCCCCTTGGCGCCGGCGTAGTTGATCGCCTCGACGATCGCCGAGGCCAGGCAGAAGCTTTCTTCTTCGAGGACGAAGCGGGAGCAGACCCGCAGCGGCATGATGCTGACGTCCTGGGCGACCCCGGTGACCCCGACGCCGTTGTTCCCCTCGGCGCCGATCGTCCCCGCGGTGTGGACCCCGTGGCCGCCTTCGTAGAGATCGTCGTCGGTCGGGTCGCCGTCGACGGCCGGCTCTTCCGCGTTGGCACCGACGAAGTCGGCCCCGTGCAGGTCGTCGGGGATCCCGTTGCCGTCGTCGTCGAGGCCGTTGGGCGCCTCCCCAGGGTTGGTCCAGTAGACGTCGTCGAGGTCGGGGTGCTCGAAGCGGTAGCCGTCGTCGATGTCGGCGACGACGGTGGTCGGGGTGCCGACCGTGCGGTCCCAGGCGCTGCTCGCGCCGATCTTCGGCAGCCCCCAGAGCTGGCCGAATAGCGGGTCGTCGGGGATCGCGTGCTTGGCGACGTACCCGTCGGGTTCGGCCAGGACCACGACCGGGTCGGCCTCGAGCTCGCGCGCCGCCTCGCGCGGCGACTGCCCCGGCTCGGTCTCGAGCAGTTGGAAGCGACGGTTGCCGAGGTCGCGGGCAAAGTCGACCTCGGCGTCCTCGCGAACCGCGCGGCGCTCGTTCGGGCTCGCGCCCGGCGCCCACTCGACGATCACCCGGTCCGGCGGGGTGGCGACAGCCGCGGCGCTCGGGGCAGCCGCCAACACCGCCATCGCCGTTGCAGCAAGCGTCAGTCCCAGTCGACGCACCGCTCCAGCTTAGGATCTCGTTCGCGGTGGCACCCCCTGGCGGTAGACCCGTCCGTACCAGTAGATACCGAGCCTTCCTCGACGGGCTGGCCGCTCACCCCTGGCTGATCGGCGACACGAAGACGCCGGGGAGGAAGCTGGCGCGGCGGGTGCGGGTCCTCACCCTGGTCGCGATCCTCGCCGCCAACCTGGTCGGGATCGCGGTCGTGGTCGCCTTCGCGGTCGTCGTGCTGCCGAAGCCGGACGGGGTCAGCGGCACCAGCGCCGTGCCGGTCAACCTGGCGCTGGGCGGCGCCTACGTCCTCTTCGCCCTGGTCAGCGGGGTGATCTGGGGGCGGCGCCTGGTCGAAACCGGCCCCAACGGCCTGCGCGCCTGGCTCGAGCCCGACCTGCGACCGACCGCGGCCCAGCGCCTGCGGGTGCTGCGGGCGCCGCTGCGGATCATGTTCGTGCAGATGGTGCTCTGGGGGCTGGCGACGCTGCTCTTCGCCGGCGTCAACGTCATCTACTCCTGGCTGCTGGCGCTGGGGGTCGGGATGACCGTCGCCCTTGGCGGCATCACCACCTCCTCCGCCGCCTACGTGCTCGCCGAACTGGCGCTGCGCCCGGTCGCCTCGCGGGCGCTGGCCGCCGGCCCGGTCGACCGCCGCTTCGTCCCCGGCGTCGCCCTGCGCTGGTTCCTCGCCTGGGCGCTGGGGACCGGAGCTGCGATCGTCGGCCTGGTCGCGGTCGGCATCGTCGCCCTGACCAGCGTCTCGATCGACGAGCAGACGCTGGCGATCACGGTCGTCGTCCTCGGCAGCACCGCGCTCGGCTTCGGCGCCCTGGTCGGGGCGCTGGCCGCCTACGCGACCGTGCACCCGATCGCCTCGATCCGGCGCGGCCTCGAGCGGGTCGGGGAAGGCGACTTCGAGGTCGAGGTGGCGGTCTGGGACAGCACCGAGATGGGGCTGCTGCAGAGCGGCTTCAACGAGATGGCCGCGGGCCTGCGCGAGCGCGAGCGGATCCGCGACATCTTCGGCCGCCAGGTCGGGCGCGAGGCGGCGCGCCAGGCGCTCGCGGTCGAGGACCCCCAGCTCGGCGGCGAGCTCTGCGAGGTGGCGGTCCTGTTCGTCGACGTGGTCGGCTCGACCCAGCTCGCCGCGAGCCGCGACCCGCGCCAGGTCGTGACCCTGCTCAACGAGTTCTTCGCCGAGGTGGTCGAGGCGGTCGACGAGCAGGGCGGCTGGGTCAACAAGTTCGAGGGCGACGCCGCCCTCGCCGTCTTCGGCGCCCCCACCCCGCTGCCGAACCGGGCGGCGGCGGCGCTGGCCGCGGCCCGCGACCTCGACGCCCGCCTGCGCCAGCGGGTGCAGGGGCTGAGCGCGGCGATCGGGGTCGCCTCCGGCACCGTCGTCGCCGGCCACGTCGGGGCCGAGAGCCGCTTCGAGTACACGGTGATCGGCGACCCCGTCAACGAGGCGGCTCGCCTCACCGAGCTGGCCAAGGAACAGCCGCGCCGGGTCCTCGCCGCGGGAACGACGGTGGCCGTGGGCGGCGAGGAGGCCGCGCACTGGCAGCTCGGCGAGTCGGTTACGGTGCGCGGCCGCTCACAGCCGACCCAGCTCGGGACGCTGCGCGACGGCGCCGAGTGACGGTCCCCAGCGTTAATCAGGAAGATCGAACCGCGACTTGGGGTCCCCACAGGACACAAAGTCTCGGTTCATCCTGGACAATCGGCCCAGCATGGCCCGGCTGGTCTACTCCTTCATCGCCTCGCTCGACGGCTACGTCGAGGACGCCGACGGCCGCTTCGAGTGGGCGGCGCCGGGCGAGCAGGCCCACGCCTTCGCCAACGAGCTCGAGCGCCCGGTCGGCACCCACCTGTTGGGCCGCCGGATGTACGAGACGATGGCGGTCTGGGAGACCGACCCGGAGCTGGCCGCGCACTCGCCGGTGACGGCCGAGTTCGCGGAGCTCTGGCAGGCGTCGGAGAAGATCGTCTACTCGGGCACGCTGACCGAGGTCTCGACCCGGCGGACCCGGATCGAGCCGCGCTTCGAGCCCGAGCAGGTGCGGGCGCTGAAGGAGGCCGCCACGGCCGACCTCGCGATCGGCGGAGCGGAGCTGGCCGGACAGGCGCTCGCCGCCGGCCTGGTCGACGAGTGCCACGCCTTCGTCGCGCCGGCCGTGGTCGGGGCCGGCAAGCGCGCCCTCCCGGACGGCCTCCGGCTCGACCTCGAGCTGAGCGACCAGCGCCGCTTCGAGGACGGCATGGTCTACCTCCGGTACACGGTCCGCGGCTGAGCGCAGAGCGGCTCGCGGGCGATCCAGTCGCCGCCGCGCGGCGGCTTGCCGGCAGCGGGACGCCTGCCTCCGCACTCGAGCTCATTGGCGTGCGCGACGCCGGGGCCGCGGCCGAAGGGCCGGGCGGCGACGCTCGGCAGCAGCATCGGCAGCGGATCGATCGGGGTGTCGAAGCGGCGCACCTCGAAGTGCAGGTGGGGCCCGGTCGAGTAGCCGGTCGAGCCGACGTAGCCAACCCGGGTGCCGCCTTCGACCTGCTCGCCGACCCAGGTAGTGATCGAGGAGAGGTGCGCGTACCAGGTCGTGTAGCCGAGCCGGTGCTGGACGACGACCAGGTTGCCGTAGCCGGCGGCGTTGTAGCCGGCGAAGATCGTCGTGCCCACACCGGCGGCCTCGACCAGGGTCCCGAAGGGCACCGGGAAGTCGAGTCCCTGATGCAGGCGACCGCCGCCGCGCGAGGCGCCGAAGCCGTCGGCGATCGGCCCGGCCACGGGCCGATAGAAGCTGACCGGCCCGCTTGGGCCGGGGGCGCTGGGCGCGGTCCCGCGACCGCGGAGCGCGCGGATCGTCGCCGGGCCGGCGAGCCCGTCGACGCCGATGCCGGCGGCGCCCTGCGCCCGCCGCACCGCCGCCCGGGTCAGCGGCCCGAAGAGGCCGTCCGCCCTGCCCGCCCCGTGGCCGGCCCGCTGCAGCAGGTACTGCAGCGCCGCCACGTCCCAGCCGCGGTTACCGATCCGCATCGTGCGGCTGCCCAGTCGCGGCCGCCCGCGCCAACCGAGCGCCGACCGCGTTCGCGGCCCGGCAACGCCGTCGGCGGCGAGGCCGCGGCGG
>DASUNU010000170.1:0-4176 GCA_036276995.1 Solirubrobacterales bacterium
CGTCGCAACAGCGGGGAGGCTCCGTCGAGTCACCCCCCGACTCTCCGCGTGAAACGCCTGCCGTTGCTCCGCCTCCGGCTGCGCGAGAGCGGGTGGAGCAACCAGCCGCTGCGGAGCCGGTTCCGCCGGTGGAGGCGCCCCGGCCGCAGCGCACGGCTGAGGAGGAGTTTTGGGATGAGGAGCCTGCCGCGGTGGCGGCTGAGCCCGAGCCGTTTGCTGGTCGCCCGGCTGAGGAGGCGCCGGTCGTGTCGCCGCCCGCCAAGGGTTCAGGTCGAGGCGCAGGTTCCGGCGGTCGTGGTGGCGGGGTGCTGGCGGCGATTGGGCGGCATCCGTTCCGGGTGGTCGGGGTGCTGGGCGCCTTGGTCGTGGTCTGGTTCCTCTTCGCGCTGTTCCAGCCATTCCATGGGGATGGGTCGGGCAAAGTGGCGATCACGGTGCCGAAAGGGGCGAGCGTCAGCGAAGTGGGCGACCTGCTCGCCGATAAAGGGGTGGTCGATAACTCGACCCTGTTCCAGGTCCGGGTAACGCTGGCCGGGAAGCGCTCGGAGCTCTATGCGGGGCGCTTCACCCTGGCCGAGGGGATGAGCTACGGGGCCGCGATCGAGGCGCTCTCGCAGCCGCCGCAGAAACGGGTGCTCACGGTCACGATCCCGGAGGGGTACAGCCGGCCGCAGGCGGCGCAACTGGTCGAGGAAGACGGGCTCTCCGGCGACTACACCAAGGAGACGGTGCGCTCCGAGTACCTGGATCCGGCCCAGTACGGCGGCAAGGGGGCGAAGAACCTCGAGGGCTTTCTCTTTCCCAACACCTTCGAAATGAAGCCGGGTGCGCCCGCCGCCGACCTGGTCCAGCTGCAGTTGCAGGACTTCAAGCGGCAGATCAAGGCGGTCGACATGAAGTACGCGAAGTCGAAAAACCTGACGATCTTCGACGTGCTGATCATCGCTTCGCTGATCGAGGACGAGGCCGGGATCCCGAGTCAGCGCAAGCTGGTCGCCTCGGTCGTCTACAACCGCTTGCGCGAAGGGATCCCGCTCGGGATCGACGCGACGATCCGCTTCGCCGTCGACAACTACACCCAGCCGCTGACCGAATCCGAGCTCGCGGTCGACTCGCCCTACAACACCCGGCTCAACTCGGGCCTGCCGCCGGGACCGATCAACAGCCCGGGGATCGAAGCGATCCAGGCCGCCGCCCACCCGGCCAAGAGCGATTTCATCTACTACGTGAACAAGCCGAACACCTGCGGCGAGCTCGCCTTCTCCAAGAACAACGCCGAATTCGAAGCCGACGTCGCCGCCTACAACAGGGCGCGCGAAGCCAACGGCGGCAACGAGCCGACCACCTGCGGGGAATAGCGATGCCGCGACTGGCGGTTCTCGGGCACCCGGTCGGCCACTCGCGCTCGCCGGCGATGCACAGCGCGGCGCTGGCGGCGCTGGGGATGGGCGCGGAGTGGAGCTACGAGGCGATCGACGTCGCCCCCGAGGAGTTCGTGGCGCGGGTGCAGGCGCTCTCCGGCGAAGGCTTCGCCGGAGCCAATGTGACCGTGCCGCACAAGACCGCCGCCTACGCGCTCGCCGACCTTGCCAGCGAGGGCGCCGCCCGGATCGGCGCCGCCAACACCCTGGTTTTCGACGGGTTCCAGATCGGGGCGCACAACACCGACGCCGGCGGCCTGGTCGCGTCGCTGCCGGTCGCCCCCGCCGGCCTGCGCGCGCTTGTGCTCGGCGCCGGCGGCGCCGCCCGGGCGGCGATCTGGGCGCTGCGTACCGAAGGGGCGGTGGTCGATATCTGGAACCGCACCGAGGCGCGGGCGCAGCAGATCCACATCGAGCTGACCGACGTCGCCAACCCCTCCGACTCGGTCCAGATCGAGCTCCAGGTCGGCCAGCCGGTCGAGCAGTTCGACCAGAGCGAGTACGGCCTGATCGTCAACACCACCGCGGTCGGCCTGCGCGGCGAGGACCCGTTCGTGGAGCTGCCGCTGCGCCGCGACGGCTTCGGCCCCGGCACCGTGGTCGCCGACATGGTCTACGGCGAGGGGCCGAGCACGCTCCTGCAGGCCGCGGCGGCGGCGGGCGCGCAGACGGTCGACGGGATCGAGATCCTGGTCCAGCAGGGCGCCCTCTCGTTCGAGATCTGGACCGGGCGCAAACCCCCGCTCGATGTCATGCGCGCCGCCGCCTATAGCCTTGGCGAGCGATGACGACGTTCCGTTTCACCACCGCGGGGGAGTCGCACGGGCCTGGGCTCGTGGCGATCGTCGAGGGCATGCCGGCCGGGCTCGAGCTCGACCGCGAGGCGCTCGACCGCGACATGGCGCGGCGCCAGCTCGGCCACGGCCGCGGCGGCCGCATGCGGATCGAGACCGACACCGCCGAGATCCGCTCCGGCGTGCGCCACGGGCGCACTCTCGGCGGCCCGATCGCCGTCCTCGTCGCCAACCGCGACTACGCCAACTGGGAGGAGCGGATGAACCCCTGGCCGGTCGAGGGGTTCGAGCCGGACGAGGTGCACCTGCCGCGGCCGGGCCACGCCGACCTGGTCGGGGCCCAGAAATACGGCCACACCGACATCCGCAACATCCTCGAGCGGGCCAGCGCCCGCGAGACCGCTGCTCGCGTCGCCGCCGGCACGATCGCCCGCGGCTTCCTCACCGCGCTCGGCGTCGAGATCCACAGCCACGTCACCCAGATTGCCTCGGTCAAAGCGGCCGAGCGCGATGACCTGGCCCCGGCCGACTTCGCGGGCATCGACGACGACCCGGTCCGCTGCCTCGATCCCGAGGCCAGCAAAGCGATGGTCGCCGAGATCAACCGCCTGCGCAAGGCGAACGAGAGCCTCGGCGGCACCTTCGAGGTGCGCGTCTTCGGCCTCGTCCCCGGACTCGGCTCCCACATCTCCTGGGAAGACCGCCTCGACGGCCGCCTCGCCGGGGCCGTCGCCTCGATCCAGTCGGTCAAGGGCGTCTCGATCGGCGAGGCCTGGGACGTCGCCGGCCGGCCCGGCTCCGAGGCCCACGACGAGATCTTCTGGTCCGAGCAGGACGGCTACTTCCGCGAAACCAACCACGCCGGCGGCCTCGAGGGCGGGATGACCAACGGCCAGCCGCTCTCGGTGCGGGCCGCGATCAAGCCGATCTCGACCTTGACCAAGCCGCTGCGCTCGGTCGACACCGAGACCAAGCAGCCGGCCCAGGCGCTGCGCGAGCGCACCGACTCGACCGTGGTCCCGGCCGCCGCCGTGGTCGCCGAGGCGATGGTGGCGCTGACCCTGGCCCGCTGCTACCGCGAGAAGTTCGGCGGCGACCACATCGACGACGTGCTCGGCGCGATCGACGCCTACAAGAAGCGCATCGACTTCCGGGGCTGAGCCGGTGCGGCCGGCGATCGTCTTCATCGGCTTCATGGGCGCGGGCAAGAGCACCGCGCTCGCCGCCGCCCGCGATGCCGGCCTGGAGACGGTCGAGATCGACGAGCTGATGGAGCGCGAGCTCGGGATGCCGATCAAGCAGGCGTTCGAGCAGCACGGCGAGGAGGGCTTCCGCGCCCGCGAGGCCGAGGTCGTCGGCGCGCTGCTGGAGAACGCCGACGGCGGCGCGATCGCGCTCGGTGGCGGCAGCGTGCTGAGCGAGCGGATCCGCGCCGCGCTCGGCCGCCACGTGGTCGTCTGGCTGCAGGTCGACGCGCGCGAGTCCTGGCGCCGGATCGCCCACAGCGACCGGCCGCTGGCGACCAACGCCGACGACGTCGCCCGCCTGCTGGCGACCCGCGAACCGCTCTACGAGGAGCTCGCCGACGCGATCGTGCCGAAGGCCGACCGCGACGTGGTCAGCCGCGCGATGCCGGCGATCCAGGCATTGGCCGGACTGCCGAGCGGGACGAAGCTGCTCTGGGCCACGAGCGAGTCGGGCGAGTACCCGGTGCTGGTGGGTCACGGGCTGTTGGGGGCGATCCGCGATCGCGGCTGGTGGCCGCTGGCGGGCCGTCGCTACTGCATCTCGGACGAGACGGTGGCGGAACTCTACGGAGAGCAGGTGCAGCCGCTGGTCGAGAAGGTGACGATCCCGCCGGGCGAGGCGGCGAAGACCCTGGCGCAGGTGGATCTCGCGATCGAAGAGCTCGCCGACCGGCAGATGACCCGAGAAGACCATGTCGTCGCCCTGGGCGGCGG
>DASUNU010000171.1:0-6743 GCA_036276995.1 Solirubrobacterales bacterium
GAGGCAGGCGCAGAGGGCAAGGGCGAGGATCGGTCGTTTCATCGAGTCGAGGAGGGTAGCGGTCGGGTCAACCTGCAACACCGCGGCGGCGCCGATGTAGCGATCCTGTCACCTGCAGCCCCGCTCGGGCTAATAGGTGCCGCCGAGCTTGCGATGGTCCCAGGTCGCCGTGCGCACCGGCCTGAACTGGATCGCAACCCGCTTCGGCGCCTGCGCCTCCAGCGCCGCCTTGGCGTCGCCCTCGACGCTGGAGATGCCCTCGGCGTAGCGCAGGGTCAGCTCCTCGGCGAAGCCGATCACGGTCTCGAAGTCGCGGTGGATCTCCGCCTCGGCCTCGATCATCGCCCCGCGCAGCTCGCCGTACTCGTGGCCGGTCTCGACCAGCACCGTCGCCCGCGGGTCGCGTTCGAGGTTGCGCACCTTCTGCGACTTGGCGTAGGTCCAGATCCAGACCTCGCCGGCGCGGGGGACGAACCAGAGCGGCATCGAATGCGGCCAGCCGCGCGGTCCGAGGCTGGTGACGACGGCGACCCGCTCACCCCCGAGCAGCTCCAGCAGCTCGGCCTCGCTGAGCTTGATCTGGTCGCGGCGGCTCACCCGCCCAACGCTACCGGGCCAGGGCTCGCCGCCGTCCCCGCTCCGCGAAAGGCGCGCCGGTAGGCGCTCGGGGTCGTCGCGGTCGCCCGCCGGAAGTGATCGCGGAGGGAGGCGGCGGTGCCGAATCCGCAGTCCCAGGCGACCGTCTCGACCGGCAGGTCGGACTCCTCCAGCAGCCGCCGCGCCGCCAGCACCCGCTGCGCCAGCAACCACTGCAGCGGCGTCGTTCCCGTCTCCTCGCGGAAGCGGCGGGCGAAGGTGCGCGGGCTGACTCCGGCGTGGCGGGACATCGCGGCGACGTCGAGCGGCTCGGCGAGCCGCTCCCGCGCCCAGCCCCGGGTCGGCTCCAGCGAGCCACTCAGCTCGGCGGGGGCCGGCTTGGCGAACTGGGCCTGGCCGCCCTCGCGGTGCGGCGCCGCGACCATGTGGCGGGCGACCCGCTCGCCGGCGGCGGCGCCGAAGTCGACCCGGATCGCGTGCAGCGAGAGGTCGATCCCGGCGCTGAGCCCGGCCGAGGTCATCACCGACCCTTCGTCGACGTAGAGCGCGTCGGGGTCGACCGTGACCGCCGGGAAGCGCCGCCTCATCTCCTCGACCCAGCCCCAGTGGGTGGCGGCGCGGCGGCCGTCGAGCAGGCCGGCGTGGGCGAGCGCGAAGGCGCCGGTGCAGACCGAGAGCACCCGGGCGCCGCGGCGGTGGGCGGCACGCAGGGCGGCCAGCGCCTCCTCCCGCGGCGGCTCGAGGATCGCCGCGTAGGCGGGGACGACGACCGTGTCGGCCCGCCGCAACGCCCCCAGCCCGGCCGCCGGGGAGACCCCGAAACCGCTGGTCGTGCGCACCTCCGCGCCGCCGACCGAGCAGGTCGAAAACTCATACAGCGGCGCGCCGCTGGGGTGGGCCGCCAGCCCGAAGGCCTGGGCCGGCGCCGCCAGGTCGAAGGCGACGAGGCCGTCGAGGCAGAGGGCGACGACGCGGTGTGGCATCGGGCCATTGTGGCAGGAATCTTGCGGACATTGGCAATCCTGCCGCTGGCGCGAGCGCTCGCGGGGCGCCAGGATCGGGGCATGAAAATCGCCATCTTGATCTTCGACAAGCTCACTGCCCTCGACGCGATCGGCCCTTATGAGGTCCTGCGCTCGGTCCCCGGCTGGGAGGTCCACTTCGTCGCCGCCAGCGTCGGCGAGAAACGCACCGACGTCGGCTCGCTCGGGCTCAGCGCCGACTGCAGCCTCGCCGAGATGACCGACCCCGACATCGTCCTCGTCCCCGGCGGCGCCGGCAACCGGCCGCTGCTCGAGGACGAGGAGGTGCTGGGCTGGCTGCGTCAGGTCGACCGCACGACCAAGTGGACGACCTCGGTCTGCACCGGCTCGCTGGTGCTCGGCGCCGCCGGTCTGCTCGAGGGCAAGCGGGCGACCGGCCACTGGCTCTACCTGGAGCCGCTGCGCGCCTACGGCGCCGACCCAGTCGGCGGCCGCTTCGTCGAGGACGGCAAGGTGATGACCGCGGCCGGCGTCTCGGCCGGGATCGATATGGCCCTGCACCTGGTCGGCCAGGAGGCCGGCCCCGAGGTCGCCCAGGCGGTCCAGCTCGGGATCGAGTACGACCCGCAGCCGCCCTTCGACAGCGGCTCCCCCGGCAAAGCCCCGCCCGAGATCGTCGAGCTGGTCACCGCCGTCAGCGCCAGCGACCCAACCCTCAAGGTGGTCTAACGGGCGATCGCGCGCAGGGCGCGCCAGGCCGGCTTCGGCCGGAACTTGGCGCCCTGGCGGAAGAGGCCGACCGAGTCGCAGAAGCTGCAGCTCCCCGGCGCGTCCTTCCAGGAGAACCAGACCACCTGCTGCAGCTTCAGCCGGCCGCGGTTGGCGAGCAGGTAGCGGTAGGCGTCGCGCAGTTCGCGCGCCTGGCCGCGCAGCCCGACCTCGAAGGAGACCGGCGAGTTGGCCTGCGAGCCCCAGCCGAGCTCGGTCAGGTAGAGGCCGGAGCGGCGGTCGCCGTGGCGGACCATCGTCGCCCGCACTCCCTCCACCAGGCGGCGCAGGTCGGCGGTGTCGGCCGCGTAGGGGTGCAGCGCGACGGCATCGAAGTTGGCCTTGACGCCGCCCACCCGGTAGAGCTGGTCGAGGAAGTCGGTCGCGTCGAGCGCCCGCGGCGGGCCGGCGGCGGGGTCGCCGAAGAGGCCGCCGATGACCACGTCGGCGCGCGGGTCGACCCGCTTCACCGCCGGCCGCGAGAGCGCCAGCAGGCGCGCGTAGCGCTGCGGCGAAGCGGGGTTGGTGAAGTAGAAGAAGTTCTCCTCGTTCCAGATCTGCCAGGCCCGGATCGGCAGGTAGGGCAGCGGGTCGTCGGAGCCGGGCCCGTGCTCGCGCCAGAACTCGCCGCCGCGTCCGTAGCGTTCGACCGCGGCGCCGACGAAGGCGCTCCAGGCGCGGCGGGCGCGGGCGCCGTCGACCGGCAACCGCCGCCAGTCGCCCGAGACCCAGTGCGGGGTCGAGTAGAGGAAGGGCAGGACTTCGAGCCGGTCGCGGGCGGCGGTGCGGACCAGCTCGTCGAAGCCGGCCCAGTTGTAGCCGCCGCGCGGCGAGGACTCGACCCCGCTCCAGCCGAGCGAGGCGCGGATCGTCTCCAGGCCGCCGGCCCGCATCCGCGCCGTGTCGGCGGCCCCGATCGCCGTCTGCGGGGCGATGCCGAAGAAGCCGCGCGGCAGCGCCTGCGCCGCTGCGGGGGCCAGCAGGGCCAGGGCGACCAGCACGATGGACAGGGCGAGGGGAGCGGTGCGGGTTGCTCTCATGCCCTGCGGAACCCGGCCGCCGGCCGGAAGTCGCGCCGGGTCAGCTCGGCCTCAGCTCCAGCTCCTGCCAGGGGCCTTCGCCGCTCATCGGCTGGGTGCGGCCGTGCAGCCAGTCCTCCTGGAGGTCGTCGTAGTGCGGGCTGGCCGGGTGGCCGGACTGGCCGGTGAACATCTGCCAGCGCGAGCTGTCGGGCGCGGCCGGGTCGGCGACCATGCGCCAGCTCGGCGCCCAGACCGCCCGGTAAGGGTCGTTGGGGTCGTAGGCGATCTGGCTCACCGTCTCCTGGGCGCCGCCGGCGCGGAGGCGACGGTTGAGCAGGCGCCGCAGCAGCGGGTTCGCCTCGCCCAGCGGGTGCGGGAACTCCATCTCGTGCACGTGGCCCCAGCGCCAGCCCTCGGGGTCGGGGCCGAAGCGCTCTTCGAGGTCGTCGAGGGCGCCGGCCAGCGCTTCCAGGGCCAGCTCGTCCCAGGGACGGCCGATCAGCTCCTCGTCGGCTTCCTCCCAGAGCTTCATCAGGTGGGAGTGCCAGCGCCAGGGCGAGGTGATGTGCGGGGTGAAGCCGTTGTCGGCGCGGTCGAGCCAGCGCTCGCAGAGGTCGCGGTCGCCGATCGCGGCCCGCGCCACCTCGCGGGCGAGCCGCAGCAGGAAGGCCTGGTAGATCGTGCCGGCGATGGTGTCGGGGTCGAGCCGGCCGTCCCAGCTCCGCAGCCGCTCCAGGGCGCTGGTCTCGCGCTGGCCAGGCGGACGCAGGCGGCCGAGGCGGCGCGCCGCCTCGATCCCGGGCAGCGAGAGGTTGTCGGACTGCATCGCCTCGAAGCCCTCGAGGTCGTGCTCCTCGCTCTGCCCCAGCAACTGCTCGATCCGCTTCGCCCGGAAGCCGTCGAGGTATTCGCTGGTGATGTGGTGCGGGTAGTCGTCGCCGGCGACGCGGTTGTTGGCGGTGACGAGGAAGCCGCTCTCGGGGTCGACGACCTCGGCCAGCTCCTCGTAGGGGACCCTCCCCTCCCACTCGAACTCGCCGCTCCAGCCCGGCTTCGGCAGGTCCGGGCAGCCGCCGCGCCGGCGCGGCAGGCGGCCGATCAGCTTGTAGCCGATCGAGCCGTGACGGTCGGCCCAGATCAGGTTCGAGACCGGCGCCGTGTGGCCCTCGAGTTTGGCCACCAGCTCCGGGCCGGACTCGATCTCCAGCAGCTCGAACATGCCGGCGAAGACGGTCGGTTCGGCGAGCGCGGTCCAGCTCAGGGCCAGCGGCTCGTCGGCGTCGGCGCCGAGCGCCTCGTTGACGATCGGGCCGTGGTGGGTGCGGCGGACCTCGAGCTCGACCGGCTCGCGACCCTTGACCGCGATCTGCTCGCGCTCGATCTCGAGCGGCCGCCACTCGCCCTCGAACAGATAGTTGTCGCCCTCGACCTGCTCGACGAAGAGGTCCTGGACATCGGCCATCGCGTTGGTGAAGGTCCAGCAGACGTCGTTGTTCTGGCCCATGTAGATCCCGGGCAGGCCGGGCAGCGAGGCGCCGCGGACGAAACGGTCCCCGTGGCGCAGGCCGACCTGGTACCAGATGCCCGGCATGCTCGGGGGCAGGTGCGGGTCGCCGGCGATCAGCGGGCCGCCGGTGGCGCTGAGCGCGCCGCTGACGGCCCAGTTGTTGGAGCCGCTGGCCTCAGCCGCCAGCCCCATCGCCCGCCGCACCGCGTCGATCTGCTCGACGATCGCCAGCCCGTCGCCGCTCCACGGTTCCTGGGTCACGACCGGGTTGTCGGCCGGGTAAGCGGGGTCGAGGCGGGCGGTCAGCTCCGGGCCGAGGGCGCGCAGCATGTCGGCCCGCAGCAGCTCCCGCTCCCAGTTGGTCGAGAGCCCGAAGGCGAGCAGCTTGCCGAGGCTGAGGATGTCGACCGGGGTCCAGGGGGCGAAATCGAGCCGCAGCAGCTGCATCTCGAACGGCATCGCGGTGGCGTCGGCGGCGGCCGCGTTGACGCCCTCGCAGAAGCGCTCGAGCAGGGCGAGCAGGCGCGGGTCGAGCGCCGCCGCCTCGCGCTGCGCGGCGCGCTGGATGCCCAGCGTCCGCATCAGGCGGTCGATCGGCAGGCCCTCGGGGCCGGCCATCTCCGCCACCCGGCCGCCGACCGCGCGGCGGTAGAAGTCCATCTGCCAGAGCCGGTCCTGGCCGTGCGCGAAGCCCTGGGCGAAGTAGAGGTCGTGCTGGGCCTCGGCCTCGATGTGGGGCACGCCCCAGCGGTCGCGGCGCAACCGTACCCCGCCCTCGAGGCCGTCCAGCGCGATCGTCCCGCGCTGCTGCGGCAGCGGCCGCCGTGCCAGCCAGTGCCAGGCGGCCGCGGTCGCCGCCGTAGCGATCCCGGTCCCCGCCACCCCGGCGAAGAAGCCGGCCCGGGCCACCTGATGCCTGCTCAACCGAGCCATGAGGGCTATGTAATCAGGTTTGGCTGGCTGGCCAAAATTTGCTCGCCGCTACTTTGAGCAGTGGACAGGGTTCTGGCCGGCATGAAAATCACTCGTCCGCTCCTCCTCGCCCTCGCCCTCCTTCTCCTCGGCACGTTCGCACCGAGCGCCGCGGTCTCCGCTTCGCTCGACCCGGGCTTCGGCGCCGGCGGCAAGGTGCGGACGGCGGTGGCCACGACCGGCGAAGGGCCGCTCGTGCGCGGCGTCGCCGCCCAGCCGGACGGCTCGGTCGTCGTCGCCACCCAGCGGCAGCTGCTTCGCTACCGGCCAGACGGTCAGCTCGATCCGCGCTTTGGAGCGAGCGGGGTCATGAGCCTGGAGAAGGTCGAGGGGCTCGATTTCAAGGTCGCCGCCCTCGCCGTCGACGGCGAGGGTCGCATCGTCGTCTTCGGCACCGCTGCGGACCCGAACAAGACCTACGCAACGCTCGCCTATGACATCGGGTACCTACACCCCAGCTACGCCACCGTGCTCCGGTTCGACCCGGCCGGCAATCCGGATCCGAGCTTCGGGACCAACGGGATCGTGCGCAGCGACCTCGGCCAGCCGCCGTATCTGACGGCGAGCGTCTTCCCGCCGCCGCAGCCGAACGGGCAGGACGTCCAGATCAACCCAGTAGCCACCGTCACCGGCACCCTCGACCAGCGCGGCCGGCCCCTGCTCATCGCCGCCCGCTTCGAGAGCGTCGCCTCCGTGCGCTCGAGACTTGCCTTCGAAGGGCGCCTGGTGGCACGACTCGACACCTCCGGCGCGCTCGACCAGGGGTTCGGAGCGGGCGGGGTCCTCACCCTCCCGGGCTACGAAAACAGGGGCGTCGCGTCCCGCGCTGACGATGCGTCGCCGCTGACCTGGGGCTATACCCAGATTCGCGCCTTCACCGAGAGCGGCCGCTTC
>DASUNU010000172.1:0-47005 GCA_036276995.1 Solirubrobacterales bacterium
GCGGAGCGGCGTCAGGGCCGGTCGCGACCCGAACGGGTCGGGGGGAGTAAAGACGTCGCAGCCCGGGCGTCACCGCGCACCTCTCAGTGCTCCGGGAAAGGGGTGAGCGCCGCCCAGCGCTCCGGCACCCGCGAGGCGAGATCGACCGGCAGCACCTTCAGCAGCGCCTCGGCGCCCTGGGCGGAGCGGACCTCGCGCACCGCGGCGCCGAGCCGTCGCCGGCGCGGCTCCTCGCCACCGACCGCGAGCTCGAGCTGGTCGACGTCCGGCGGGCCGAGGCCGAGCGCCCGCAGGCGCAGCGCCGTCACCGGCCCCGGCAGTGACTGCAGCCGCGGCGTCAGGACCGAGAGCAGTACCCGCGCCGAGGCGCTCGGCCGGCCCAGCCCCTGCTCGACGCTCCAGCTGCCTCCGGCGGCGAGGGCGGCGCCGAGGCGCAGGCCCAGCAGTGTGCGGCCGCGGCGCTGCGGGGCGGCGAGCATGCGGTCGACCAGCAGCGCCAGGGCTCGGTCGAGCCGCTGGCCCGCCGTCCCCTCCGGCAACTCCACCTGCTCGGCCAGGTCCTCGTGCGGCTGACGCGGCCGCAGCGGCTCTTCTTCGCCGCGGGCGAGCCGCAGGGCCTCCAGCCCCAGCCGGCCGAAGCGGTCGGCCATCTGGTCGGCCGAGATCGAGGCGAGGGCGGGCAGCGTCCCGACTCCCAGGCGCTCCAGCGCTGTCACCAGCTCGCCGGCGTCGAGGCGGTCGGCGAGCACCGAGACGGGTGCCGGCGGTTCCAGCTCGCGGGCGGCGAGGAAGGCGCCGAGCCGGGTCGAACCGACGCCGAGCAGCGGCCCCTCGCCCAGAGCTCGCCGCACGGCGCCGATCACCCCGGCGCTATCGCCGCCGTACAGCCCCCGCAACCCATCGAGCGCGAAGAAGGCCTCCCCAGGCCGCTCCGACTCGACCGCGGCGCCGACCGACTCCAGTCGGCGCACCATCGACTCGGTCTGCTCCAGGTCCGCAACCGGGTCGGGAAGAGAGTTGCGCCCGGGCCGAAGCCCCCCGGAGCGGCCCGGGCGCGCAGGAGATCGCCAACGGCTGCCGATGACGCAAGCGATCTCCATACGAACATATGTTCGTGTATCGGGAAGACGAAATCAAGTCCCTTTTTCACCGGCCTCCCAGAACTCCGGGTAGTGGGCGCGGTCAACCGTGCACTCGTCGAACCCGTAGGCACGGGCGAGGCGGTTGTACTCGCGGAAGAGGTCTTCGACCCTCTCGATCGACCGGGGATAGTTGCTCTGCCCGGTCTCGATCGCGTACTGCATGACGCCGATCATTTCCTCCATCCGCGCCGACGTCTCCTCATCGCCCTCGGGCCCCCCGGGAATCTTTATGTAGTCGAAGATGAACTGGACCCCAGGGAGGAACCGGGAGTAGGAGCCCCCTTTGATCAGCTCCTCCCGTGAGAACTGGGGGCGTTCGGCCTTGTATTCCAGGAAGCTTTTGCGGATCTGCCTCTGCCGGCTTGTACACATCTTCGCGGCGCGCGCATAGACCTCTTCCTCGCTGAATCTGCCCGGGACCACCGTGGTATCCGCTTCCACCGAGTAGGTGAGCCCCGGGCGCGCGGAGGAGGTCTCGCCCGAGTCCCCCCCACAGCCGGCGAGCGCGATCGCGAGCAGCAATGCAACGAGAGTGATCTTGATCGAATATTCTCGTTTAATGAAGAGGAGTATGCCAGGAAAGTGGGTAATCGGAGTCCTCTTGGGACTCACCGCCTTCCTGGTCGGCTGCGCGGATGAGAACGAGGAACCCAGCGCCGAGACCCGCCGACAGTTGGAAAAGTCCCTCGCCCGGTACGAGACCTACCTGCAGAGGAATGCCGGCAAGCTGCTGCACTGGACCGAGACGATCGTCCTCAAAGTCGGCGAGGGCTCGGTGCCGAAGGCCCAGTCGCGCTACGCGGCCTCGCGGATCCCATACGGGCGCATCGACCCGGTGGCGGACCTGCGCGTAGAGCTCGCGGCCTATCGGGAGATCGAAGAGGGAATCTTCGGCGAGGAAAGTGCCGTGGGCCTCGCTCCGGTCGCCAAGGGGCTCCGCGGTGACGTCGGGGACCTGCGGAAGCAGATCGCCGCCGCGGACTACAGCCCTCCAGAAGTAACCGCCGGTGCCAGCGCGGTGCTCGAGGAAGTCCTCGAGTCCGGGTTGCCAGGCGAGAGCGAACCCGACTCCGGGACCACCCTGACCACGGTCGCCGCCCAGACCGAAGGGGTCGACGCGGCGCTCGAGGCGGTGGAGCCGCTGCTGGCCGAAATCGACCCGGACCTGCTCGCCCGCATCGATGTTCAACTTGACCAGGTCTACGAGACGGTCGGCGAATACGGCACCTTCGCCAAAGAGCCAGAACAGTCGCGGCCGCAGGAGCCCGGAATCGCCTTCGTCGTCTACAGCGAACTCGACTCAGAAGCGATCCGCGGGATCGCCCAGCCGATCGAAAACCTAGCCAAGCTCATCACTCAAGCTCAACCAGAGATTGAGAGTAGCGTTTGAGCGCCCTATCCCGGTATAGATAATTACCTCTTTCGGAACAAAGCTTGACTCGTCTGTTCCGATCGGAGAGGATGCATCGATCGATCTTTCTTAAAAGATCAACAAACCACTATGTTTACGGGAGGAGCCAATGAAGAAAGGGAAGACCCCTGCCGGCCTTTTGGCCGTTCTGGGGACCGCGATCCTGGCGATGGCGCTGATGGCGCCCATGGCCTCGGCCGCTACGCCGAAAGCGGGCTACACGCAGTTCGCGGGCTGCCCAGACAATGTTGAAAACCCGAAAGTAACGGGTTGTTTGAACATGAAGATCAAGAGCGGCAACTTCAAAATGGGCAGCAAGGACGTGCCCATCGAAAAACCGTTCAGGCTGAGCGGGGGATACACCGAAGCCGGTGCGTTCTCGTTCAACTCCAAAGGTGGTCTCGAAAAAGTCAAACAGAAAGTTCCGGGCGGCATCATCGGCCTGACCGGGCTGACCTGGCTGGCTGAATTCCTCGGCATCGAAGCGTTGACTCTCTACGCGACGACCGAACTGGCCGGTGCTCCGCAGCCTCTCGCGGAACCCGCCTACCTGCCGATCAAAGTGCATCTGGAGAACACGACCGGTGTCCTCGGCCCGAACTGCTACGTCGGTTCGACCGCGAGCCCGATCACGCTCCTCCTGACCACCCACACGACCAGCCCGCCGCCGCCAAACACCCCGATTTCCGGCAAAGAACCGGAATTCGCGTTTGACGAAAAAACGGGCATCCTGCACCTCAACAACGGCGTCTTCGTGGACAACTCGTTCTCGGCGCCCGGTGCCAGCGGTTGTGTTCTGACCCTGTTCGGCTTCATTCCGATCAGCATCAACGGTCTGGTCAACACCCAGTCGGGTCTTCCGTCCCCGGCCGGTAAAAACGAAACGAAACAGAACGTCGACATCGAACTCGTCGAAAAGTCGTTCGTTTACTAGGTCCTCGTGACCTCGGCCAGATCTCTGGCCAATGTTTTCCCACAGCACCTCCGCGTCGAACGCGGGGGTGCTGTGTTATTTAGGAACGAAGAATTTCTACATCAATACGCTAAGGTGCTCACGCGTCTGAATGGGAAAGGGCGCGGAACCTATTTACGGGAGGGACTATGTACGCACGATTTCGAGATCGCGTATCCGGCGCGGCCCTGGTGGTGGCCTGCATCGCCTTGATCGCGGCCCTCGGCGGCTCCGCCATCGCGGCGAAAAGCCCGCCGCTGAACGGGAAGCAGAAGAAGGAAGTCGAAGCCATCGCCAAGAAGGCCGGCAAACCGGGCCCGCAGGGGCCAAAGGGCGACAACGGCGCGAATGGCGCCGCTGGGGCCAAGGGGGATAAGGGAGACAAGGGAGATCCCGGGACCGCCGGCACCAACGGGGTAAGCGTAACCAGCAGCGCCGCCACCGTAGGCGAATGCCCAGCCGGAGGGACCAAATTCACCTCCGCAAACGGCACGGGCAAAGTTTGCAACGGCAAAGACGGCATCGTCATAGACACGCTGCCCAGCGGGAAAACCGAGACCGGCTCTTGGGGAGCCCTCAGCGAAGCTGAAGCGATCGTGCCGATCAATTGGTCGATTCCGCTGGCCGAGGCGCTTGACGAATCGCACGTCCACGTGGTCAACGGTGCGCCGACCACGGAGTGCCCGGGATCGGCGTCTGAACCGAAAGCGGAGGCGGGCCACCTCTGCGTCTATGTGGCCACGACTGCCTTCGGCACCCCGACCATCACCGGGCCGTTCCGAGCTGATGCCACTGAAGAAGAAGTCTTCACCACCGTGGAGGAGGGAGCCTCTCCTTCAGGCGCGTTCCTTTACACCGGTGGGGCCTCCGCCTTCTGGGGAACCTTCGCGGTCACGGCGCCGTAAGCACGACCGAGAAGCCGTAGTTCGAGACCCGGGCGGGTGACCGCCCGGGTCTCATCAGTTCAGGCCCCGTATCTCAGGCGCTGATCGTGTCCCCTTGCGGCTCCACCCGCGGCTCGAGATCCGGATCCGACTCGCCGCTGCCGGCGGTTTCGGACTCGGGCAATGTGAAGACCTTCAGGGTCAGTGGCGCCGCGGTCCGGTCCTTGAGCAGGCAGCGCGGGCAGTTCTCAATGCCGACCGCGTGCATGCTGCTGTAGCTGCTCCCACACCTCTCACAAGTAAACATGGCCTCTCCTGGTTATCCCGGGTTACGCACGACGTGTTGTCGTGATCGTCGAAATACCCACGTGTTGGTGTGCCGAAACGGCCAAGGCGAAAATCCAGGGTCCAGGCCGTTGATAGCTTCGAGCGATGCGGCGGACGAACATCGCGGCGCCGGAGTTCGAGTACGACGGCGAGGACCCTGAGGGGTACCGAGCGGGGATGGCGCGCTTGGGCAGGCTGCTCGGCGCCAAGGACACCGGGATCAGCGTCTACGAGATCCCGCCCGGCCAGGCGGTCTGCCCGTACCACTACGAGGTCGGCGAGGAGGAGTGGCTGCTGGTGCTGGCGGGGACCCCGACGCTGCGCCACCCGGAGGGCAGCGAGGTGCTGGAGCCCTGGGACGTCGTCTGCTTTCCGCCCGGCCCCGGGGACGCGCACAAGGTCAGCAACGAGGGTGAGGAGGTAGCGCGGGTGCTGATGTTCTCCAACGTCACCTATCCCGCGGCCACGGTTTATCCCGACAGCGACAAGGTCGGGATCTGGACCGGCGACAAGGCGGCCGACGTGCTGGTCCGCCGCGAGAGCGCGGTCGGCTACTTCGAGGGCGAGTGACGCCGACGCAGCCGAACCCGCTCGACGGCTATTTTGATTCCCCGGCGATGAGTTCTCGCCCCTCCCCCAGTCTCTACCCACATGACTACTGCCACTGCTGAAAACACGAACGCCCAGGACGACCGCAGCCGCTGGCTCGCGCTATACGTGCTCTGCGCCGGGATGCTGATGATCGTCCTCGACGGGACCATCGTCAACGTCGCCCTGCCCTCGATCCAGGACGACCTCGGGTTCACCCAGACCAACCTCGCCTGGGTCGTCAACGCCTACATGATCCCCTTCGGCGGCCTGCTGCTGCTGGCGGGGCGGATCGGCGACCTGATCGGCCAGCGCCGCATCTTCCTCGGCGGGCTGGCGGTCTTCACCGGCGCCTCGCTGCTCTGCGCGGTCTCGCTGACCCAGGAGATGCTGATCGCCGCCCGCTTCATCCAGGGCGTCGGCGGCGCGCTCTCCTCGGCCGTGATCCTCGGGATGATCGTGACCATGTTCCCCAAGCCGGCGGAGCAGGCGAAAGCGATCGGCGTCTTCGGCTTCGTCGCCTCGGCCGGCGGCTCGATCGGGCTGCTCGCCGGCGGCGTCCTCACCGACGCGATCAGCTGGCACTGGATCTTCCTGATCAACCTGCCGATCGGGATCCTCGTCGCCTACCTGGCGCTGCGGGTGGTCCCGAACCGGGAGGGGCTCGGGCTCAGCGAGGGCGCTGACTTCCGCGGCGCCGCCCTGATCACCAGCTCGCTGATGATCGGCGTCTTCACCATCCTGCAGATCACCGAGTGGGGCTGGGTCGACGTCAAAACGCTGGCGCTCGGCGCCGTCTCGGCAGGGCTGCTGGCCACCTTCATCCACCGCCAGGCGACGATCGCCAACCCGCTGATGCCGCTGCGCCTGTTCCGCTCGCGCAACGTCGCCGGCGCCAACGTCCTGCAGGCGCTGATCGTCGCCAGCATGTTCGGGATGTTCTTCCTCGGCGCGCTGTACCTGCAGCGGGTGCTCGACTACAGCCCGCTCGAGGTCGGCCTCGCCTTCCTCCCGACCACGGTGGTGATGGGGACGCTCTCGCTCGGCTTCTCGGAAAAGCTGATCATGCGCTTCGGCCCGCGGCGGACCCTGATCCCCGGCATCTGCCTCACCGTCGTCGCCCTGCTGCTCTTCGCCCGCACCCCGGTCGACGGCAACTACTGGACCGACCTGCTGCCGCCGTTCCTGCTGATCGCGGTCGGCATGGGTTCTTCCTTCCCGGCGATCATGACCCTGGCGATGTCAGGCGCGACGCCGCAGGATTCCGGGCTCGCTTCCGGCCTGGTCAACACCAGCATGCAGGTGGGTGGCGCGATCGGGCTGGCGGTGCTGGCGACGCTCTCGACCGAGCGCACCCAGGGCCTGCTCGACGACGGTGTCTCCAACGCCCAGGCGCTGACCTCCGGCTACCACGTCGCCTATCTGATCGGAGCCGGACTGGCGGCGATCTGCGTGGCGATCGCGCTCTTCGTCCTGCGCGATCCCGACCCCGCGGCGATGATGGCCCACGGGGCCGAAGCGGAGGAGTCGGATCAGGTGCGGGGCCAAGAGCCCGGCGCCGCCGAGCCGGCCTACTCCGAGGCCGGCTGACCGGACAAGGATTCAATAGTCAAGAAATTCTTGCGGCGCGCCGATCCAAGGGTCACGTGCCGGCCGCGAAGACATACAGCGCCTGGGAGCAAGCCGCCTACGCGGAAGCTCCCGACGAGCGCGCGCGGATGGGGCGGATCTCCGGTTGGCTCTGGATCGTCGGCGCCCTGATCGGCGCCGGCGCCGCCTTCCTCCCCGGCTCGATCCACGCCGGGCTGCCCTGGGTGCTCGGGCTCAGCGCCCTCGTCTTCCTCTACGGAGTCGGCAGCGTCACCGGCATGCTCGGCTGGCAGTACGCCTCGATGAACGCGCTCGCCTTCGGCATGGTGGTGACGATTCCGGTCGTCGGCCTCGCCCTCTACCTGACTGGCGGCGCGCTCAGCTACATCGAACCCTTCCTCGTCTGCTCGCTGCTCTACGCCGCCTTCTTCTTCCCCGAACGCTGGGCCTGGCCGCTCTCGATCGAGCTGATCCTGGTCGCGGGGACGCCGCTGCTCTACGACCCGAGCGCGATCGAGACCGCCTTCGTGCCGCGCTACCTGGCGCTCGCCGCCAGCTTCCTCGCCGCCACCTGGGTGATGGTCGGGCTGAAGCGGCGCCTGGTTGCGGCCGAGGTGCACCAGCGCGACATCGCCAACCGCGACCCGCTGACCGGGGTCGGCAACCGCCGCTTCTTCGACGCGGCGATGCGCCGCGAGCTCGGCGCCCGCACCGTCCCCCGCGGCCGCCGCGGCACCGACGAAAGCCCGCTGGCCCTGCTGGTCCTCGACCTCGACGACTTCAAGGGAGTCAACGACGAGCATGGCCACCAGGTCGGCGACATCGTCCTCTGCGAGGCCTCCAAGCGCACCGCGGCGATCCTGCGCTCGACCGACCTGCTCGCCCGGATCGGCGGCGACGAGTTCGCGGTGATCGCGCCCGGCGCCCACGGCGAGGGCGCGCAACGGATGGCGGAAGCGATCCGCACCGCGGTCGGCCTGCACGAATCGGACGCACCCGGCCCGACCCCCAGCGCCTCGGTCGGCTGGGCGGTCTTCCCCGATGACGGCCGCGACTTCGAGACCCTGATGCACGCCGCCGATGAGCGCATGCTGCGGCTCAAGGACCACAGCCGCCGCCTGGCGCTGAGCGCCCGCGCGACCGGCGTCTAGCCGGAGAGCGAGGCAGACTCGAGCACGCCGAGCAACTGGGTGACGCGGCAGACCAGCAGCCGCTCCTCGTCGACCTCGACCCAGACCCCGGCGGCGGCCGGGAAGACGACGTGGTCGCCGGGCTCGACCGGCATCTCCACCCCGGCCTGCGCCCACCAGTCGAGTCCGGGCCCGACCGCGAGCACGATGCCCTGTTCCGGCGGCGGCTCGTGCGTACCTGGCGGGACGACCAGGCCCGAGCGGCGCACCCGGTCCTGATCCAGCTCCTTGATCACGATCTGGTCGAACAGCGGCCGCAGCTGGTGGCGGACCGACTCGGTCGGATCGGGTATTTGCGCCATTCCCATCGTCCATAAGTCTGCCGGACGTTTGGCCCGAAAGAAAACTGAGCATTATGGGATGCGGGCGGGGACCATCAGTCAAAGGAGAGGTTTGATGAACCAGCTGACTTTGAGCCCGGGCCGCCGGCTACGGGCACTCGTACTGGCCATGGTGATGCTGGCCGCGTTGGCGATCGGGGCGACCGCGGCGCGGGCCGCGAACTACGTGGCCCTGGGCGACTCCTACGCCGCCGGGCCGCTGATCCCGAACCCGGTGCTGCCGCTCGGCTGTCTCAAGTCGAGCAACAACTACCCGCACCTGGCGGCTCCGAGCATCGGGCTGACGCTGAAAGACGCCAGTTGCAGCGGCGCCAAGACGACGAACATGACGAACCCGCAGAACGTCGACCCGGACGGACCCAACCCGCCCCAGTTCAACGCGCTGAACAGCGAAACGACGGTCGTCTCGCTGACGATCGGCGGCAACGACATCGGCTTCTCCGAAGTCGCCCAGAGCTGCATCACCTACAACCCGTTCAGCTCGCCCTGCAAAAGCAAATACAACTCGGGCGGGAAAGACCAGCTGAAAGAACGGATCGAAGCCACGGCCCCGAAAGTGGCGACGGTGCTGCAGCAGATCCACAGCCTCGCCCCGCAGGCGAAAATCTACGTGGTCAACTACCCGGCGATCTTCCCGGAGACCGGGAGCGGCTGCTGGCCGCAGATGCCGGTCAGCTTCACCGATGCCCCCTACCTGCGCTCGACGCAGCAGAGCCTCAACGCGATGCTGGCGACCCAGGCCGCGGCCAACGGCGCGACGCTGGTCGACTGGTACAAAGCGAGCATCGGTCACGACGCCTGCAAAGGCAGCTCGACCCGCTGGGTCGAACCGCTGCTGCCAGGGGAACTGGCGGCCCCGATCCATCCCAACAAAGCGGGGATGGTGGGTGGCTCCGCCGCCCTCGTCGCAGCGGTGAAATAGTCGCCTGATGCGAATCGCAAGCCTCGTCCCGTCGGCGACCGAGATGCTGTTCGCGCTCGGCGCCGGCGAGGACGTGGTTGCGGTCACCCACGAGTGTGACTGGCCGGCCGCGGCGCGGGAGCTGCCGCACCTGACCGCGACCGTGCTGCCGGCGGGGCTGAGCGCCGGCGAGATCGACGCCGCCGTGAAGGAGGTGGTCGGGGAAGGGCAAGCGCTCTACAGCCTCGACGAGCAGCGCCTGGCCGAGCTGGCCCCGGACCTGATCGTCACCCAGGCGGTCTGCGCCGTCTGCGCCGTCTCCTTCGACGACGTGGTCGAGGTGGCAGCGCGGCTGCCGAGCCGGCCGCGGGTGGTACAGCAGGACCCGAGCTCGCTGGGCGAGGTGCTGGAGGACGTGACCCGACTCGGCGCCGAGCTCGGGATCGAGGCGCGGGCGCGGGCGCGGCGCGCCGAGCTGGAGGCGCGGCTGGCGGCGGTGCGCACCGCCGTTGCCGGGGCGCCGCCGGTGCGGGCGCTCGCGCTCGAGTGGCTCGACCCGCCCTTCGTCGGCGGCCACTGGATCCCGGAGATGATCGAGCTCGCCGGAGGCGTCGACGTCGCCGGGACCGCCGGCGCCAAGTCGCCCGAGGTGTCCTGGGAGGCGCTGGCCGGCCTCGACCCCGAGGTCGTCGTGGTCATGCCCTGCGGCTGGTACGTCGAGGACTCGCGGGCGCAGGCGCTCGAGCACTGGGAGCGGATCGAGGCCCTCGGCGCGGAGCGCGTCTTCGCCGTCGACGCCGCCTCGACCTACTCGCGGCCCGGCCCCCGCCTGGTCGATGGGACCGAGCTGTTGGCGCACCTACTGCATCCCGACCTGGTCGATCCGCCGGGGGGAATCGAGTTCCTACGTTGCGCGCCGGGGTGAGTTTGATTTAGAGTCCCTGATCATTATGGGGAATTCAAAGAGGTGGACCGGCCGAGTCGCCGCAACTCCAGCGCTGGTGCTGGTCTGCCTGGGCCTCGTCGCCTCCGCCCTCGCCGGTTGCGGCTCGAGCGCCTCGGGCGACGAATCGAGCCCCGAGGTGGAAGCGGCGCAGTCCGGCTACCGCGACTACCTGCGCGAGAACGCGGAGGAGCTGTCGCGCCGGATCGAGCGGATGCAGGAGGTGATCGAGCGGGAAACAGGGCGCGAGCCGGCTCCCCCCTCGGAAACCATCTACGCCATCGCCCGCGTCCCCTACGGCCACATCGACTCGTTCGTGCGGCTCTACCCGCCTCTACAGCGGGGCATCGACGGGCTCGCGGAGGAGGTCCCGCCGGACGAATACGGCGGCTTCCACAGGCTCGAGAAAGAGTTCTTCTGGCAGGAAGTGACGATGGAGATGGGTCCGGTCGCGAAGCAGCTCGCCGCAGACATCGAAGCGGTGCGGGAGCGGATCGACTCGGACGAGCTGCAGCCGGCTGAGATCGTCAGCGGGATCAAGCGCAGCTCGGACGAAATCGTCACCAACGTCTTCCCCGGCGACACCGAGCGCTGGTCGCACCTGGACCTGCTCGACGCCGCCGCGATGATGGAAGGCGCCAAGGAAGCCTTCAAGGTGGCCCAGCCGGTGCTGGCGGAAGCGAACCCGGAGCTGAGCAAGGAAATCGAGGCGCAGCTCGAAAAGGGCCTCGAAACGATGGACGAATACGGCACCCTCGCCAGCAACGCCGACCCCTCCGAACCGTTGCGAGCTGGGACCGGCTTCTACATCTACGACCAGATGGTCCAGGAGGAACGCTGGGAACTGGTCGAGCCGTTCAAAAAGCTGTCCGCACTGCTGGCGCAGGCCGAAGAAGAGCTCGGCTAGATCTCGCGCTCGTAGAAGAGCATCGACGGGCCGTCGGGGGCGCCTTCGCGGTTGGTGAAGCCGGCGGACTCGTAGAGGGCGCGAGCGGCGGTGTCGGTTTCGCCGGTGTTGAGGTCGATGCCGGTGGCGCCGGCCGCGCGGGCGAGCGCGATCGTCGCCTCGAGCAGGGCGCGGCCGATGCCCTGGCCGCGCAGCGGCGGGACCACATAGAGCTCCTGCAAATACGCTTCCGGCTTGCCGGTCCAGGGGCTGGGACGGAGGCGGACGAGGGAGATCCCGTCCGGGCCGTCGCCGGCCAGCAGCACGTCCATCTCTCCCTCCTCCAGCAGCTGTCGCGAGTACTTGGTCAGCGGCTCGACCCCGGGCGTCGGTTCCTCGTACTCCTCGTTGAAGTCGTGCAGCAGCCGGGCGATCGCGGCGGCGTCCTCGGGACCGGCGCGGCGGATGGAGATCTCATGCTCGCTCATCCCGTCAGTATCGCGTCGATGGACATTCCCGACCAGGTACGCGCGGGCTGCACCTGGGTCTGCGAGCGGGCGCGTTCGGTGCGGATCGAGGAAAGCGCGATCGACGCCTACGCGCGGGGGCTGCCGGCTGCGGGGAAGCCCGGCCCGCCAGATCCGCAGACCGAGCTGCTCGAGGGCGACCGCGAGACCCGCGCCGCCTTCGCGATCTGCCTCAACGCGATCAACTTCGGCTCCGGCTGGTGGCCGACGATCCGCAAGCGCCCGGGGCTGAGCGGCTACTCGACCGTCGCCGCTGGAGTGGTCGATCGGTTCTGTGCCGAAGGACCGTGGTCGGTGGACGAGCTGAGCAGGCTGAGCGCGCCGGAGATCGCTGCCTCGCTCGGCCAGGATCCCGAGCACCCGTTGATGGGCCAATTCGCAGTCTCGTTGCGCGACGTCGGCGCGCGGGTGGGCGGCGACCATGGCGGCAGCTTCGCGGCGCTGGTCGACGACGCCGCGGGCTCGGCGGTCGCGCTCGCGACCCGTCTCGCCGGCTGGCCCGCCTTCGCCGACGTCTCCGTATATGAGGAGCGCCGGGTCCCCTTCTACAAGCGCGCCCAGCTCGCCGCTGCCGACGTCTGCCGCGCCGGCCTCGGTTCCTTCCCGGACCGCGACCGCCTCACCGCGTTCGCCGACAACCTGGTCCCGCACGTGCTCCGGGTCGACGGCGTGCTCCGGGTCGACCCCGAGCTGGAGCGGGCGATCGAAGCCGGCGAGCTGCTCGAGCACGGTTCCCCCGCGGAGGTCGAGCTGCGCGCCGGCGCGGTCCACGCGGTCGAGCTGCTGGCGGCGGCGAGCCCCGCTCGCCTCACCCCGGCCGAGATCGACGCCGCCCTCTGGAACCGCGGCCGCGAGCCCCGCTACAAGGCGCTGCCGCGGCCCCGCTCCCGCAACACCGCCTACTGACGCCGCAGCTCAGACGAAGCGCTTGACGAACCCGAGGGCGGTGTCGCAGACCTCGCGCCAGCCGCTGTCGATCGTCAGCGAGTGGCCGCGGTTGGGGATCTCGACGATCTCGGTCACGCTCGCTTGGTTGCGCTTCTGCTTCTTGTAGGCGGCGTTGGCGATCGCCCACGGCACCGTGTGGTCCTTCTCACCGCTGATGATCAGCAGCGGGCCGCGCTCGGGGTTCGTGGTGTCGGCCCTGGCCTCGGTGAAAGGGTTCAGGTTGGCGTTCGCCATCTGCATCAGCGCCACTCCCGGCGCCGCCACGTGGTAGGTCTCGTAGAGCTGTCTCGCCTCCTCGTCGGGGAGCGCGTTGGCCCACCCGTACTTGAACTGGTCGAGCGTCAGGGTCACCGCCCGCCCCTTGTTGAGCGGGTTCTGAAGCACCGGTTTCGCCGATTTCAGGGCGGAGAGCGGCAGCGGCAAAACGCCGCGGAAGGGGCCGGGGTCGATCGCGACGGTGGCTGCGGCGATGCCGCGGCCGGCGAGGATCTGGACCAGGAGACCGCCGGTCGAGTGGCCGAGAATCGCCGGCTTCCTCTCCAGCCGCCCGATCACCTCGGATGCGTGGTCGGCGATCTGGCTGAGCGTCTTCTTGGCGAAGACGTCGGGGTTGGCGCGCGCCTCCTCGATCGTCTCCGGGTCGTCCGGCCAGTCCGGGGTCAGGGCCGCGTAGCCAGCCTCCTCGAAGACAGCGGCCCAGTTGTCCCAGCTGCTTGGCAGCAGCCAGAGCCCGTGGATGAAGACCACCGGAGCCTTCCCGCTCGCGTTCGCCTGCTCGATCTGGTTCGCCTCACGCTCGGTGATCGTTGCCATCGTCTCGCCTTTCCTTGCGGGCGCCGCCGGGGTGTCGCCGGTTGGTTGTCCCGGCATGATGGCAGCGCATATGGTTTGGCTGGTGAGCCAGCTTGGACCAACCAGCTCCGCGCTCGAGCTCGCGGCCGCACTGCAGGCGCGGGAGCTGTCGGCAGTCGAGCTGCTCGACGCCTGCCTGGCAGCGATCGACGCGTGCAACCCGGAGCTGAACGCGGTGATCTGGCGCGACGACGAGGCGGCCCGGGCGGCGGCGCGGACCGCCGACGAGCGCCTCGCCGCCGGCGACACCGCCCCCTTCCTCGGCGTGCCGATCCCGATAAAGGACCTGACCGCGGTCGCCGGCTGGCCGCTGACCTACGGCTCCCACGGCGCTCCCGAGGGGGTCAGCGAGGAGAGCGAGCTGGTCGTCGAGTCGCTGCAGGCCGCCGGCTTCGTCCTCTGCGGCCGCACCAACACGCCCGAGTTCGGGCCGATCACGGTCGCCGAGAACAGCCGCTACGGCAACAGCCGCAACCCCTGGAACCCCGACCACTCGCCGGGCGGCTCCTCCGGCGGCGCCGGTGGCGCGGTCGCCGGCGGCATGTTCCCGCTCGCCCACGCCAACGACGGCGGCGGATCGATCCGCATCCCTGCCGCCTACTGCGGCCTGGTCGGGCTGAAGTCGAGCCGCGCCCGCATCCCGCGCCGCGCCCAGACCTGGATGGGCGCCGTGGTCGAGGGCGCCGTCACCCGCACCGTCGCCGACGCCGCCGCGGTGCTCGACGCCTGCGCCGGCCCCGACCCGCTGGCCTGGAACAACGCGATCCCGCCCCAGCGCCCGTTCGCCGCCGAGGTCGATGCCGCGCCCGGGCGGCTGCGGATCGGCCTGATGGCGGAGGCGCCCCTCGGCATCCCCACCGACCCGGCCTGCATCGCCGCCGCCCGCGAGACCGCGGCGCTGCTGGAGGAGCTGGGGCACGCGGTGAGCGAGGTCGAGGTGCCGACCGTCTCCGAGGAACTGGTGCCGGGCTTCACCGTCCTCGCCACTGCCGGCATCGCCGACTACGACGGCGTCGACTGGGAGCGGGTCGAGCCGCACAACCGCCACAGCTACGAGGCGGCGAACGAGCAGCTCAGCGCCTACGAGTACGTGGTCGCGGCGCAGACGCTGGAGCGGCTCTCGCGCCGCGAGGTCGCCCGCTGGGGCCGCGACTTCGACGTGCTCCTCACCCCGACCTCGGCGACCCTGCCACCACTGGCCGGCGCCGTGCTCGCGGCCCAGCACGCGGCGCCGCAGCAGGCCACCTTCGAGGTCGTCGCCTCGGTCGCGTTCACCGCCTACGGCAACCTCACCGGCCTGCCGGCGATATCGCTGCCGCTGAGCTGGAGCGAGAACGGCCTCCCGGTCGGGACGATGCTGACCGGCGGACCCTTCGACGAGGCGACCCTGATCCGCCTCGGCGCCCAGCTCGAAGCGGCGCGCCCTTGGGCCGAGCGCACCCCGGCCGCGGCCAGCGCCTAAAGTCGGGGCATGGCCCCGGAGAAGAAACCGGTCAACTGGCGCGCCTGGGGCATCGGGCTGCTCGTCGCCCTGGTCGTCATCGTGCTGCTGCAGAATTCGCAGGAGGTCCGGGTCGACGTCCTCTTCATCAGCGTCAACGCGCCGCTGATCGTGATCCTGCTGGCGGCGGTCGCGATCGGCGCGTTGATCGGCTACCTGACGCCGCTGGTCCGCCGGCACCGACGCGAGGGGCGTCAGGACAAGACCGGCTGAGCCGGCTGCCGGTACAGCTCGGCAGAGGGGATCCCGATCACCTCGCCCTGGAAGCGCTTCGTCGTCCCGTAGACAACCCAGGTGGTGTCGATTTCGCCGATGTCGAGGTCGAGGCGGAGCTCGTCGGCGTGCTCCTCGACATGCTCCATGTGGGTGAGGCCGGAGTCGTAGCGGCCTTCGAGCAGCTCGGCGGCGACGATCGGCTTCGAGGCGACGTCGATCACCTCCTCCCACTGGGAGAGGTCGACGTAGCCCTTGGTCGCCGGGACGATCCCCAGCGAGCGCGGGTGCTCGACCTCACGGCGGGTGAGCAGGACCAGGTGCTTGGTCGGGTAGATGAAGGTGTCGACGACGAAGACCTCGGTCCAGTACTTCTCGGTGATCTCGTGGACCTTGGGGTGAGCGCTGCACTGGACGAGGAAGGTGTCGTCGCGGCCGCGGATCATCTCGAGACCGACGAAGAAGTCGGTGATCAGCTCCATTCCGTAGTCCTCGATGCCCTGGAAAGCGGCGTATTCGTTGACCGCCCGCTCGTGGCAGGTCCCCTCTGGCCCGAGCGTGACGAAGTTGATTTTTGGCTTTCCAGCTGACATCGGCGTGATGCACAAGGGTAATCGAGTAAACAATTAGCGTCAATAGAGAGCTTTTGCGGAAAGGCGAGTCCTATCGGTCAGTAACTTTTGACACCTGTTCAGGCCGCTGGCATAATCAAATGGACTTGACTATTGCCCAGGTCAAACCCGGGGCGGAGAACGGCGCGAGAGCCGGAACGCAGGCTCTGAGGTTGCTGTCGACGCCGATCAACGTCTACGTCCTCCAGGCCCTGGCAGAGGGGCCGCGATCGCTGGTGGATTTGCGGCGGGAGGCCGGCTCGCCGCCGCAGACGACGATGCGCGGGCATCTGCGCACGCTGGCGCAAACAGACGTGCTGGTGCGCCGCCGGCGCAACGACTTCCCCGGCTCGCTCGACTTCGAGCTGACCCCGGTCGGGCGCGAGCTGTGGAGCGTGGCGCAGGTGCTGCGGGCCTGGCTGCGCAACTCGCCGGAAGGGCCGCTGGCGCTGGGCAGCAGTGCCGCCCGCAGCGCGGTCAAAGCGCTGGTCGAGGGCTGGGGCACGAGCATGGTGCGGGCGCTGGCCGCCCGGCCGCTGTCGCTAACCGAACTGAACGGGCTGATCAGCGGCCTCAGCTATCCCTCGCTGGAGCGGCGGCTGGGCGCGATGCGCCTGGCCGGCCAGATCGAGCGGATCCAGGGACGCGGGCGCGGCACTCCCTACGCGGTCACCGCCTGGCTGCGCCACGCGATCGCCCCGCTCGCCGCCGCGGCCCGCTGGGAGCGGATGCACGCGGCGGCGGAGACGGTGCCGATCAAACGCCTCGACGCCGAGGCCGCCTTCCTGCTGACGATCCCGCTGATCGGCCTGGCGCCGGAGCTCTCCGGCAACTGCCGGCTCGCGGTCGAACTCGGCGGCAGCGACGGTGCCCGCCTCGCCGGGGTGATGGTCGGCGTCGAGGAGGGCCGGATCGTCTCCTGCGTCGCGAGCGTGCGCGGCGATGCCGACGCCTGGGTCTCGGGCTCCGCTGCCGTCTGGCTGCGAGCGGTGATCGAAGCCGACACCGAACTGCTCGAGATGGGCGGCGACTGCCAGCTCGGCCAGGCGCTGCTCGACGGCCTGCACGACTCGCTGTTCGCTGGGCTGAAGCGCCGCTAGCGCGCCAGCACCAGCGCCACCGCCTCGTCCTCGAGCTGCGGGAGCTCCCCGGCCGCGCCCGCCATGACCCGCCTGCCGATCAGGGCGGCGAGGCCGGCAACCAGGGTCCAGTCGGCGCCGGGCAGCGGCTCCTCCGCCCCGGACGCACGCGCCGCCCGCACTCGCGAGGCGAAGGCCTCGATCGCCGCACCGTGGCGCTCGGCGCCGGCCGGTCCGAGCGCCAGCACCTCGACCGTGAGCAGGCGCGCGGTCGGAGCGTCGGCGGCGAACAGCTCGAGCACCGTGCCGACCGCCGCCCGCACCTTCCCCTCCCACTCGCCCTCGCTCGCGCAAACCCGGTCGACCTCTTCGAGCAGCCGGGCAACCAGCTCCCGGTGCGCCTCCAGCGCGCAGGCCCCCTTGCCGTCGAAGAGCTTGTAGAAGGTCGCGGTCGAGACCCCGGCCCGCTGGGCGAGGTCGGCGACCGAGGTCTCCGCGTACCCCTTCTCGGCACAGGCCTCGGCGACCGCGGCGACCAACCGTTCGCGCTGGTTGCGGGCGACGACATCGGCCGGGATGCCGTGAGCGCCGGCGGGAAGGCGTTGGACCTGGTCTGCGTCGGCTCCCTCCATGCGTGGATGTTAGAGAGACGGACCGGCCGCGAATCCGGAACCGAAAGGGCCCGCGGGTCTCATCACCCGCGGGCCCTTCCATGCGGAGGCGTTGGGGGACTAGCTGATTCCGTGCAGCGTCGTCGCTCCGGTGTAGGTCGCGGTCTGGTTGGCATAGCCGCAGGCCGCGAGGGTCCCTTTGACACGGGTCACGGGGATGCCGCTGAGGTTGTAGCTGACGGCGACACCCTGCTCGGTACCGGTGCCGACGTTGGTCAACCCGACGCCGGTCAGCCCTGACTGGGGTGAGATTTTGTAGGTGCAGATCACCGCACCTCCACCGTAAACGTTCAGTTCGATCGCTTTGCCTTCACCGCAAGCGATGTCGACCGAGCCTTTGTAGGGCGGACCGGCGTTCAGCGCGTTGAGCTGGAAGCTGCAGCCGTTGGTGCTGATGACAGTCGTGAATTCGTTTAGGAGCACCGTGAGGACGCAGCCGACGTATTCGGTGTTCAGGGTGAGCTGAGCAGTCGCGGCGGACGCCTGCGAGAGCGAGTTGGCTTCCCCACACTCGACTTTACGGTTACCGGTGATGGTCAGCGCCTGTTTCTGGGCCGGGTCCTGGAAACCGGTGATGGTCACAGGGTATTTTTCCGCCGCGAACTTCGGCTGTTTGGCGGCTTCTTCGGATTGCTGCCCGGTCATGTAGAGACCGGTGCCCGCTATGGCCTCGGCTTTTACCTGTGCGCCTTCCGGGCCTAACCCGTTGATCACCCAGGAGCCGCTGAAGGTCGCCGGTCCGGTTTCGCTTCCGCACGCCGCCAGAGTCCCTTTGGTGCGTTTGTACTGCAGGGAGGCTTCGTCGATTACCCTCACCGTTTTCGCCAGGTTTTCAAAGGAGGCGGCGCCACCGATCTGAGACGAGAAGGTGCGCGTGCAGTTCGCCCCTTCCAGCGTTATCGGCCCACAACCCGCCGGCCCGATGTCGAGGCTGCCTTTCCCGGGCGCCGGGTGGTAGATGAACTTGCAACCGTTCATTTTGAGGGTGATGCCGCTTTCGTATTTGCTCGAGCAGCTGCTCGGCGTCGCGGTCACCTGCAGGGTCTCCGACGGCCCAGTCGCGAATGCCGAGAGTGCGGAGAAGTCACAAGTGATGATGCGTTCCCCGGAGAGGATGAAGGAGTGGGTCGAGATTTCTTTTCCTCCTACCGTGGCTGGGTACTGGGCGAAGGCGATGCCCGAGGCCGAAGCCGACGACGCTCCAAGCAGTGCCGTCAGTGCCAGAGCCCCTATTGCTGCGGTCAGCAGCACTCTGATGCGTTTCACTGTTACCCCCTCCCGCCTTGTGGCGGTTTCGTTGACTGGCGATTCAGAGATCAGGTGATCTCGATTTGCTCAGTCTCACTCCTTCCGCTGCGAGCTATTCTTCGGATAAGCGAAATTAGGAGCGGTCGAATTTCCGGATCACGGAGCCGCTAGAAAAGGCCGTGGCCCGGAGACGCCGAGCTCGTGCAGGCGCAGCGCGATCTCCATGTCGATGCCGGGTTGACGGCCAAGCCTCGCTTCCACCGTCCGCAGGCGGTTAGCGACAGTGCGATCGCTGACCCCCAGCCTCGACGCCGCCGAGGAACTGTTGCGTCCGCTAGCGAAGTAGGCGCAGAGCGTCGCCCGTAGGGTCGCTCCTCCGTCGCGCTCATCCTCGAGCGGATCGAGGTAGAGCCGGCACAGGGAAGCGATCAGAAGATCGTCCTGGAGCGTCGCGGCCAGCAGGGCCTCGTCGCCGTAACGCGCGAATTTGCAACCTGTTCGCTGCGCGACCGGTAGCGCCGCCAGCGCCTGGCGGTGACTGAGCCTCCAGCCCGTCAGACCCTCTCCTGGCTCCCCGATCGCCAGCCTCATTCCCGCCGGCAGGCCCCAGCGCGAAAGCTCGGCGAGCTGCTCGGGGTCAAAGGGGCGCCGCGCGCCGAACCAGGCCCACAGGGTGTCGTTCTCCTGATTCACGGTCAAGAGGCGACGATCGAGCGCTTTGGCGATGTCCTTCAACGCCTCCGCTCCTCCCCTGCCGGTCGCAACCGCCCCGAGGTGATACTCGTTGAGCTCGTAGGGAAGCTCTGGCGCGTCGAGGAGCTCGCCGGCCAGCAGCCGCCTCACGCAGCGGGCTCGCCGCTCTTCGGCCGAATCGGGCCACTCGACTTCGCGCCCGTATTCCTCGCTGACCGCCGCCACCACCTGCTCGAACAGGGCAGCCTGGACCCGCAGGACCCGTTTCAGAGAGGAGCCCCTGGAGATTCCGGCGCGCTCCGCCTCCTCGATTACGAAGTCCCCGAGCATGGTGTAGCCGGCGAAGTAGCGGCGCAGGACGGTCTCCAGCGGCACCCGGTTCCTCGCCGCCAACCGGGCCTGGGAGAGCAGCGTGGTCGGGATCGGCGGGGCGCGGTCCTCGCTTCCTTCGAGGGCGTCGATGCCGTAGCCGATCGCGGCCCCTACCGTCAGGCGCAGCCCCTGCATGTACTCGGGGTCGGCGGTCTCCTTGGGGTCGGAGATCGCGCTCACCCGGGTCAGCGCTGCCTGCTCGATCTCCCCCCGGCGCTCGCGCAACCGCGCGACCAGGCCCCTGCGCATCTCTTCGATCCGCATCGCGATCGCCGCCCCACCCCTACTGACCTTGCGCAGTGAAGCTCAGCGACCCCAGCACCTCACCCGCGGCAAAGATCGGCGGCTTGCCCTGCGCGAAGGCCTCGTTGAAAGCGCCTGCCGCGGACTCGCTCAGCGTCAGCGAGGCCCCGTTCACGGAGACCGTCCGCGTTTTCGGGTCCGCAGATACGGTGCCGCCGCCCAGCGCCAGGACCCCCACCCGCCCCTGCTTGCCGCCGAAGGGCGGCGAGGGCTGCAGGTTGACCTCGGCGGAGTCGCCCCTTGCCGCGAGGTCGAGCCACTGCTCGGCCCAGAAGACCTGGCCCGCCCCGAGCTGGAGGAATTCCAGGGTGCCGGTCGTGTGCAGGGTCCCGCTCGACCCGTCGGGGGCGATCTGACTTTCGGGGCCGATCGGGAGGCTGAAGACTGGACCCGGTGCCAGTTCGGCCGGGGCGATCGGGTTGACCGAGACGAACAGCGCGTCGAGCTTGGCGCGGATCTCGGGGGTGGGCGTCACGTAGGCGCGGCCCTGGGGGAGCACCGCCACGGTGGCGGGGGCCACCGTGGCGGTGAGCCGGCCGATCACCTGACCGGCACGAAAAGGGGTCCCGGGCCGCAGCTTCTTGTTGAGGCGGGTGGCGACCTTCGCGGTGAGCAAGAGCTTGGTTGCCGTGAGCTTGGCGCCGAAGCCGAGACGAGCAGGCATCACTCTCTTTGAGCTCGCGACTTTGAGCTGGCCGCCGCCGACCCTGGCCAGCAGCGGGGTCGGCTTGGCTTTGACGACGAGCTCGCGCAGCGGCACCCGCTTGCGTCCCGTAAAGACGATCGCGCCTTCGGTCTCGGCGCTGCCCTTGCCCGTGGTCGGGTCCCATTCGCCGCCGCTTACCGGCAGGGTCAGCTTCGCTCCCTGGCGCCGGGCGGGAGCGGTGGCGCTGAGCTGGATCCCGTTCGCCTTCAGGTAGGCGGCGAAAGAGCGGTCGAGGGTGAGGGTGGCGGTGCCGGAGGCGAGCGGGTCATAGCTCGCCCCCGCCGCCGGCGCGAACGCGAGCAGGCAGCCCGCCAGCAAGGCGATCGGGAGAGCGCGCCTCATTCCTCCACCCCGCAGGTCTTGACCACGTCGGCGCTGAGCCTGGTGGTGTCGAAGGAGAGCGTTGCCCTGGCCAGGGAGAAGGCGGCGCGCTTGGTGCCCTTCGGCGCCGGGCAGGCGGCGTTGAAGTAGCTGAGGGTCCTACTCCGATGGCGGTATTCCTTTCTCAGCGTCAGCTTGATCCGGTCCACGTAGCCCCAGGAGCCCAGCGCTTCGGGGAAGGAGGCAGAGAGTTCGGTGCCGTAACGGCCCTGGCTCACGCGCTTGATCGCGAACGGGATCGTGAAGGCGGAGTTGAAGGGGTTAGAGGTGAAAATGTGGGTGTAGAGGGCGGGCCTCCCCCGATACCTAGCGTTAAAAACGAGCAGCCGACCCCGGGTCGGATAGGCACCCTGGTCGGGTAAGACGATGTGCGCCCAGAACTGCCCGGAGCCGACAAGGGCGTCTCCGCACTCGACGAGGGCTCTTTCCGAGGAGGATCCCCGGAGCTGACCGAGACTGCACCTCGCCAGTCCCTTTGACTGCAACAGGCCATGCCGGTTGACCAAGACCCGCATCGCCTGCAGCTGCGGCGGCCGTTTGCCGGAGGCGCTCTGCAGCGCCCCGGCGATGAAGACGGCGATCGGAGCCGGCTCGGCGCGCGGCAGCTTGTAGGGCTTGAGCTGGGCGAGGACGGTTACGCGCAGGTCGCCAACCTGCACCGTCGTGGCCATGGCCAGGGTCGCCGAGCCGAGGATGAGGGTCGCCAAGGCCAGGGCCCCCGCCCGTCTTGCCACGGTCAGCCGGCGGGGCGGCTCATCGCCGCCCCTGCCCGGCTCGCCTGGCCTCACGCTTTTTCCCCTTGCGCCCCTTCGGGCACTTAGCTTCCAGCTTGGGGCTAAACTTGTGGCGCTTTCCGTTCTGCCCGGTGAAGTCGGCGAGCGCCTTATGAGTGCCTTTGCAGAGGTTGGTCGAGTTCTCCAGCAGCCCCTTCTTGCCGCCCCGCATTTCCAGCACGAAGCTGGAGACCGGGGCATCGGGGGCGGTCTCGAAGGTGTTGCGGATCTGGCCTTTGACCGAGTCGATCCGCCCGACCAGGTTGAAGTCGACCTGGGAGTTGCCGAGCGCCGCGACCAAGTCGGGCAGCGGGTTGGAGGAGGAGCGCAGGATCACCGGGCCGGTCAGGGGCTCGGCGAGGATCGGGGTGATCGCCCGCGCCTTTCCGTAGATCGACCCGGCCGGGCACTGCGAGCCGTTTCCGGCGCCGGCTTTGAACTGCACCCGGGTGCAGATCGTCTTGATGTGCGCCTGGTCGAGGAACTCGGAGTGCGGCAGGGTGACCTGGGCGCGGCCGATCCCCGCTTCGCCGATCCCGTTCATGTTGAGACGGGCGATGAAGGCGGGGTTCTGGCCGCGCTTGGTGCCGCCTTTGAGCTGCAGCTTCAGCCGCGGCTTGAACGGCAGCGCCGCGCAGTCGGCGGCCTGGAAGGGGGTGGCGACCGTGACTGGGCGATCGTCGAAGGCCGAGCCGAAGTCGAGGCCAGAGCCGAGCAGGGTGGAAGCGGTCGAGGTGCGGGTGCAATCGGTCGGGTTGAGCACGAAGTTCGGCCGGTCCACGTAGGCACGGATGTCCCGCAGGTGCACCGGGATGCCGTTGATGATGTGCGGAATCGGGTCCGAGCCGACCGAGTCGATGAAGACTTCCGCGGTCTCGGGGTCGATCTTGAAGGCCTGGCGGATGACCACGGTGCCGAGATCGAACGGACCCACCTTCGCCGCGGTGATCGCCACCATCGAGAGGTTGGAGCCGTTGTAGGGGCCGGCCAGGTAGATCTTGCCGGGGGCATAGGCGAGCGACGGGCCGACGCCCGAGCCGGCGAGAGTACGGCCGATCTGGGAGGCCAGCGGACAGCTGGGACTGTCGATCTCTTCCTGGCCGCCGTGGGCGCCGGTGCGTGCTTTCGCGGCTGCAATGGCCGCGTCGGAGCAATAGGGGATGCCGGCGAGCTTTCCGGTAATCCCCGGGGGCAACTTGATCGAGAAGCGGGTGAACTCCTGTTCTGCGTCGGACCTGCTCAAGCGCAGGTTGAAGGGGCTGAAGCGGCCGGCGGCGTTGTTGAGGGTGCCGGCGTCGAGCCCCGGTTTGAACGGCGGCAGGCCGCCGGTGGGGCAGGGGCCGGAGTTGGGACCCGTGATTACCTGGAAGGAGGAGTCGGAAATGACCGGTGGTCCCCCGGCCCAGGGATAGAGCACCGCCCTGACCGTGTGGGTACCGCAGCCGGGCGGCGTCGCCAGCGGACTGCGCGCTCCCTCGCGGAAGTGCAGGCGGAAGTGCGAGAAGGGCAGCTGAGGGAGGTTGTCGGCGGTGGTGGTGAGCTGGCCGCTGACCGGGTCGCTCTCCACTTTCAGCGGCTGTTTGACGACGATTCCCAGCTCTTCGTTCCTGATCACCATGTACATAGCAAGGAGGGTGCCGAAGGGGTTCTCGTACGGGGTGGCGACGTAGAGCGAGCCGCGGACGAGCTTGTCCTCCAAGAGCGGCGTTTCGACCTCCACCGAGCCGATCTTGGAAGCTTCCGGGCAACCGACTCCGTTGGCGAATTTGGCCCTTTCGGCGGCCAGCTGGGCCTCCGAGCAGGTGGTCAGGCCTTCGGCCACCGAGGGGTTCGTGGTGAAGCCCTGGGGCAGGGTGACCACGGCCTTGCGGATGTCGGAGTTGGCGCGGGCTTCGGGGTCGGGGTTGGTCAGGCCCTCGTCGTTGACGTCGAGGGAGAAGTCCAGGCCCGAGGGAGAGGAAGCCGCTTTCGAGGTCGGCTGGGCGGCGATCGAGGGGTTGAAGCCGAGCTGCCCGCAGCCGATCATCGCCTGGGGGTTGGGCGGCTCGGCGTCGTCGTGAGTGAGGACGGAGGCTTCGAACCAGGCGCCGGGGTTTTGCCAAGAGTCAGCTTTGAAGGACGTGACCAGCGGCCCGGTGCAGGCACGGGGTGCGGTGAGGAACGGTTTGGGAGGAAGGTTGACCGAGCAGCCGCTCCCGCAACCCTGGGGGCTGCGGCGGTCGGGGTCGTGGGCTTTGGCAGCCGGGACGCCCCACAGGGTCACCTCGGAGCGGTAGACGGGCACCACGTTGGAGATGTTCCCCAGCGAGGCGACGACGTTGGAGGGGAAGGATTCGTTGACGCCGAGCTCGACCGTGACCGGGACGATCAGGATCCAGAACCCGAGCTTCATCGCCACGCCCGGGGGAGGGTCGAGGGAGTAAACGGGTTGGCGGTCGGGTTTTGCGCTCGGTTCCCCCCAGATGACGTCGGTGACGCCGACCTGGGTGGTCGCCGGGCAGTTGCCCTGGGCGAGGAAAGCCGCGTTGTCGCAGGTCGGGACGACGGTGGGGTTGCCGACCAGGCCATCCATCTGGGGAATCTCGAGGTTCCTCGGGTCCCCCTCTGGAACCTCGGAGCCCGCGTCCTGGTCGGGCCGGGTGTTGAAGGCCAGCGTCGTCGTCATCGAGAAGGGGTGGGCACCTGCCTGTGGAGCGATCGAGCCGTCGGCGTTGTTGAAGGTGACGTCGAGGTCCCTGAGGCCGAAGTCGGCCTGCGCCGAGGAAACAAGCCCGAGCGCCATAAACGCCGCGGTGAGGAGAACCAGGGTCAGGCGCTTCATCGTGCGTTCCTCCTGTCGTTGCCCGCTCGGCCCTCCTGCTTTCGGACCTGCTTCTGCTTCTTGGTCCGGGGGGCGCATCGCGTCTTGCCGGCTTTGCGCACCTTGCGCTGGCCCTTTCGGCACCGGGTGGGCGCGCTCGTCCTGACGTTGCCCGAGCCGTTGAACGCGGCCGACGCCGGGGTCGGGTCCTGCGGCGGGCTCGGGGTGCCCTGGCAGGCTTCCCCTTCGCAGCCAGCCGGTGGGCTCGGCGCCGCCGGAAAGCCGCCGTTGACCCGGGCGTCGTAGACGTCGACCAAGCCATAATCCTGCGGCAGCAGGCTCGACTGGGTCGTGAAGAAGACGTCGGACCCGTTCGGGGTGGCGTCGAGCACTTCGGAGTCCGAGGCGCTCTGGCCGGAGGTGATCAGGCTGAGACAGCCGCTGTTGGCCGCGCTGAAGGAGGGGGACTCTTCGGTGCAGTCGCCTTCGCCGGGAGCCTCCCACTCGTAGACGTCCTGCCTGCCGTTGCTGTCGCCCGGCACCAGCGCGTCGAAGGCGTTGAAGAAGAGGCGCTTGCCGTTGGTCGCGAGGAGGCTGCTCGGGTGCCGGTCGAACTCCCAGCCGGGGAGGCCGGCTGCCCGCCATACCGCCGGCTGAGGACCTTCTTTCTCCTTAACTTTGCGCCCACGCGGGCGCGCCCCGCTCGGATTGCAGGACACACAGGCGAGCCTTCCCACGGCGCCCGCCGTGGCGTCGTAGAGGAAAACCTCGCCGTTGGGCTCCCCGCTGATCGCGTCCGCGTTGTCGTAACCGGTGAGGGAGGCAACGGAGGTGAACGCCACGTGGAGGCCGTCCGGGGTGACCCTTGAGCTGCGCTTTTCCGGAAACCTCATGATCGCGGATGGCGTGCTCCCTAGAGGGTCTACGGCGCGCGAGACATCGGAGCTGCCCAGCGTCCCCACGAAGGTGAGCCCCTTGCCGCTTTCGTAGAAGTAGAGGTTGGGTTTACCGGCCTGCGCAACGTCCCCGTTGCTGTTTGCCTGGCTGCCGTTTAGCACTTCGCTGGAGGCGAAGTAGACGCGGGCAGCGTCCCTGCTCGCGCCCATCACGCCAATCACGCTGTTGGTGATCAACCGCGGTGTGGAGACCGTTTTGCCACCCGTCTCCTCGATCTCGGCCTCGAACAATTTTTCGTCTTGCGGGCCGACGGTGTAGAGGACGCGGGTGACCGCGGGGTCGGCGGCGATGAAGCGGGTGTCGGTCGCGTTGGAGATCAGGATCGTGCAGGCCTTGGCGGCTTCGGTGCACTGACCGGCGCCGATCGCGCTCTGGGGCTCGGTGGCGTTGAGGCGCAGGTAGAGGCGACCGGGCTGACTTCCTCTGCCCCCAGAGGGCCATGGCTGAGAGTTGGCGGTAGCGGTCCAGAAGACCCGCGAGCCGTCGGCGGAGACCGCTCCGTAGACGCTCTCGACGCTCACGCCTCCTTCTCCGATCTGCGCGGTGCCGACGGAGGAGTTGGTTTTCGCGACGCTGCCATTAGGCAGGACGCTGACCAGCCGCAGCTTGCCCCCGTCGTATGCCTCATACAGTTGGAAGATGCCGCGTGCGCTGGCGCTCGCGGCCGGCGGCCGCGGCTCGACTTGGCGGGGCAGGAAAATCGCCACGGTCGCGCCACCGGCGTTGGTCGCGGTGACCTGACACTGGACCGCTTTGCCGAGGTCGGCCGCGGTGAGGGTGTACTCGGCGGCGGTGGCCGACGGGATATCGGCACCGTTACGCATCCAGCCGTAGGTGAAGGCGGGGCCGCCGGTCCAAGTGCCGGGGCTGCACTCGAGGGTTTCGCCGACCGCGGCCTCGCCGGTAAGATCGCCCTGGGAATTGAGCGAAGGCGGGGTCGCGGTCGGCGTTGGGAGTACCACCTGGGATGAGGTGGCGCTGACCGTGGCTTCGGGGTTGGTTGCCGAGACGCGGCACTGGATCGTCTTGCCTTCGTCTGCTGCCACGGGGAAGTAGGTGGGGGCGGTGGCGCCGGTGATCGGGGTGCCGTTGGTGAGCCACTGGTAGGCGAAGCTGGGGGCGCCAGACCAGCTGCCGGGGTCGCAGGTCAGGGTCTCGCCCACGGACGGTATTCCGGAGATCGACGGAGCGGCGCTGGCCAGGGGCGGTTGCGTCGCGACCAGGACCGGTTTGCTGAAGGTGAGCGCCGCGCCGGAGGCATTGGCGCCGGTCAGCTCGCACTGCAGCGCCGTGCCGCGCTCAGCCGCGGTCGGAACGTAGGTGGGGGCGGTGGCGCCGGTGATCGGGGTGCCGTTGGTGAGCCAGCGGTAGCTGAAGGCCGGGCTGTGCTTCCAGGCCCCCGGCACGCAGGTCAGGGTCTCGCCGAGTGCCGGGGCACCGGCGATGGTGGGGGCGCCGGGAGGGTTGAGGCCGCTGCCGCGTTCATTGAACAGGGTGTTTTCCGCGCCGGGGTCCGGCGCCGGGGCGGCCGGCAGCGGGGCCAGCGCGAACACCGCACTGGTCGCGACGCTGCCGCCTTCGGCATCCGCGACACTTACCCGGCACTGCAGTCCGTGCCCAGCGTCTTCATCCGTGGGGACGTAGGTCGCACCGGTGGCGCCTGCTATCGGCACCCCGTCGCGGAGCCAGCCAAAGGAGATCGTGCCGGCGTCGCTCCGGGTCGAGCAGGTGAAGGGCGCCTTCGGGCCACCCGGCTCCACCGCCAGCGAGGCGTTGACGCGAAGCAAGGCTCGCGAGCCGTCCGCCGATGCCCCCTGGAACTGAATCGCGTACTCGCTGTCGTTGCGGACGAAGCCGAAGCCGGGCGGCGACGTGGCGGTGAGCAGCTCGAAGGCATCGGTGCCGCAGAGCTGGCGCCGGTAGATGTTCCCCAGCCCCGGCGGCGCACCCGGCACCAGAGCCAGGTCGGTGTTCTGCAGGACCCAGCCGCTGCAGAGGTCGTCGCTGAAGCCCTTGTACTGGACTTCCTCCGAGCCGGCAGCGCCGTATAGCGCGATCGAAGTGCGGGGAGGCGAGATCGAGCGCGAGGCCCAGCCCCCCGCGCCGCGCTCGGCCAGATATTGGCTGACGCTCGGCGCCGCCGCCGGCTCGGCGAAGGCGCGGGAGGAGCTGAAGGTCATCCGCGCCCCGTCGCTCGAGGCTTGGGCGAAGTTGGCGCTGCCGATAGCAACGTCGCCATTGTTTTTGTCTAGTGGGCTGACCAGCTCGTAGGCGCGGCAGTCGGGCAAAAGGGCCGAGAGGCCGGTACGGAAAGCCTGGTTGGGGCAGGCGGTGTTGAGCTCGGCACCGAGCGGCAGGGTGCGGAAACTCGCTTCCTCGCCGACGACCGGGCCGCCACCACCGCTCTGGGCGACGAAGCGATAGTGATAGGTGGTGGCCGGTTTCAGCCCTTCGAGATAGACGGCGGAGGTCGTCACGTCCCCGTTGAGAACCTCTTTAGTCAACAGCGAGCCGGGCGATCCAGGCCGCTGCTCGGTGCAGCCGCCTTCCGAGCAGGGGGCGGTGCCGTACTGGACGAAATAGCGGGTGTCGGGCCAGAAGCGAGGGTTGATTCCCGCCTTCAGCGCCGCCGAGCCGGAGTCCGCTGCGGTCGCGAACTGCCCCGTGATCGTCGGCGACGCTGCCGGGGGCGGACAGATGTCCGGGTCCGGCGGCGGACCATAGAGAGCGATGAAGCTGTCGAGGACGTTGCTGCTTCCGACAAACATGTTACGGCCATCGACGCCACAGGCAGAGTTGAAAGTCAGACCGGTTGATTCAGTCACCCCCACTGGTTTGAAGACCGACTCTCCTGGCCCAAAATCGACTTTTTTGCAATCGGAGTCAAACCGAATTATTTCGATGCCGGAGTTTTGGTTAACCACATAGAGATCGTCCGATTCATCTACCGCTAGAGCGCGCGGATTCGTTGCGGACATAGTGCACAGCAGTGAACCGTCCGCATCGATTTTCTGTACATCGGGCTGGGAACTCAGGGGCTGATTGGGGTTTCTGAATGCTAGGTACATGCTCCCCGAGCTGTCGACCGCCAACGACTGCACGCTTTCGCTTTTAGCGATAGGGATGCTCTCGAAGTATGACCCGTCGGAAGTAAACTTTTGGACTCTTCCCCGGTCCCCCACATAGATGGTGTCTCCCGGGCCTACGGCAATGTAACTGCCGGGCCCATTGGGATCGAAAAACCCGGTAGCCGTGCCTTCGACTCCTTGACCGCATTCGTCGCCGGAGGCAGCGGTGCAGATATCGGTGTTGTCGGTCTTGTTGACCTGTGCGCCAAACGTGAGCAGGAAGTTACCCTCGGCATCGAACTTCTGAACACGACTATTTTTCCAGTCGAACACGTACACGTCGCCCTCCGAGTCGACTGCGACGCCAGCGACGGTGGCGAACTGGCCCGAGCCGCTACCTTTGATACCTATCTGACAGTTCGCCGGGGGATCTGCTTGTGGACCGCACTGCTCGAATTGCGCCGTCCCACTGCTTACGCCCCAGCCCCAAGACCGCACGAACGTACCCCAGGCGTCGAACTCGTTGATCCTGGCGTTGACCTGATCGGCGACGTAAAGGTGGCCGGTCTCCTGATTGACGGCAAGGCCACGGGTAATCACACACTCCCCAGCCCCAGCAGTGTCGGTCTCTCCCTTACAGAACTCCGTGACTAAGGGGGTTGCGGCCCACGCCGATGAAGCAGTCCCAAGCCCCATCAGCGCGAGCGCCACGGTGAGAAGGATCAGGGTCAGGCGCTTCATCGTGCGTTTCTCCTATCGCGCGGCACTAGCCTTGCCAGGCGGGTCACTCCGGTGACCAAGGACCACCGGACACCGGAGTGATTCCGCATTGAGCTTCCGGGGTTCATTTCGTCGAGCTCCGGGCCCGGCATGACGTCGCCTGGTTGCCTATTCCGCGGTGACCGCGAAGGTCCCGGCAAGGCCGCCGACCGGTTCAGTCGAGGCGACTTCGACTATCGCCCCGGCAGCGTCTGCCCCTGGGTTCAGATTCGGTTTCAGGATGCCCCTAACTTCCCCACCGAGGATCTGATTCGCGACGTAGACGCAGAGATAGCCAAGGCCTGCCTCGGGATTGTTCGGCCCAGCAGCGCCTTCATGCGCTTCGTTCTCGCAATTTTCTTTTTCAGCCGGAGTGGCTTTCGAGAAGTTGATCACGTGGGCTGCGTCGAGACCTTCGGACAAGGGGATCGGGAAGGAGATCGGGGCGTAAGTGAAGTTCTCGCCCGGTTCGAACTCGACCACCAGGCCGACCCACGTGCCGGTCTCCATCGCGCCGCTGGGCAGCGTGCCGCCAGCGGTCCAGGGGTCACCTTTCGGGCCGGCGACCCCGGCGGGACCGGCAGGCCCTGCGGCGCCGGCGGGGCCGGTCGCGCCGTTGGCGCCGGTGTCCCCCTTGTCGCCCTTGGCACCGCCGGGTCCGGCCGGGCCCTGCGGACCGGCGGGTCCAGCGGGACCGGTCTTGCCCGTCTTGCCCCTCGGGCCCTGCTTGCCCTTGGCCGAAGCGGTGGCCTTGCCGGAGTTGGAGGTGGCGGCATAGGCGCCACCTCCAAGGGCGGCGACCAGGGCGACAATGGCGACGACCAATCCAGCGGTGCCGATCTGGTTGCGAAGACGTTCAAGCATGTTTCTCTCCTTGTCCCGTGAGCCCCGCTGCCGGCCGCTCCCTGTGCGGCCCTCCCTGGTGGCTCGGTTGTCCCTGTTACAGCGTGTTCCCTGATTCGCCCAGTGGAGTGGAGAGCGTTCCTAGAAGGTGCTGTCCGTACCGCGAGCAGCGCCAGTGAAGCACCCGGTTGGGGAGTTGTCAAGAGGAAGTTCCCAAAAGAAAAAGAGCGTTCCCAGATCGGTTCCCGAGGCCATACGAGCGGGTACCGAAGGGTTACCGAGCGCGCCGGGCGCGCGGATCCGCTTCAGCGCTGGCTAGGCCGGCTGCTGGGCGAGGCGCGAGGCTTCGTCGGGGCCCAGGTAGGGCGAGAGGATGAACTCGGTGAAGTCGGGGAGCAGGTCCTCGAGCGCGGCGGCTTCGCCGGCGGCGGCCTTGCGGCCGGCGAGCGAGACGAGGGCGCCGATCGTCGAGTCCTCGGTGGTCGGAGGCAGCTCCCGCTCGCCGTCGCGCTGCTCGCGGCCGCGGCGCAGCGGCGGCACCAGTTCCTGCACGGCGGCGTGAAAGTGCTGGGCGACCTTGGGACCGGCGCTCTGCGACTCGACCAGGCAGAGGCGGGCCAGGTCGGGCTCGGAGGCGAGGAAGGCAAGAACCGAGCGGGCCGCGCCGATCGCCTGGTGCGGCCAGTCCGGCGCCGACTCGACCGCCGCCTCGATCAACTCGCGGATGTGGGCGGCGACGGCGTCGAAGGTGGCGAGGAAGCACTCCTCCTTGCCCTCGAAGTTCTCGTAGAAGACCCGCCGCGAGACCGAGGCCGCCTTGGTGATGTGGGTGATCGTGACCGCGTTGTAGCCGTGCTCGGCAACCGCGCTGGCGAAGCCGGCGAGCAGCCGCTCGCGCTGGCTGTGGGCGACCTGCTCGCGGCTGAAGCCGTGCCGCCCCGCCGGCAGCGGCCCGAGCTCTTCCTCCGCCGCCATGCTCAGCTCGAGGCGGCCAGCTGCGCCTCGCGCGCCGCCTTGTCCTCGCCAACGTAGGGACGCAGCACGAACTCGATCGTCTCCGGCAGCAGCCCCCGCAGCGCCGCGGCGTCGTTGGCGATCAGCCGCTGGTTGAGCACCCAGAGGACGCCGCCGATCAGCGTGTCCTCGAGCGAATCGGGCAGCTCCGCCCGGCGCGGGTTCAGCTCCCGCCCTGGCTTCAGCAGAGGGATGAACAGCTTCAGCATCTGCTCGTGCTTGGCGACCGCCTCGGGCCCCGCGGTCAGCACCTCGACCAGGCAGGCGCGGCCGACGTTGGGGTGTTCCATGATCACCTCGAACAGCGCTCCGAGCCCGGCCGCGACCTGGTCCGGCCACTCCTCCTCCCGCTCGTAGGCGCGCTGCACCCGGTGCCCGGTCACCCCGTAGGCCGCGTCGAGCAGCTCCAGGTAGCACTGCTCCTTGTCCGCGAAGTTTTTGTAGAAGGTCGCGTAGCCGACCTTCGCCCCGCGCACGATCGTCTCGATCGTCGTCCCCTGGTAGCCCTGCTCGGCGACCAGGTCGGCGGTCGTCTCGAGGATGCGGCGGCGCTGATCGGCGGCAGCGGCATCACGGCTCACCGGCTGTGGGCCTGGAGGCTGCCGAGAAGCCTTTCCGGGCAGGGCTCGCACAGTCTCAGGATAGCGCTAGTTCCCATTGGTACGGGGTTAGTATGTGAATTGGAGCAAGTTCCCAAACATGGGCTAAAGTACCCCGGAATGGAAGGGACGCGTACACTCCGCGCCGTTCGCTCTTGGCAAGAGGCGATTCCCGACCGCAGCAATGACAGTGGCGTATTCGAAGCGATGCTGCTCACGGTCGGCGCAGTTGGTTACGAGCGGGCCAGCGTGCAGGAGGTCGCCGACCGCAGCGGGATCAGCCGCGACCAGTTCCACCGCCGCTTCGGCAGCAAGGAGGAGTGCTTCGCGCAGGCCTACGAAGAGGCCGCCGACCAGCTCTGCGAGGACCTGCTCGAGGCCGGCCGCAACGCGGCGAGTTGGCGGCTCGGGTTCCGCGCCGCCCTGGCCGAGCTGCTGCGCACCGTCGCCGAGCAGCCGCTGCTGGCGCAGGCCCTGCTGATCGAGGTCCGGGCCGCGCGCGGCCGCGCCTGGGACAAGCACCAGCAGGTCGAGGAGAAGCTGATCGCCGCGGTCGACAGCGCCCGCCTGCAGCCCGACGTCCTGCCCTCGGTCTCGCCGATGACGGCCGGCTTCATGGTCGGGGCGATCGCCGAATCGGTCGGGCTCGAGCTCGGCGCCGGCCGCGCCGCCGAAGTCGAGCGGCTGCTGCCCGACCTCTCCCACCTGGTCATCCTCAACTACTTCGGCGAGGACGAGGCCTGGCTGGAGCTGCGCTCCGCCGACGTCCCCACCCCGGCGCAGTAGCGCCCCTCCGGCTGCTCAGCGGAAAGTTCGCTCCCAGCTCTCAGTACCTAGCCGTTTATTCAAATTCTCTTGCGCTAACGGGCTGGATCTGTCACTGTGGCCCGCAGATGTTGGCCAAACATCGGTGAGGCGCGGGCGAGCGGCGGCGCCAGCGGTGACAGCCGCGACCCAGGTGGCGCCAGGCCACTGCCGTAACGCCCAGCGCCTCATGCCTTAGCTTCGCTCGGGCTACTGGCGGGCGACCTTGGCCGCTTCGTCGCTGCCCAGGTACGGCGTCAGCGTGAACTCGACCAGGTCGGGGAGCAGCGACTCCAGCTCCTCGGTCTTGCCGGCGATGATGCGGCGCGAGATCAGCGACATCATGCCGCCGACCAGGGCCTCCTCGGTGGTCGGCGAGAGCCGCGCCAGGACCTCCGGCGAGCGCCCGTCACGGCCGCTCTGGAAGTAGGGGACGAAGCTCTGAATCGCGCTGTCGTAGCGCTCGACCACGACCGGCCCGGCAACCAGGGCCTCGACCATGCAGAGGCGGGCCAGGTTCGGCTCGGCGGCGAGGAAGCGCAGCATCGCCGCGATCCCGGCCCGCACGGCGTAGGGCCAGTCGTCCTCCTCCTCGAAGGCCAGGGCGACCCGTTCGCGCAGCTCGGCCATCACTGTGTCGTAGGCGGCGACGAAGCACTGGTCCTTGCTCTCGAAGTGCTCGTAGAAGGTGCGCCTCGAGACAGCCGCGTGGCGAGTGATATGGGCGATGGTTGTCCCCGAGTAGCCGTTTTCGGCGATCGCCTCGGCAAGGCCGGCGATCAGACGCTCGCGCTGGTTGTGGGCGACGAACTCGCGCGGCAGGCCGTGGCGGCCGGGGGGAAGGCGTGCCAGCTCGGGCGGATACTCGCCGGCTTGCTCGACGGCGGGGTCGGCAGGGTCTGCGGGCACAGGCTGACGATACCGGTCGGGCGAATTTGAGCTCCGGTTCAGCTCCTCGAGCGCGGCCTCGACCCCGAGGTAGGGCATCACCGCCGCCGACATCAGCTGCGGAATCAGCTGCGGCAGAGCCTCGGTGTCGCCGCGCACGACCTTGGCGTAGACCTGCCCGTAGGCCGAGCCGGCGAGCGCCTCGGCGGTGGTGTGGGGGACCGACTCGGGGTCGTCCAGCTCCTTGCGGCCGGCGTCGATCAGCGAGGCGATCACCCGCATCGTCATGTCGCGGCGGGCGCGGGCGGCGTCGCCGGCGGCCAGCACCTCGACCGCGAAGTTGGCCCGGTTGGGCTCGCTGCAGAGCGAGCCGACGACCTCATGGGCGACCGCGCGCAGGCGGTCGGGCCAGTCCTGCTCGCTGTTGTAGGCGTGCATCAGCGAGGCCATGCACTCCTCGTTCATCTCCTGCCAGGCGCTGAGGAAGCAGTCGTACTTGCCGCGGAAGTGGCGGTCGAAGGCGGGGCGATCGAGCCCGGCGCGAGCGATCACCTGCTCGATCGAGGTGTCCATATAGCCGCGCTCCGCGGCGACCTCGATCAGGGCCTCGATCAACTTCGCCCGCTCCGAGGAAGCGGAGGTGCGGGTCTCCGTCTGAAGCACTAGGTCATGGGACCCCCGATCCCTGCCTTGGTCCAGTCAGCCGCTAGCGGCTTCGGGTTGCTCGGACGCCGCCCGCTTTGCTGCCTCGGCGCCGAGATACGGGGTGAGCGAGAACTCCACCAGCTCCGGCAACAGCTCCTCGATCTGCTCCGCCTGGCCCATGATGATGCGCTGGTAGATGATCCAGAAGATGCCGCCGATGATCGTCTCCTCCAGCGTCCCCGGCAGCTGCTCGCCGTGCGGGGAGACCTTGCGACCCATCCGGAAGAGCGGCACGAAGGCCTGGATCGAGCGCTCGTAACGCTCGACCGCGGCGGGGCCGGCGGAGAGCGCCTCGACGATGCAGGTCCGGGCCAGCGCCGGCTCGCTGGCGACGTAGTGGAGGAAGGCGGCGAGGCCGGAGTTGACCCGGCCGGGCCAGCTATCGACCTTGCTGGCGGCGTCGACGACGCGGCGCAGCGCCTCCTTGACCGCGAACTCCGAGGCGGCGAGGAAGCAGTCCTCCTTGGAGGAAAAGTTCTCGTAGAAAGTGTTGCGAGCGATCCCGGCGCGGCGGACGATGTCGGCGACGGTGACGGCGCGGTAGCCCTTCTCGACCGTCTCCTCCGCGAGCGCCGAGATGATGCGCGCCCGCTGATGCTGGGCGATGAACTCTTTGGGGAGGGGATGACGACCGGGCGGGGGTCGCATCGTCGATGCGTTGTCGGCCACGAACGCCAGAGTACCTTGATCGGATCTGGATTCCAAGCTGGACGTCTCCGCTACATACCGCTAAAGTACCGGAAGCCAGACAAGCGGTTCCCTTTATCGAGAAAAGGAAGGGCAAATGGGAAAGCGCGCCGACACCAAGGCCTTGGCAGGGGCCAAGAGGGCCGGCGTTTCAAAGGCTCCGGACCTGCGAGTCGCGGAGTCTCCTGAACTGAAACTCGTGACCTCATCGAAGCGGCAGACGATCCTCGAGGGCATGCTCGAGGCAGTGGGAGCAGAGGGCTACGAGCACACCTCCGTCCGTACCGTGCTCGCTCGCACGGGCGTCTACCGCCAGGCCTTCTACGACAACTTCGCGGACAAGGACGACTGCTACCTGCAGGCCTACGACCTGGGCGTGGAGCGAGTCGAAGCGCTCTTGATCGAGGCAGCCGCGGGCAAGGACTCCTGGCGGGAGCAGCTACGGGCCGGGCTCGGGGCGCTGCTCGAGTTCCTCGACGCCGAGCCCGACATCGGCCGGGCGCTGGTGGTCGAGGTGCACACGGCCGGGGGGGAGGCCCTGACCAAGCGCGCGGCGGCAATGCAGCGGCTGACCGACTTCGTCGACGGCGCCCGCGAGGCGGCGGCCGAGGACGGCGAGTCGCCGCCCCCGATCGCTCCCGAGGGGGTGACCGCGGGGATCCACGCGCTGATCCACTCGCGGCTCGCTGCCAAGGCCGACGGGGGTTTCCGCGACCTGCTCCCGGAGTTCATGTACTTCGCGGTACTGCCGTACTTCGGGGCCGAGGCCGCGAGCGCCGAGATGCAGGCCGCGAGCGCTTGAAATAGACCTTTACAGGGTCTCGTGTGACGGTTGGACAGGTCGTCATAACTCCCCTACGCTGAGAGTCGATGGGTCCGCCATCGGCATCGAATCCAGGTCACGGATCAGGCGCGAGTCAGGCACTGCCCAGGGCTTACGCGGTGCGCTCCGAGCGCGAGCGGATGCTGGAGGCGATGGTCCGGGTCGCCGCCGCCAAAGGCTACGAGGCGACCACGGCCGCCGACGTGATCGAAGCAGCGGGGGTGAGCCGCGAGACCTTCGACGCCACCTTCGTCGGTAAGGAGGGCTGCTTCCTCGAGGCCTACGACGCGGTCATCGACGTTCTCGTCGCCCACGTCTCGACCGCCTTCGAGAGCACCGTCGGGCAGCCCTGGCCGGACCGGATCATCGCCGCGCTGCGCGCCCTGGTCGACCTGCTGGCGACCGAGCACGACATCGCCCGGATGGCGATGGTGGAGGTGACCGCGGTCGGCGAGGACGCGCGGATCCGCTACCGCGGGGCGCTCGGGCGCTTCACCTACTTCCTCGAGGAAGGCCGCTCGGCCTCGCCGCAGGGCGACGAACTGCCGGCCGACACCGCCCGCTTCGCGATCGGCGGTGCCACCTCGATGATCTTCGACGAGATCCGCGCCGGGCGCGGACCGGAACTGCGCCGGGTACTGCCCGACCTGGTCTTCGCGGTGCTGATGCCCTATCTCGGGCCGGAAGCGGCGGAGGACGAAATGCGTCGCGTCGCCCGCGAGAGCTGAGCGCGCGGCCGAACTAGACGCCGGCGCCGCCGCGGCCCTCGCCGGCGGCGAAGCGGGCGGCGCCGCGGACCGCGACTTCGAGCGTCTCGCGGCCGAGCCGGTGCTCGAGCGCCAGGCCCTCGGCCAGCGGCAGGCCGTGGCCCTCGATCGCGGCGCGGCGGTCGGCCAGCATCGTCTCCTGGGGGAAGGAGGCGATCCGCTCCGCCAGCTCCAGCGCCCGCTCGACGTGGGCGCCCGAAGCGACGACCTCGTTGACGAGGCCGATCCGCAGCGCCTCCTCGCTGTCGACCGGGCGTCCGGTGAGGATCAGCTCTAGGGCACGGCCCATTCCAACGACCCGCGGCATCCGCTGGGTGCCGCCGTCGATCAGCGGCACCCCCCAGCGGCGCTCGAAGAAGCCGAAGGTGGAGCCTGGGGTGGCGACCCGCAGGTCGCACCAGAGGGCGAGCTCGAGGCCGCCGGCCAGGCACCAGCCGTCGACCGCAGCGATCGCCGGCTTCGACGGAGTGAGGCGGCTGAAGCCCATCGGCCCGCCGGCGTCGTCCACATCGAGGTCGAGCGCCTTCAGGTCGGCGCCCGCGCAGAAGGCCTCGCCGCCGGCCCCGGTGAGGACGAGCACGCGGGCGCCACCGTCCGCCTCGAACTCGTCGAAGCCCTGGCGCAGCAGCTTCGCGGTGGCGCCGTCGACCGCGTTGCGCCGCTCGGGCCGGTCGATCGTCAGCATCGCCGCCGCGCCGACCCGTTCGTAGCGGACCTCCTCACCCATCGCGCCATCCTCGCATGAGGGAGATGGGAGCGGGCGGGCTAGTCGCGGCGAACAGTGCTCACGGGGTTCGTCGGCGACGCCCAGCTCCCGGAAATGCGCCCCGGTCGCGGCCGGGAGGGCAGGCTCTCCGGCAGGGATCAACCTAGGTAGCGAGTCGGACGGCGGGGAGAGTTTGGGTCGCTGGGGGACTTGGCCACACCATGAGTGGGTCAACTCCTCAACCTTGGGCAAGAGAGGTCTGGCGACTGGCGGACAGCCAACACGGCGTCGTAGCCCGGTCGCAGTTGTTGGCGGTGGGGATGAAACCAAGGTCGATCGAGCACCGCCTCGCGAATGGCCGTCTCCATCCCCTGATGAGGGGTGTCTACGCGGTTGGACGACCCGGAGTCGATGCTCGGGGGCGGTGGATGGCCGCCGTCCTCGCTTGCGGGCCCGAAGCGCTGCTCAGCCACCAGAGCGCCGCGGCCCTGTGGGGCATTCGCCGGCAGCGAGCGGGAGACATCCATCTGGTCGTACCGCTCGGGCGCCCCCGACAACGGCCCGGCATTCGCGCCCACCGTCGCCGTGACCACGAGATGCCAGGGCGCCGTGAGGTCGACGGCATTCCCGTCACCCACCCGGTCGCCACCCTGGTCGATCTCGCCGCGCTCATTCCCATCGGCCAGGTGGAAGCCGCCGTCAACGAGGCGGACCACCGTCGCCTGGTCAACCCCGAGCAGTTGCGCGAAGCTCTGGACCCCCTGCCGAGATGGCCGGGAACCGGGCGGCTGCGAAAGCTGCTGGACGGCCCGACCACCACCCTCACTTCCAGCCAGCTCGAGCGGCGCTTCCTGCCGCTGGCACACGCGGCGAGGCTCCCCTCCCCCCAAACCCAAGCCTGGATCGACGGGTACAGGGTCGACTTCTTCTGGCCGGAACTCGGCCTGGTGGTCGAGACCGACGGCCTGCGCTATCACCGCACGGCCACCAAGCAGGCGAGCGACAAGCGGCGGGACAACGCCCACGCGATCTCCGGTCTTACCACGCTGCGCTTCACCCACGGACAGGTCTGCCACGAACCCGGCTACGTCCGGGAAGCGCTCGTGCGGACCGCGAGGCGGTGCCGACAACGTTTGAAGGCTTGACCACACCCCGGGTGGGTCAACTCTCAATTACTTGGAGGCATCCGAGACTCAGTCGGAACGCAAAACGCGACCGGTGATGACGCTCGGTTGCCTGCCTTGCGCGTAGCCTTCGCGCTCAGAAGCTCGTTGCGCCACCTTCGAGGCCGCTCCCCGCTTGGCTTCCGCGGGGACCGGTCTCTCCCGGTCGCAGATCCAACTTAGACCTCGCTCCCAGAGGTGGCAAGAGGGGTCTGATCATCGTTGCCGCAAAGTCCGGGGTAAAGGCATCGGTCAGGAAAAGTGGCGTGTGTCCGTGGGGCGGTATACGGTCCCGGCGGGATGAGTTCGGGATCGGAGGATTCGGCGCGGAGAGCACGGCGCAACGTCGTACTGACCGCTGCGATCGCCGGCCTCGGCGGGCTGCTGTTCGGCTACGACACCGGCGTCATCGCCGGGGCGCTGCTGTTCATCGGGCCCGAGTTCGACCTCGGCAGTTTTGCCCAAGGGCTGGTCGTCGCGGCGGTCCCGATCGGGGCGATCTTCGGAGCCGCCTACGCCGGGCCGGCGGCCGACAAGTACGGGCGGCGGCTGATCATCCTGATTGCCGCCGGGGTCTTCATCGTCGGCGCCCTCGGCAGCGCGGCCGCGCCCGGGGTCGAGGTGCTGGTGATCGCCCGCGTGGTGATCGGCGTCGCGATCGGGTTCGCCTCCGCCGCCGCGCCGGTCTACATCTCCGAGGTCGCTCCGCCGGAGAGCCGCGGGCGCCTGGTCAGCTTCTTCCAGCTGGCGGTGACGATCGGGATCCTCGTCGCCTACCTGGTCGGGCTCGCCTTCGACGCCAGCGAAGGCTGGCGCTGGATGCTGGGGCTCGGCTGCGTGCCGGCGCTGGCGCTCGCCTTCGGGATGTGGCGGATGCCGCAGAGCCCGCGCTGGCTGGTCATGCACGGCGACAACTTCGCGGCGCGGGCGACGCTGGCAAAGATCCGGGTCGACGACCCGGACACGATCGACCGCGAGCTGGAGGAGATCGAGGACAGCCTCGACGAAAAGCCGGGCGCCTGGAGCGAGCTGCTGCAGCCGGTGGTGAAAGCGGCGCTGGTGGTCGGGGTCGGGCTGGCGATCCTGCAGCAGGTGACCGGGATCAACACGGTCATCTACTACGCGCCGACGATCGTCGAATTCACCGGCGTCAACTCCTCCGCCGGATCGATCCTGGCCGCGGTCGGGGTCGGGGTGATCAACGTCGCGGCGACCCTGGTGGCGCTGCGACTGCTCGACCGGACCGGGCGGCGGACCCTGCTCTTCATCGGCGTCACCGGGATGACGATCTCGCTGTTCGCGCTCGGCGCCGCCTTCGAGGTCTCCGGCGGCGAGAGCACCCTGGCCTCGGTGATCGCGATCGGCAGCCTGATGGCCTACGTCGCCTCCTTCGCGATCAGCCTCGGCCCGATCTTCTGGCTGCTGAACGCGGAGATCTACCCGCTCAGCGTGCGCAGCAAGGCGGCCGGGATCGGGACGATGGCGAACTGGACCTTCAACTTCATCGTCTCGCTCACCTTCCTGCTGCTGATCGAAGAGCTGGGGCGCAGCGGCGCCTTCTGGTTCTATGGCGCGATCGGGATCGTCACCCTGATCTTCTGCTGGAAGCTGGTGCCGGAGACCAAGGGCAAGCACCTGGAGGACATCCAGGCGGAGTTCCAGGCCCGGGCCGACCGGCGCAAGGCATCTGCCTGAGCTGCGTCCGGGCCGGCAGCCACAGGCGGCGTCCGGCTACCCTCAACCGATGCGGATCGACGAGATCATCGCGGCGCGGCGGCCGACCTTCTCGGTCGAGTTCTTCCCACCGAAGACGGAGGAGGCGACCGAGCAGCTCTACGCGACCGCGCGCGAGCTGGCGCAGCTGGAGCCCGACTTCGTCTCCGTCACCTACGGCGCCGGCGGCGGCACCCGCGACGGCACGGTCGAGATCACGCGGGCGCTGAAGGACGAGCTCGAGTTCGAGACGATGGCCCACCTCAGCTGCGTTGGCGAGACCACAGAGGGGCTGGCGAGCACGCTGGACCGGATCGAGGCGGCCGGGATCGAGAACGTGTTCGCGCTGCGCGGTGACCCGCCCCGGGGCGAAACCGACTTCGTCCAGCCCGAGGGTGGGCTGGGCAGCGCCGCCGAGCTGGCCGCCTTCATCAACGCCGGTTGGGACTTCGCGGTCGGCGGCGCCTGCTTCCCCGAGGTACACCCGGAGGCGCCCGACCTCGAGACCGACCTGAACTACCTGAAGAGCAAGGTCGATTCTGGCGCCGGCTTCCTGATCACCCAGCTCTTCTTCGACAACCAGGTCTACTTCGACTTCGTGCGGGCGGCGCGGGCGCGGGGGATCGAGGTGCCGATCCTGGCGGGCGTGATCCCGGTTGCCAGCTTCGCCCAGACGAAGCGGATCTGCAACCTCTGCGACGCCTCAATTCCGGCGCCGCTGGAAGCGGCCTTCGAGGCCGCCGGCGGCGACCCGGAGCGCGAGTTCGAGCTCGGGGTCGCCTTCGCCGCCCAGCAGTGCGCGGAGCTGTTGATCGCCGGTGCGCCGGGCATCCACTTCTACGCTCTGAACAAAGCGCCGGCGACCCGCGCCGTGCTCGGCGCGCTGCGCGCTTCGCGGCCCTGGGAGCGCGTGCGCGGCGACGCGGCGACCTTGTCGGGCAAAGCCGATTAATCTTTTTGGTTCATGTCGGGGAAGAGCGAGAGGGAAAAGCGACGCGAAGAGCGGATCGAGGCCGAACAGGCTGAGTCCGGTTCCGACCGCAACCGCCTGATCTTTGGCTACGCGATCGCCTCGACCGTGGTGCTGGTGATCGCGGTGCTCGCCTTCGTCCTGATCACCGGTGGCGATGACAGCGACGCCCAGGGCGACGCTCACATCAACCTCAACACCCAGATCGGATCCACCAACGGGGTCGAACCGGACAACCGCGCCGGGATCGAGCCGGCGGCGGCCAAAGTGACCGACCTCAAAGCCGCGGCCAAAGCGGCCGGCTGCAAACTCGAGCTGGGCCTGGAAGACGAGGGGAACACCCACATCCCCAAAAACTCCGACACGCCGGACTACCAGACCAACCCGCCGACCTCTGGCCCGCACGTCGAACCTCCCTACCAGCAGGCCGACGGAGCCTACGCGGAGATGCCGAAGGAAATCGACATCGTCCACACGCTGGAGCACGGGCGGATGGAGATCCAGTACTCGCCCGATCTGCCGCAGAAAGACCAGCTCGAGTTGAAGGGTCTCTACGACACGATGTACGCGGCGGCGCTGCTCTTCCCGAACGACAAAATGACCTACGCGGTGGCGGCAACGACCTGGACCAACCTGCTCGGCTGCCCCACCTACAAAGGCGCCGCCACGCTCGACGCGATCCGCGCCTTCGGCAAAGAAACCTGGGGCCGGTACGGCGGCGAGCCGGCAACCGCCTTCCCCTTCACCGGTCCCACCCCGGCCCAGCCCGAGAGCTGAGCTCCTAAGCGCGGTAGGCGGGAAAGAAGCCGGCGGCGGCGCGGCCGGCGCTGAGCCGCTCGTAGGCAGCCGGGTCGCAAACGATCTCCGAGGTCCGCCAAGCCTCCTCGCGGTTGGCGAAACCGCGCTTGAACTCCTCCAGCGCGTCGCCGTTGGTGATGCCGCCGCCAAGGTTGAGCGGCAGCCCCAGCTCCGCCGAGTGCTCGATCAGCCGCGCGACCACGTTCTTCATCGGCGAGTCGCCCAGATGCGAGTCGGCGCTGCCGGAGAGGTAGTAGTGCAGGAACCCATCGCTGACCACAGCGAGCGACGCGGCCGCAAGCGTCCCATCACCAGCGGTAGCGAGCGCCAGCCAGGTCCCCTCCGCTTCCAGCAGCCGGTCGAAGTAGGCGCCCCCGAAGAAGTAATGCTCCGCCGCCGCCGTCCGCCGCATCGTCTCCTCGTAGACCGCAACGAACCCACCCCGCTGCTCCGCACTCGTCTCCGGCCCGGCGACCAGCTCCAGCCCATACCCCACCTCCAGGTTCCGCCGAATCTGCCTGCGATCACTCGGCCTGCTCTTCGGCGGCAAGGTGGGATCCGCGATCTGCACCACATTCCTCGGCGTGCTCCCACTCAGCGGAGGCTCGCCCAGCGTGTGCCGAATGAACACACTGACCAGCCCGGTCCCCGAGTAGTCGATCGCTGCCGGATCGAGCCTGACGGGAGGCCCCCCGTCCCTCTCAACCAACCCGGGAAACGAGTAGGGAGAGACGCCATCCCGCTCTCCCGTGTCATCGATCTCCCGCACCACCAACGGCCCGACGAGCTCCACCTCATCGCCCTCGATCTTCAGCGTGTGCGTTACCCCCTCCGCGTCCAGGAACTCCCGCGAGCGAAAGAATTGATCAGAGACCGCGGCTTCGCCGCGGTCTTCCAGCAGCCTCGCCCTGGCCGCGAACCCGCTCACTCGAAGAGGTCGGCCGCCGCGGCGCGGAACTCGCTCGGGAGCACGCCCCAGACCTCGCAGTCGTCCGGCGGGGCGCCCTCGCGGGCGAGGTGGGCGCGCATCGTCCCCTCGTGCACCCAGCCGAGGCTGGTCACGGTCTTCTTGGCGATCTCGTTGCGCGCCGGGATGCGTCCGTAGACACGGTGGGCGCCGTACTCGTCGAAGGCCCTGGCGATCGTCAGCGCCTCGGCCCGACGGCCGACGCCCTTGCCGCGCACGTCGTCGCCGATCAGCGCTCCCAGCTCCGGCGCGGTCTGGCGGAAGAGGCCGTAGAGGGCGGTGAACCCGACCGGCTCCTCGTAGCCCTCGACCACGATCGCGAACTTGCGGTCCTCGCCGGAGTCGTCCATCGCCCGCTGTGCCCAGCCTTCGGCTTCCTTCAGCGAGAAGCTCCCGCGCTGCTCCATCAGCGAGGCGGTCGCCGCCGGGTTGTTGAACCAGCGGTGCACGGCCGCGGCGTCGCCGGGCTCGAACCTGCGCAGGCTGACTGCCGGCCTCTCGCTCGTCATCGCCGTAACCCTAATCGGGGGCGAGGCCCTGACCGCTGATCACCAGCCAGACGGTCTTGGCGAGGATGCGGGCGTCGAGCGCGAGCGAGCGGTGGTCGACGTACCAGACGTCGAGCTCGATCCGCTCCTCCCAGGGGATGCCGGCGCGGCCCTGTACCTGGGCCCAGCCGGTGATCCCGGGCAGAACCTCGTGGCGGCGGCGCTGGCGCGGCGTGTAATCGTCGACCTGGGCGGGGATGGTCGGGCGCGGGCCGACGATCGCCATCTCGCCGCGCAGGACGTTGACCAGGTTCGGCACCTCGTCGAGCGAGGTGCGGCGGAGAAAGCGGCCGGCGCGGGTGACGCGGGGGTCGTCGCGGGTGACCACGGTGCCGACCCCGACCGGGTCGGAGCCCTGCACCATCGTCCGCAGCTTCCACATCTCGAAGGGCCGGTCGTCGCGGCCGATGCGGCGCTGGCGGTAGATCACCGGGCCACGGCTGCCGAGCTTGATTGCGACCGCGGCTGCGAGCAGGAAGGGCGAGAGCAGGATCAGCGCCAGGGCGGCGACGAGGGCATCGAAGGCGCGCGGCATCAGCGGGTTCCTTCGGCCTTGGCCCAGCGCCCGCCGGCGCCGTGACGGGCGCGGTCCCAGAGGCCGGCGGCGATCGAGGCGGTGGTCATCACGTAGTAGCGGGCGATCCGCAGCGGCGCCAGCGGCAGCCGGCCTCCGAGCAGCGCCGCCGCCAACAGCCCCAGCTGGGCGACGAAGGTGAGGGCGTAGACCCAGCCCTGGTCGAGCAGGAGCAGGTTGAGCAGCAGCAGAAGCACGTGCAGCAGCGGGCTGAGGTAGCGCAGCAACCGGTGCGAGGCGAGCTCGAAGGCGAACAGGGGCGAGTAGCCGCGGGGGGAGAGCATCCCTTCGCCGACGACGATGTCCCAGAGCCCGACCATCATCCGCCGTTTGCGGGCGAACTCGCCCTCCAGGGTCGGGACCATCTTCTCCTCCGCCCGCGCCGCCGGCTCGTAGAGCGAGCGGCGACCGCGCTTGGCGAGCAGGAAGGGGAAGGAGAGGTCGTGGCTGCCGGAGGCGGCGAGCGGCAGGTAGTCGGCGGCGCGGACCGCGTAGATGGCGCCGTTGCCGGCGGTGACCCCGCCCAGAGCCGACTCCATCTCCCGCACCGCCATCTCGTAGCGCCAGTAGGCGCCCTCGAGGTTGCCGCCGTCCTCGCCGACGAAGCGGACCTGGCCGCAGACGTAGCCGACCGCCGGCTCGGCGAAGGGGGCGACGAGCTGGCGCAGGGCGTCGGGCGACCAGGCGCTGTTGGCGTCCGAGAAGGCGAGCAGCTCCCCGGTCGCCAGCTCGGCCGCGGCGTTGAGGGCGGCGACCTTGCCGCCGGCAGGGAGGTCGAGGACGAGGTCGGCACCGGCGGCGCGGGCGCGCTCGACCGTGGCGTCGGCGGAGCCGTCGGAGGCGACGATCACCTGCAGGCGCTCGCGCGGGTAGTCGAGCGCGAGCGCATCGGCGACCTTGGCCGAGATCACCTCCTCCTCGTCGTAAGCGGGGATGAGGAGGGAGACGGTGGGCGTTACTGGGCTCGAACCAGTGACCTCCAGCTTGTCGGTAGCGACCTTCGGGTTATGAGCCCGACGATCGGCGCGAAGGCGGACCAGCACCCACAGCACCAGCGGGTAGCCCAGGTGGGTGTAGACGATCAGGCCGGCGCAGAGCCAGAAGAGGATTTCGATCGCGATCACGAGCGCGCCTCGGTCAGCTCGCGGTAGAGGTCCAGGGTGAGGCGGGCGGTCTCGTCCCAAGAGAAGGGGCCGGCGGCGGCGCGGGTCGCGGCGGCGCCGAGCTCGGCGCGGGCGGTCTCGTCCCCGGCCAGCTCGGTGAGCGCGGCGGTCAGCGCCGGCACGTCGCCGGGCGGGACGAGGCGGGCGGCACCGGTCGCGGCGACCTCGGGGAAGCCGCCGACCGCGCTCAGCAGCAGCGGCTTGCCGAAGGCGAGGCCGGTGTAGAGGACGCCGGAGTGCTCGGCCTCGAGGTAGGGGAGGACGACGAGGTCGGCGCGCCGGAAGATCGCCGGGATCTCGGCCTCGGCGACGAAGCGGGTGACGAACCGGACCCGGCCCTTGGCCTCGGCCGCGAGGGCGCGCAGCGGTGCCACGTCCATGCGCGGGTTGCCGACGATCCAGAGCTCTGCCCCCTCGACCGCGCGGAAGGCGCGCAGCAGCTGCTCGGTGCCCTTGTAGGGACGGAGCAGGCCGAAGCAGAGGATCACCGGGCCCGCGGCACCCTCCAGCTCCGCCGGCAGCGGCTGCTCCTGCGGCAAGCGGGTCAGGTAGTCGAAGGCGCCATGGGGGATGACGTGGACCTTGGCCGGATCGACCCCGACCTCGTCGCGAAGGCGGGCGGCGCTGTGCTCGGAGTGGGCGACGACCGCGTCCATGCGCTCGTAGACCCGGCGGGCGCTCGACACCTGCCGGCGGCTCGGCCGCGGCGGCAGGATGTAGTGGGCGGTCAGCAGGCGTGGGTGCAGGTCCGGCAGCAGGTGGGCGTCGAGCGGCGCGAAGGTCAGCCACTGGTAGTGGACGACGTCGGGGCCCTCACCGGCCGCCACGCGGCGGGCCGAGTCACGGCGGAAGCGCCGCATGTCGGCGAGGTGCTCCGCCGCCTTGAAGGGGAGGCGGGCGCGGGCATCGAGCCCGCGGGCGGCGCTGCGCCGGTAGAAGCACTCCTGCACCCGGTAGCCCTCGGCCGGCGGCACGTCGCCGTGGAGGAAGCGGCTGGTCAGCAACTCGACCGATGCCCCGGCGCGCGACAGAGCGGCCGCGAGCGCGCGGTCGTAAGGGGGCGTGAACGCCGATGGATCGACGAGTTGAACGTTGGTGTCGGTCACGAAACGAAGGTCGGTCACGAAATGAAGGTCGGTCTCGAAATCGTGACCGCGCGATTATCGTCCCCCGCTTGGCGCCCACGCTCTCCTACTGCGTCGTGAACACGAACGGCCGCGAGTACCTGATGGCCTGCCTCGAGGCGATCGAGCGCACGCACCCGGCCGGGGTCGAGCGTGAGGTGCTGGTGCTCGACAACGCCTCCGACGACGGCTCGGCCGAGGCGGTGCGGGCGCGCGGCGGCGACATCCGCCTGATCGCCCTGGAGCGGCGAGCCGGCAAGGCGGAGAACGACTCGACCCTGATGCGCGAGGCCCGTGGCGACTACTGCCTGCTGCTGAACGAGGATTCGGAACTGCGGCCAGGGGCGGTCGTGGCCCTACTCGCTGCGCTCGACGCGGACCCGAAGGCGGCGGCCGCCGGGCCCCAGCTGCTCGATTCCGAGGGGAGGGCGGTGCCCTGCGCCTGGCGCTTCCCGGGCGTTGGCACCGCCTTGACCGGGGCGCTGTTCCTGCACCGCTGGCTGACCGTGCAGAGCGTGGGCACGGCGGCGCG